>JASFBC010000315.1:0-1552 GCA_036172315.1 Anaerolineae bacterium | reverse complement strand
CTCTTGACACATTTATCCTTCTGTGATATAATCTGCAACAGAGAATGATTACTAACAAAGAATCTATACTCCAAAAGCGGCTAACCACTCTCGTTCGCCGACTCAAGGGCCAGGGGTACCGGCTCACCCCTCAGCGGATGGCCATTGTGCAAGCAGTGCTCTCCCGGGACGACCATCCTTCCGCCGAAGAAATCTACCGGCAGGTCTCGGCGTCCTTCCCGATGATCAGCCTGGGAACCGTCTACAAAACCCTGGATGTCCTGAAAGACATTGGCGAGGTGGTGGAAATCCCCGCAGAAGGCCGGAGCCGCTATGACGGCAATCCCCAGCCTCATATCCACCTGATCTGCGAGAAGTGCCATATTGTGATAGATTGGGCTGAGGAAGTCCCTTTTCCGGTCCCCGGGGAAGCGATCGCGGCGTCGGGCTTCCGCCCCCACCACTACCATATGGAAGTCTATGGCCTCTGCCCTCGTTGTCAGATGGAAGGGGAGAGTGACACAGACGACGGGGAAAAAACCCTGAGTCAGCCCTCAGGATATAGCATTCCCATGGGTGACGGGCTGGCGTCACCCATTCCTGAATAAGGCGGTTGCGTCCAGCCTGCTTGGGGGCCCATTGTGCCCCCCGCCGAATTGTCCCCAGAAGCCCAACTATCTATCGCAGGAAGGAGGTCCAGATGCTCGCATAAGTCCGTCAAGAAGCCATTAACTTTGAGGCCCACGCCTATCTGGTAGGCAAAGTGTGGGCGGTCTGGAAACCCGAATGAAAACCGCGCCGCTCCTGCGCCGGACCGTCGGGATAATAGTTAGCCCGCCTTAAAAAGCTTTGCGTGCGACAACTTGCGATATTGAAGGAGGTTGATATGGCAGAACTCAGGGATGGTTGTGTCCAACCGGCGCGCGGGCCAATCGTACAATCCATTGAATCCTCGGCTGCGTCCGAGGGAACTACACCAACAATACCAGTGAAGGAGGTCAAGATGTTAGCACGAGTTGGACGAGAGGCGATTGATTTTGAGGCCCATGCCTACATTGAGGGCATCGGCTTCCAGCCCGTCAAACTTTCCGACTATAGGGGCAAATGGATAGTCCTCTGCTTCTACCCGGGGGACTTCACATTTGTTTGACCGACGGAATTGGCAGCAGTTGCTGCCCGATACGAAGAACTGAAGGCCCTCGGAGTTGAAGTGCTGGCAATAAGCACCGATAGCCGCTTTGTCCACAAGATCTGGCAGGAGCAAGAGCTGTCCAAGATGGTCAGCGGTGGGGTACCGTTCCCGATGCTTTCTGACCCCGGTGGGAAGATAGGAGCAGTCTACGGGGTGTACGATGAGGAAGCCGGCGTGGATATCCGGGGCCGGTTCATTATTGACCCGGATTTCGTGATTCGGGCGATGGAAGTACTGACTCCGGAGGTGGGCCGGAACCCGGATGAGTTAATCCGCCAAATCAAGGCGTTCCAGCACGTGCGAGCCACGGGGGAAGTGACGCCATCAGGCTGGCAACCAGGGCAAACCACGCTCAAGCCTGGCCCAGCACTGGTGGGCAAA
>JASFBC010000314.1:0-8948 GCA_036172315.1 Anaerolineae bacterium | reverse complement strand
CGTTCAGGAGGAACTATGTCCGACAACGGCTTTGAACCCAAAATCGTCGCTTTCTTGTGCAACTGGTGTACCTACACGGGCGCGGACCTGGCGGGGACATCCCGCATCCAGTATCCGCCTAACGTCCGCATCATCCGGCTGATGTGCTCCGGGTCGGTGGACCCGACTTATGTCCTGAAGGCGCTATTAGACGGCGCCGATGGGGTGCTTATCGGCGGCTGTCATCCCGGCGATTGCCACTACCAGTCCGGCAACTATAAGGCCCGGCGGCGCATCATCGCCCTCAAGGAAATCCTCAAGCAGGCCGGGATGGAGGAGGACCGGGTCTGGCTGCGCTGGATCTCCGCTTCGGAGGGCCAGCGCTTCGCCGACACCGTCACCCAGATGACCCAGTACCTGAAGGAGAAGGGGCCCAACCCGATGAAGCGGGAATGGGCGGTGTGATGGGTCGCCTATTGCGTATTGCGTGATGCGATCCCCGATGAGCGATTTGCGGCGAATCCGGGAGGGATGGGAGAACCTGGAGGCGGAGCGAGTGCGACTACTGCGTCGGATGACAGTGCAGGAGAGCCTGCAGCAATATCTGGCCCTCCAGCGGGCCCTAGAGCCGCAGTTCCAGGCGACAGAGGCTCTCTTCCGCCCCCAGCGGATGGCCTACCTGGCGGAACTCCAGCGGCGGCTGGCACGACTGGACCGATGGCTGAAGGAGCGGCGTGAACTTGATTGAGTCTCTCTGGGCCCTGCAGGAGCGTCTTCGGCGCGAAGGCATCCCTTCCGCAGCGGTGGGCGGGATTGCTCTGAGCGTCTGGGGTGAGCCCCGCGCGACCCGCGATGTGGATGTACGAGTCCTGCTGGGGCGTGAAGAGGCCTCCCGGCTGCTCCCTGTGTTGGCTGATGAGTATCTGCTTCTGGCCGATGACCCGTTGGGAACATTGAAGAAACTCGGCTTTCTATTCGTTCAGGACAGGAGGGGAGTGCGGTTGGACCTATTGCTGGCAGATACGGAGTTTGACCGGGAGGTTATCCGCCGGGCCCAACCCGTGGAGATTGAGGCCGGCAAAGTCATCTATCTCTGCAGTGCCGAAGATTTGCTGATTTACAAGTTGATCTCCACCCGTCCCAGAGACCATGAGGACGCTGCCGGTATTGTTCATCGGCAGGGGGATACGCTGAACGATGAGTATGTAGAAGGTTGGCTGCGGCAATTTGAGCAGGCTCTGGATGACTCCACTCTCCTGGTGGAGTATCGTCGTCTGCGCAGAGAATCTCCAATCAGCAAGGAGAGATCATGAGAGCAAGCATTCCCGTTGAGCATCAGGATATTTTGGCGGCTCTGAGGGGCTTCCTCAAGCGATTGCTGGAGACGGAGACGGTGGAGGCCGTTCTGGTGCCGATGGAGATGCCCTCTGGCGCGGTCACGCTGGCGCTGGTGGCGGACCCGGCGCTTCTGGACGCGGCGGACCCGCTGACACCGGTGCTGGGTCTGAACGCGGCGCGCGTCGTCGGGCCGGTGACCGTCCGCCAGCCGCGCGGGCGGATCGCCGCCGTCCTGCACCCCTGCGAGTACCGCGCGCTGGTGGAACTGGTCAAACTCCAGCAAGCCAGCCTGGAGGATTTGGTGACGGTGGTGGTGGACTGCCCCGGCACCTACACCGTCCCTGACTATCAGAGGATGCGGGCGAACGGCGGCGTGGACCGGGCGGCTCTGTTGGCCGGGATGCGGACGGGCGACCTGGCCCCTCAATCCGGCTACGCGTTCCGGGACGCCTGCCAGATGTGCGAGAACTTCTCGGCCGTGGCCGGCGACGTCCGCATAGAACTCTTCGGCGCCGACTCTCCGGCGGGCATCCCCATCCTCCTCTCTGACGAACTGGCCGGGCGGCTGGGCCTGGAGGCCGCGCCAGAGGACGGTCGGCGGGCCGAAGTGGTGGATAAGGTTACTCGGAGCCGCATTCAGGCCCGCGATGCCGTCTTTGCCGAGATTCGCAGCCGGCTGGAGAAAGAGGGTGTGGAGGGCGTCTTTGCGGCCTGCGTTCGCTGTCACAACTGTATGACCGTCTGTCCGATCTGTTACTGCAAGACCTGTCTCTTCAAGAGCCCGGTCATGGAGCACGAGCCCGTTCAGTACATGCAGTGGGCGCGGCGCAAGGGGGCGTATCGGCTCCCGGCGGACACGATGCTCTTCCACCTGACCCGGCTCAATCATATGGTGCTCTCCTGTATCGGTTGCGGCCTCTGCACCGATGCCTGCCCCGCCGACCTGCCGGTGGGCCGGGTCTTCCGGGCCGTCGGCCAGCAACTCCAGGCTGTCTTTGACTACGTCCCCGGCCGCAGTGTGGAGGAGCCCCTGCCGCTGATCACCTTCCGCGAGGACGAGTGGTCGCAGGTGGGGGAGGAGAGGTAACGGTGCTGCGTATTTGCGTATTCTGGGTTCACGCAACACGCCATACACAACGCGGAGGCTGGTATGGCTGAACAGCAGGAGAACTTGATCCCTGTCTTCATTATGGGCAAGCAGTACATGGTCCCCGCCGGGCTGACCATTATGAAGGCCATGGAGTACGCGGGGTACAAACTGGTGCGCGGCGTGGGGTGTCGCGGCGGCTTCTGCGGCGCCTGTGCCACCGCCTACCGTATCCAGGGCGACCCCAAACTCTACTTCGGCCTGGCCTGCCAGACGGTGGTGCAACCGAACATGTATCTGGCCCAGTTGCCCTTCTTCCCGGCCCGTCGGGCGACCTACGACATCACCAAACTGGAGCCGACGCCGACCACGCTCTTCAGCCTGTATCCCGAGGTCCTGCGGTGTCTGGGCTGTGGTACGTGCACCAAAGCCTGCCCTCAGCAGATAGACGTCCGGGCCTACATGGCCGCCGGGATGCGGGGTGATATCGCCCGTATGGCCGACCTCTCATTTGACTGCATCATATGCGGCCTTTGCGCGGCCCGCTGTCCGGCGGAGGAGGCTCAGTACAACATCGCTATCCTGGCCCGCCGCCTCTATGGCCGCTACCTGGCCCCTTGTTCCAGGCATTTGGAAGAACGGCTTGAGGAAATCCGAAACGGCAAGTTTGATGCGGAGATTCAGGCTCTGAAGAGCATGAGCATAGATGAGTTAAAAGCCCGATACAAGGCACGGGAGATAGAGCCGGAGTGATGCGGACAAGCATTGACTCTTTCGGCTTTCTCGCGGTCCGCATTCGCTCTGGGGCTCAGCGGAGAGACGTCTTGCCGGAAACGCTTCCGGACTACCCGGTGAAATCCTCCTCAATAAGGAGCAAGTCCATGAGCGGTTACCCGCCGGAGATGCAGGAATCTATCCGACTGGTGGAGGCGACCCGGCCCCGGCGTCTGAAGGAGACCTTCCCGACGATGACGCTGGAGGAGCGGGAGGCGATTCTGAAGGCTTATCACCCTGATTACAAGGAGGAGACCTTCCGCGCCATCCGTGTCGGCGTCAGCAAGGGGCAGAGGATGCCGCTGGAACTGGCGGACATCGTGGAGGGCCGCCCCCACATTGGCCCGGATTTTGACCTTTCTAACCCGATCGCCGAGACGGACGTCCTGGTTATCGGCGGCGGGGGTGCCGGCGCGTCGGCGGCGCTCCTGGCCCAGGAAAACGGCGCCAGGGTCATCCTGGTGACCAAACTCCGCTTCGGCGACGCCAACACCATGATGGCCCAGGGCGGCATCCAGGCCGCTGACCGTCCCAACGACAGCCCCGTGATTCACTATTTGGACGTCATCGGTGGCGGACACTTCACCAACGTCCCCGAACTGGTGGAAGCGCTGGTGATGGACGCGCCCTTTGTCATCCGATGGCTGGAAGAGTTGGGGATGATGTTTGACAAGGAGCCGGATGGGACGATGATAGAGGCCCACGGCGGCGGCACCAGCCGCAGGCGGATGCATTCGGCTCGCGACTACACCGGCGCGGAGATTATGCGCACCCTGCGGGACGAGGTCCGCAACCGGGAGCCGGACATCACCGTCATAGAGTTCTCTCCGGCGATAGAACTGGTGCTGGACGACAAAGGGCAGATCGCCGGCGCGGTGGTGATGAACCTGGAGACGGGCGCGAAGGGCTACATTCGGGCGAAAGCCATCGTTCTGGCGACGGGCGGCGGCGGACGGCTCCATTACCAGGGCTTCCCCACCACCAACCATTATGGTGCCACCGCCGACGGCGTCGTCCTGGCCTACCGGGTGGGCGCGCCGCTGGGCTACCTGGAATCCATGCAGTACCATCCCACCGGTGCGGCCTTTCCGGAGCAGATTCTGGGCCTGCTGGTGACGGAGAAGGTGCGCGGGCTGGGCGCCCAGGTGGTCAACAAATACGGCGAGCAGTTTGTCTACCCGCTGGAGCCGCGCGACGTGGAGGCGGCGGCCTTCATCCGGGAGTGCGCGCGGGGCAACGGCGTCGTCACCCCGACCGGACAGCCTGGGGTCTGGCTGGATTCGCCCATGATAGACATCATCCACGGCCCGGGCACCATCCAGCGGGCGCTCCCGGCTATGGTGCGCCAGTTCGGCCGCTTCGGGATTGACATCACGAAGGAACCGATTCTTGTCTATCCGACCCTGCACTATCAAAATGGGGGGGTGCGGCTGCGGGCCGACGGCTCCACCCAGGTCCCCGGCCTCTACATCGCCGGTGAGATCAGCGCGGGCGTCCACGGCCATAACCGGCTGATGGGCAACTCCCTGCTGGAGATTCTGGTCTTTGGCCGACGGTCGGGCCGCAGTGCTGCGCTCTGGGCCCATCAGGTCACGCCCGGCCAGCCCACTCTGGCCCATCTGGAGAAGTGGAGCCGCGAACTGGAAGAGGCGGGAGTGGATACGGGTGTCGTCTCCCCCATCCTGCTGCCGGATTATACGAGGAGATAGGATACAAGGTATAAGGTGTAGAGGGGTGGGCGCGGTGAAGCGGCAGGCGAAGAGTGGCGAGGTGGCGACGAGCGGCTTTGAGGACCTAAAGGTCTGGCAACTGGCGCGGTGTTTGATGATAGAGTGTCATACCATCGCTCTGTCTCCTTGTCTACTTTTTTGATGAGGACGAACATGGCAACTCCCCATCACCCCACATCATCTGTTCTGGTTGTCGGTGGCGGCGTCGGCGGGATGCGCGCCGCTGTGGACCTGGCCGAGGCCGGCCTGAAGGTCTATCTGGTAGAGAGTCTGCCCTGGCTGGGCGGGCGGGTGGCCCAACTGGGCTACATGTTCCCCACCCATGACTGTGTCCTCTGCCGGGGAACTTCCGACCACGGCTACGGCTGTACCCGACCGTCCATCTCCCCGGCGTTCCTGGACTTTAACCGTCATCCCAACATTGAGATTCTCACCAACACCGACTTGATCCGGGTGGAGGGCCGGGCGGGCGATTTTACCGTCACCGTGCGGCATCGGCCCACTTATGTGGACCCGGAGAAATGCATCAACTGTGGTCTCTGTGCTGCCGTCTGTCCGGTAGACCTTCCCAGTCCTTTTGAAGCAGAACTGGTCACCCGCAAGGCCATCTACAAAATGGCCCCCCGTGCCCTGCCCGACGCCTATGTGGTGGATAAAGTCCCCCGCTGCGAGACATGCCGGCGGTGTGTCGATGTCTGTCCGACGGGCGCGGTGAACCTGGACGAGGAGCCCTACGGACGGGACCTGAACGTCGGCGCTATCATCCTCTCCATGGGGTACGCCCTTTCCGACCCGGAGGAGTACGGCGAACTGGGCTTCGGGCGCTTCCCCAATGTCATCCACTCCATGCAGTACGAGCGGCTGGCCAGCCGGTCCGGCCCTACCGAGGGCATTGTCCTGCGCCCGTCCGACGGCAAGGTCCCCCAGCGCATCGCCTGGCTCCAGTGCGTCGGCTCGCGGGACCAGAAGCATCCCTACTGCTCGTCCATCTGCTGTATGTACGCCACCAAAGAGGCGATGATCGCTAAAGAGCGTATCCCGGGCGTTCATTGCCAGATTTTCATTATGGACGAGCGGGCCTTCAATAAAGAGTTCAACGCCTACTACGAACAGGCCCGGCGGGAGTACCAGGTGGAGTACACCCGCTGTCGTATCTCGGCGGTCAAAGAGGACCCGCAGACCCACGACCTGATTCTCCGCTATCCGGACGAGGGGGGCCGGATACGGGAGGATCGGTTTAACATGGTGGTCCTCTCCCTGGGCGCCCGCCCCCCGGATGGCGCCCGTGACCTGGCGCGCGTCCTGGGGGTTGACCTGAATCCCTACGGCTTCTGCGAGACGGACAAATTCAATCCGCTGGAGACCAGCCGCCCCGGCATCTACGTTTGTGGGACCTTCCAATCGCCCAAAGAGATTGCCGAGACGATTCTGGATGCAGCGGGTGCGGCCGGCGACGGGATGCGGCTCCTGCGGGAGCACCTGGGCGAACACCCCTCCAGCCGGGAGTACCCCTTCCTCTGGAAGCCGGACGGGCTGGTGCCGGAGCGGGACGTGCGCGGCGAGTCCCCGCGCATCGGTGTCTTTCTCTGCCGCTGCACGCCCACGCTGGATGGCGTCATTGATGTGGAGGGCGTGGCGGCCTGGGCCCGCACCCAACCGGACGTGGCCCACGTCCAACTGGTGGACTACGGCTGTTTTGAGGCCGGTCAGGATGCCATCCGGAGGGCTATCCAGGAGCACAACCTGAACCGGGTCGTCGTCGGCGCATGCAGCCACCGGACCCACGAGCCGCTCTTCCAGAAGGTCACCCGCCAGGCCGGCCTCAACCCGTACCTGATGGAGATGGTCAACCTGCGGGAGCACTGCGCGTGGGTGCATGTGGACGACCCGGCGGGCGGGACGCGGAAGGCGAAAGAGATGGTCCGGACGGCGCTGGCGCGCGTGCGGCTGGCGGAGCCGGTCTTCAAAGAGGCTGTTGTGCCGGAGCCCCGCGCGCTGGTTATCGGTGGCGGCGTCTCCGGAATGACGGCCGCCCTCGCCATCGCCGACGCGGGCTACGAAGTGGTCCTGGTGGAGCGGGAGCCGGAACTGGGCGGCAATCTCCGTCACGTCTACTACGTGGCGGAGGGGGAAGACCCGCAGCGACTCCTGCGGGACCTGGTCAACCGGGTGGTGGGCCACGAGCGCGTCCGCGTCCTTACCCGCACCGAGGTTCTCTCCCATACCGGCCGGGTGGGCGATTTCCGTGCCCTCCTGCGCACCACCACCCGCACCGGCGAGAGGGTGGAGACGGAAGTCCGCCACGGCGTGACCATTGTCGCGACCGGCGGACAGGAGTGGCGTGGGTCGGTCTATATGTACGGCCGGGACCCCCGCGTTATCACCTCCATGGAACTGGAGGAAATGATCGTCCACCGTCCGGAGCGCATCGCCGACCTGAACCAGGTCGTCTTCATCCAGTGCGTCTGGCCTGAGGGGGAGGTGGGCTACTGCAGTCGTATCTGCTGCACCAACACGATGAAAAACGCCATCCGCATCAAAATGTTGAATCCGGATTGCCAGGTGGTGGTCCTTTACCGGGATATCGTCACCTACGGCTTCCGGGAGGCGGTCTACACCGAGGCGCGGCGGCGCGGTGTCATCTTCATCCGCTACGATGAGGAACATGTCCCATCCATCCGCTCCGTCGGCCCGCAGTTGGAACTGGTGGCCTGGGACCCGTCGCTCCGGCGGGAGGTGCCGCTCTATCCGGACCTGGTCTCGCTGAGCATGGCGGTCCTGCCTTCTGAGGGGACGGAGCGGCTGGCCCGCATTCTGGACGTGCCCCTCTCGCGGGAGGGCTTCTTTATGGAGGCGCATCTGAAGATGCGGCCGATGGATTTTGTCGCTGAGGGAATTTTCGTCTGCGGCATGGCCCACTACCCCAAGTTCATTGAGGAGTGCATCGCCAACGCGCAGGCGACGGCAGGCCGGGCGCTGACCATCCTGACAAAAGACAAGTTTTACATCGGCGGAGTGGTAGCCCAGATAAATCAGTCCAAATGCGTGGGCTGTCTGACCTGTGTCCGGGTCTGCCCCTTTGGCATCCCAAAAGTCCGCTATATGGACATCGGAGTGGGCGGGATCCGGGGCGCGGCGTATATTGAGCCCGCGCTGTGCCAGGGTTGTGGGACCTGCACGGCGGAGTGTCCGGCGAAAGCCATCCAGTTGGTGGCGTACAAGGATGAGCAGGTGCTGGCCCAGGTGCTGTAAATGACCTGCTGGAAATCGTGCCAGCGCTGGGGATACGCACGCGGGGATCGTAGAGGTTTAAACGGGAGGTGGTATGAGCCTCAACGATAATGGGCACGAGAAGTTCGTGCCGGAGATCGTGGCGTTTACGTGCATCTACTGCGGCTACATGGCGGCGGATACGGCCGGAGCGCTGCGACTGAAGTACCCATCCAACGTCCGGCTGGTGCGTCTTCCCTGCACCGGCAAGGCCGACATCCGCTACATCCTGGAGGCCTTTGAGAGGGGAGCCGATGGGGTCTACATCGTCGCCTGCCCGCTGGGGAACTGTCACCACGGGCACGGCAACCACCGCGCGCTGGCGCGGGTGAAGTATGCCCGGTCGCTGCTGGATAAAATTGGCATCGGGGGGGACCGGCTGGACATCGTTTTCGTCTCCGGCGGCATGGGCGCCACTTTTGCCGAGGCGGCGCGCCGGATGACGGAGAAGGTGAGGGAATTGGGGCCGAGCCCGCTGAAAAAAATTAACAATTCCATCGTCCAGAATGTTCGTCAGAACCCGCGTAGCAAAGTCGGCCGCTAATCACCGTTAATTGCTAATTTTTAATTCTTTGTACAGGGGGCATTATGGCCGAGCATTCCAACGGCGTGGTCGGTTCCGTCCTTGTGGTCGGTGGGGGCATCGCCGGGGTCCAGGCCGCACTGGACCTGGCGGAGGCCGGCTTCAAGGTCTACCTGGTGGAGCAAAAATCCGCCATCGGTGGGCACATGGCTCAACTGGACAAAACCTTCCCCACCAACGACTGCGC
>JASFBC010000313.1:0-2863 GCA_036172315.1 Anaerolineae bacterium | reverse complement strand
CGCAGGCTGTTAGCCTGTAGCGCAGGCTGTTAGCCTGTAACGCAGGCTGTTAGCCTGTAACGCAGGCTGTTAGCCTGTAGCGCAGGCTGTTAGCCTGTAGCGCAGGCTGTTAGCCTGCGTAACGGCCCGCGCTACATTCGGCGGGCGGAGTAACGGAGTACGCAATACGGAATACGCAATACGGAGCACGCATTATGAATCACGATTGGGGCAAATGGTGGACCCAAATGGGCTGGTCACAGCCCGGGTTTTTCTCCTATTTTGACCAGTATGAGGAAGAGGAATCTCCCGAGGAGCAGACGGAGGAGATCATTGAAGGGCCGCTCCTGCCCCTGCGGGATATGGTCTTTTTCCCGCGCATGGTCGCCCCGCTGGTGGTGGCGCGGCCGTCGTCCATTGAGGCGGTGGAGGTGGCGCTGGAACTGGACGAGCCGCTCATCGCCGTCGCCCAACGGGACGCTCAGGTAGAAGAGGTGGGGCCGGAAGACCTCTATAACTTCGGCACCGATATCATCATCGGGCGCATGCTCCGCATGCCCGATGGTACCCTCAGCATCCTGGCCCAGGGCCATCAGCGAGTGCAGATTCTGGAATACATCCATCTGGAGCCATATATCCGCGTCCGGGCAATGCCCATCGGGGAGCCCACCGAGCGCTCCCGGATGACCGAAGCGCTGATGCGAGCCGTCCTCAATCTCTTTGAGCGGGTCGTCCAGTTGAGCCGTCATCTGCCCGAAGACCTCTACGTCTTCGCGCTGAACATCCGGGAGCCGGGCTGGCTGGCGGACCTCATCGCCCAGAGCCTCAACCTGGATACCGCGCAGCGACAAGAAGTCCTGGAGACGCTGGACCCCACCGCCCGTCTGCAGCGGGTCAATGTCCTGCTGGCGAAAGAACTGGACGTCCTGGAACTGGAAGACAAAATCCATTCCCAGGTCCAGCAGGAGGTGGACCGCTCTCAGCGGGAGTACTTCCTGCGGGAGCAGATGAAGGCCATCCAGACGGAACTGGGGGAGACGGATACCTTCACTCAGGAGATCAACCAGTTGCGGGAGCGGATAGAGCAGGCGCCGTTTCCGCCGGAGGTGCGCGCACAGGCGGAGCGGGAACTGGCCCGCCTGGCCGCCATGCCGCCTATGGCCCCCGACGTCGGCATCATCCGCACCTACCTGGACTGGCTGCTGGAACTGCCCTGGGTTGAGGAGACGGAAGACAACCTGGACCTGAACCACGTCGCCGAGGTGCTGGAGTCCTCCCACTACGGCCTCCCGAAGGCCAAAGAGCGCATCCTGGAGTACATCGCGGTCAAAAAACTGGCCCCAGAGAAGATGCGCAGCCCCATCCTCTGCTTCGTAGGTCCGCCGGGGACGGGCAAGACCAGCCTGGGGCAGGCCATCGCCAAAGCCCTGGGGCGGAACTTCGTCCGGGTGAGCCTGGGCGGGGTACGGGACGAGGCGGAGATTCGGGGGCACCGTCGGACGTATATCGGTGCCCTTCCCGGCCGCATCATTCAGACGATGCGGCGCGCGAAGACGATCAACCCCGTCTTTATGCTGGACGAGGTGGACAAATTGGGGCTGGATTTCCGGGGCGACCCGGCGGCGGCGCTCCTGGAGGTGCTGGACCCGGAGCAGAACCACGCTTTCTCTGACCATTACCTGGAAGTGCCGTATAACCTTTCCAAAGTCTTCTTCATCACCACGGCCAACACGCTGGACCCGATTCCTCCGGCGCTGCGGGACCGGATGGAGGTGATAGAGTTCCCGTCTTATGTGGAGGAAGAGAAACTGGAGATTGCCCGCCGGTTTCTTATCCCCCGGCAGATAGAAGAAAACGGGTTGAACGGGCATCCGATTACGTTCACCGACGGGGCGCTGCGGCGCATCATTCGGGAGTACACCTACGAGGGCGGCGTGCGCAACCTGGAGCGGGAGATCGCCAACATCTGCCGCAAGGCGGCGCGGCGGCTGGCGGAGGGGAAGAAACCGCTGACCCGAGTCACCCCTGCCGACCCGCCCCGTTACCTGGGCCCGCCCCGCTATCCGCGCGACGAGGCAGAGGAGAAGGATGAAATCGGGTTGGCTGTGGGGCTGGCCTGGACGGAAGCGGGCGGCGACCTGATGCCAGTGGAGGTCGCCCTGATGCCCGGCAAGGGCAACCTGACCCTCACTGGCCAACTGGGCGAGGTGATGCAGGAATCGGCCCAGGCCGCGCTCAGTTACGCCCGTTCCCGTTCCAAAGACCTGGGGGTGGCGCCGGACGTCTTTGAGAAGACGGACATCCACATCCACCTGCCGGAGGGGGCCATTCCCAAGGACGGTCCATCGGCGGGCATCACTATGGCGACGGCCCTCATCTCCGCCCTCACCCACCGCCCCGTGCGGCGAAAGGTGGCGATGACAGGTGAAATCACCCTGCGGGGGCGGGTTCTGCCTGTCGGCGGTATTAAGGAGAAACTGCTGGCGGCCCATAGGGCCGGGATGAAAGAGGTCGTCATCCCCAGACGGAACCAGCCGGACCTGGTGGAGATTCCCCGCAAGGTGACGCGGGAACTGAAAGTGCGGATGGTGGAGCGGATGGATGAGGTGCTGGAGGTGGCCCTGCTCCCGCCACAGCCGCAGGAGGCGCCGGCCCAACCGAGGGCTCACCGTCCCCGCCGGTCGCGGGCCCGCAAGGGCGAGCGGGTGGCGCCGGACGCCGGGCCCTCTCTGGTGCCCGGCTCCGCCGGCGCGAACCTCCCATCGGGCGCGGCGATGTAGGATGAGGGGGATGGACGCTAACCGACGGCACTCCACTCCGTTCCGGGCCTTACCACGAACGGGGCGGCGGCCCGAAGGGCCGCCCCTCCCAAAGCGGAAGCCGG
>JASFBC010000312.1:0-5488 GCA_036172315.1 Anaerolineae bacterium | reverse complement strand
CGAGGATGCGCTGCAGAGCCTGGGCCAGCGCGGTGCTATCCCGCTCCGGCACCACGAACCCGTTGATCCCGTCCTGCACCAACCGACCCGCCGCCGCCCCCACTGCATCGCTCGCGATCACCGGCACGCCCCGGTTGAACGCGAGCGATGCAGTGGGGGCGGCGGCGGGTGGGTTGGTGCAGGACGGGATCAACGGGTTCGTGGTGCCGGAGCGGGATAGCACCGCGCTGGCCCAGGCTCTGCAGCGCATCCTGGACGATGCGGATTTGCGAGAGCGGCTGAGCCGGAACGCCCGGCGAATCATCGCCGGCTGGGATAATGAGCGGATGGTGTTGGGATTCCGGCAGGCAGTTGAGTATGTGATGCGGAAATCTGGAAAGGGTGTTCTCAGGGATTGATCCAATCCCTCATTGCCATCAAACTTTGATTCTGGAGGTAGAGTATGTCATTCTGGCAAAACCGGCGCGTTCTTGTTACCGGCGGAGCCTCATTCATCGGCTCCCACCTCACCGATGCCCTGGTGGAGCGCGGGGCGAAAGTGCGCATCGTGGATGACCTCTCCAGCGGCAAACTGGAGAACATCCAGGGGCACCTGGCGGACGGCACAGTGGAGTTCATCCAGGCCGACCTGCGGGAGCCAGGTGTGGCCCGCATGGCGATGCGGGATGTTGAAATCGTCTTCCACCTGGCTGCCGACCACGGCGGGCGCGGCTATGTGGACCTGCACCAGGCCGGGCCAGCCTCCAATCTCTTTCTGGACGGCCTCGTCTTCTGGGAAGCCCGTCGGGCTGGGGTGGAAAAGGTCATCTTTGCCTCATCCGGCTGTGTTTACCCCAACTTCCTGCAGAGCGACTCCGACAAAGAGATTTATCTGACCGAGGACCTGGTCAAGCCCCCCTACGACGCCGACAACATGTACGGCTGGGCCAAATTGATGGCCGAACTCACACTGAAGGCCTACTGTCGTGAGTACGGAATGAAGGCGGCCTCCTGCCGTTACTTCACCGTCTACGGCCCGCGCGGGGTGGAGAATCACGCGGTCATTGCGATGATCGCCAAAGCCTTTATCGGCCAGAACCCTTTTGAGGTCTGGGGCGACGGCACCCAGGTCCGCAACTGGACCTACATTGACGACATTGTGCGCGGCACTATCCTGGCCGCCGAGAAGATTGACGACGGGACGGCGGTCAACCTGGGCACTATGGAGCGAGTACGCGTCATAGACGCGGTGAAAATGGTGCTCGAGTATACCGGCCATAGGGCCGAGATCGTCTTTCGCCCCGATATGCCCACCGGCCCGCTGAACCGGGTGGCAGATAACTCGCTGGCGAAAAAACTTTTGGGCTGGGAGCCGCAGGTGCCCTTCCGGGAGGGCCTCAAGCGCACCATTGATTGGTACTTCGCCACCAAAGACCGGGAACAGGTTCGGGGAATTCTGGGGCGGATGCTGACGGAGCGGTGATCTTCTGTATGGCCGGGGAGAGACGACCGGGTAAACATCAGGTTAAGGAGGGGGGAATCCAAATGGAGCGCGTGCCAGTGCAAGAAAGATCAATGCTGCTTCAGGAGACGGAGCATCGCTTGCGCAGGCTTTCCTTAGAGAGACTGCGCGTGGCGAGCGATTTTCTGGCCTATTTGGAGGAGCGGGAAGAGAACGAGGCAACGCAGGAGTTGCTATCTCTGGCGGGCTTTGAGGCTGCTTTCCGCCGGGCTGTGCAGCAGGCGGCGGCTGGAGAAGTGGTCCGTTTCGAGGACATCCGCCGCGATGTATGATCTTGTACTTACCCGTGAGGCTCAGCGGTTTTACGAAAAAGCGGACCCGTCTCTGGTTCGGCGGCTTCATCGCTGTTTTGCCCAACTTCGCGAAACCCCTTATGAACATCCCAACATCCGGCGGCTCAGAGCATCTCTTGCAGGCTATTTTCGTTACCGGATGGGTGACTGGCGGGTTGTTTACGAAGTGGATGAGGAGAGGAAGACTGTCACCATCCTGCTCATTGCCCATCGAAGCAAGGCATACGAGTAGGTCCACTTTGGAGGTTTGTGGGTGTGGACACCACCACGGGTTGACATTCTTGGCGTCGACGTCAGTGCCATCAATATGGCGATGGCTTTGGGTATCATCGAGGGTTGGATTGCCCGCCGGGAATCCCACTATGTCTGCGTAACCGGCGTCCACGGGGTGATGGAGAGCCAGCGAGATGGGGCCCTGCGGCGGATCCACAATCAGGCCGGGCTGGTCACCCCGGATGGAATGCCGCTGGTCTGGCTAAGCCGGCTGAAGGGATTCCGCCACGTGGATCGCGTCTACGGCCCCGACCTGATGCTGGCCCTCTGCGAACGGTCGGCCGCGACGGGATACCGCCACTTCTTCTACGGCGGGGCAGCGGGGGTGCCGCAGCAACTGGCGGACGTGCTCCAGAAGCGTTTTCCCGGCCTGCGGGTGGTGGGGACATATTCACCGCCTTTCCGGCCCCTGAGCCCCGAGGAGGACGAACAGGTAGTGCGAATGATCAACGCGGCCGATCCGGATATCGTCTGGGTTGGGCTTGGCTCTCCCAAGCAGGAGTACTGGATGGCCGAGCACCGGGCGCGGCTTGCGGCCCCGGTCCTGATTGGGGTTGGTGCTGCCTTTGATTTCCTCACCGGCCGCAAACCCCAGGCCCCCTGCTGGATGCAGCGTGCCGGCCTGGAATGGCTCTTTCGTCTGCTCACCGAGCCCCGCCGCCTCTGGCGGCGATACCTGATCAACAACCCCCTCTTCGTGGCGCTGGTGGTGCTGGAGGCGGTGGGGCTGAGAAAAGACCAGCGCGAATACTTGTGATGGCATACCAGCAGATCATCTGTGAAATCTGTGTGATCTGTGGTTTCTCTACGTAGGGAAGGAGGCTCCCATGCTCCGGCGCTTCAGCGTGGATTTCGTGATTTTCTCTATGACCCTGGATGCCGCGCTGACGGCGGCCGCCCTGCACGGGGCCGTCCTCCTGCGCCCTCAACTCCCCGCCTCTCTTCCCGGCCTCCAGCACCTGCCTGCTGTTCGTCTCCCGGCCTATCTCTACCTCATCGCGCCCTCGCTCTGGGTGCTGCTCCTGCTGGGGGTCTCCGCCTACGACCCCCGCCGGATCTATCGGGCGGCGGACGAATTGAGGCTGGTCGCCTTTGGCTCCTTCCTGGCCTCCCTCTCCTTCGCCGGCCTGCTCTATCTCACCGAGCGAGGGGTCTCCCGCTGGCTCTTCCTGACCTTCATCTCCTTGAATCTCTTCCTGCTCCTGGGCTGGCGCGCGGTAGCCCGGCTGACCTGGAAGGGGGTCAAGGCCCCACCGGCCCGGCATCGGGTCCTCATCGTCGGAGCGGGAGAGGTGGGACGGCGGGTGGCGGAGGAGATTCAGCGGTATGCCTGGACTGGCCTGGAACTGGTGGGGTTCCTGGACGACGATCCGGCCAAACAGGAGTGCGGCTTGCCGGTGCTGGGGACGCTGGACGACGCGGCCCGGGTAGTGAGGGAGTATGGAGTGGAGAATGTGGTCATTGCCCTCCCTCGCCGGGCCCACGCCCGGCTGGACCAATTGGTGCAGGTCCTCCACGAACTCCCACTCCGCGTTTATGTCATCCCCGATTATTTTGCCCTGGCGCTCTATCGGGCCTCCGTGGAGGATTTCGCAGGTATCCCGATGATCAACCTGCGGGCGCCGGCGCTCAATGCCTACCAGCGGCTGGTCAAGCGGGCCTTTGACCTGGTTGTCGGCGGTATACTGACTCTTCTAGCACTTTCAGTGATGGGCATTGTGGCGCTGGCGATCAAACTGGATTCGCCCGGGCCCGTTCTCTTCCGCCAGTGGCGGGTGGGGGAGAACGGGCGGCTCTTTATGTTGTACAAGTTCCGCTCTATGGTGACAGGGGCCGAGAAGTTGCAGGACCAGGTGAACGAAGTGCGGGAGGATGGCAGTATCATCCACAAGAAACCGGACGATCCCCGGGTGACGCGGGTCGGGCGGTTCATCCGTCGGTACAGCCTGGACGAGCTCCCCCAGTTATTCAATGTTCTGAAGGGGGATATGAGCCTGGTGGGGCCGCGCCCGGAGTTGCCCTGGCTGGTGGAGCGGTACCAGCCCTGGCAGCGTAAACGCTTTGCTGTCCCCCAGGGCATCACCGGCTGGTGGCAGGTGAGCGGCCGCTCCGATAAGCCGATGCACCTGCACACCGAAGAAGATTTGTTCTATATCCAGAACTACTCCCTCTGGCTGGACCTGGTGATTCTATGGAAGACCATCTGGGTCGTGTTGCGGGGGAGAGGGGCGTATTGATGGGAGGAAATGCCCGGTGGAGAGGGGCCCTGCGCCGCCTGCTGGCCCTGGAGTGGCTGGTGACGGGCGCGACGGCACCTCTTTTGCTCTTCCCCACCCTGCGCCCGATCTGGACGGCGGCCGCGCTGGGGCTGCTGGCCCTCTGGTGGCTGCTGCGCTGGGCCCTGCGGCGGGAGCCCTGGCCTGTTACCCCTCTCAATGGCACACTGCTATTCTGCGCCAGCATGGTTCTTGTGGGGTTTCGGGTCTCCCTGTTCCCCGATCTGACCATCCCCAAGGTCGCTGGCCTGATTCTGGGATTGGCGGTATTTCGGGCCATCGCGTTCGCCGTCGGCTCTGGCCGTTCCCTCAGTCTGGCGCTGGCGCTTTTTTGCCTGATCGGGGTGGGGATTCTGGTGATCGGTGCGCTGGGGGTGGAATGGGGCGCAAACGCAAAGGTATCTCTGATGAGCCCGTTAATTCAGAGAATCCCCCGGTTAATCCCGATGTTGCCCGAATCCCAGGCCGAGGCAGTGCATCCCAACCAGTTGGCGGGGATACTGGCGCTCTACCTGCCCATAGCAGTCAGCCTGGTATTGGGATGGCGTTTCTCTCGTCGTTCGCCGATAGGGTCTGTGCTCTTGCTGCTCGGAAGTGCTTTGTTTCTGGTTCTGGTGGCAGGCACACTGCTTCTCACCCAATCCCGAAGCGGCTGGATGGGAGGGCTGGCAGGCATCGTGGGTGCGCTGGCGCTGTGGGGGGCCGTGTTGCCCCGATCCTCATGGCGAAAATGGGTCGCCTGGGGAGTGCTGGCCGTTGGGATGGCAATAGCCCTCGTTGGGTTGATGCGGATCGGTCTGGGGGGTCTGCAAAGTATCTGGGAAAAACCAGCCATTGAGACTCCGGTTGGCCCTTTGAACACCCTGGAGTTTCGCAAAGAGGTTTGGCGATGGGCTTGGGTGGGGATTCAGGATTTTCCTCTGACCGGGTGCGGTTTGGGCACATTTCGCCGGATCGGCCGCATGCTTTATCCTTTCAATCCAGCCATTGTGTCCCCGGATTACGACATCGCCCATGCCCACAACATCTTCCTACAGACCGCGCTGGACCTGGGGATTCCTGGGCTGGTGGCCTATCTGGCGCTGCTGATGGTGGCGCTGGCCCTCTGCTGGCGGGTGGCCTTCACCCCTCCCCCCGGCCCCTTC
>JASFBC010000311.1:0-35052 GCA_036172315.1 Anaerolineae bacterium | reverse complement strand
CAGAGCCGCCCGCCCCAACCCTGAATCGCATCGGGGCCGGTGGGGGTTCGGAATTGGGACATGTCTCGCGCGCGGCTCTGCCGCCCGCCCCCCCCAGCCTCTACTTGTGCAGGCCCAGTCGGCGGATCACCTCTTTATACCGTTCGGGGTCCGTCCGACTCAGATAGGTAAGGTGACGGCGCCGCTTGCCTACCATTCGGAGCAACCCCCGCCGGGAGTGCTCATCGTGCTTGTGGACCTTCAGATGTTCCGTCAACTGATTGATCCGATGGGTGAGAATCGCGATCTGGACCTCCGGCGAGCCGGTGTCCTGGGGCGAGCGACCGTAGTCCCGAATAATCTGTTGCTTCTCGCTCTTACTCAACGGCATACGGTTTTTCTCCCTCCTGCGGCCAGGCATCGGCGGGGACGCTTCAGTTCCGCCGTTAGTAACGGTATTTTACCACATTTCAGGTAGCAGGCAAGCCGAAAATCCGATTGACAAATTTTTGTCCCGTGATATAATTGTATTAGAACGAACGTTCTGATTACGCGCGGGATAAGGAGGAATTCAGGACGGACTTGCACCCCGAATGCTTCCAGAGATAACTCAGCCAGTCTCTTGATCTTCATAATCTTCCCACCGCCCAGCGCAAAGTTTCGGGGCGCGAGGCCGTCCGGCCTCGCGCCCTGTTTTTGGAAAGGAGGGTCTATGGTGGAGATGGTAGGTATGAGGCATCAGGGAAGAGGCGGAGGAATATCTCGGTTGAGCCGACGGTGGCTTCTCATTGCCCTGGCGGTCGTAGCATTCCTGGCTGTGCTGGGAGCAGGGGCATTCGCGCTGCTGGCACAACCCACTCCCCAGACCTTTGAGCAACTCACAGGATTCTTCGGGTTTCCCGAGGAGGGGGTAACCCGGAAGCCCACGGTGGTCATCATCCAGCGAGTGGGTGCTGACCGAATCGTCACTGTTTTGCCTGGCGGGGTGGCCACCAGGGTTCAGAGTTCTTTCTATTTCAGCAGTCGTGTGCTTCTCCCCACACGGGCAGAGGATGTGAATGGAGACGGGAACCCGGACCTGGTGGTAGATGGGGTCATTCTGTATAACCTGGGCGGCCGGTTCTCGCTGGAGCCTCCTACTCCCACCCCCGCCCAGGGAAAATGAGCCTCGCCTCAGGACGGGCGACCGCCGGAACCCTCTCGCCTTTCTGGAATGAGACCATTCGTCGTTGGGAACTTCTGATCGTTGCGGAAGCCTGCTCATACGGTATAGACCCGGACCTGGTGGCAGCGGTGATAATGGTGGAAAGCGGAGGGGATGCCAGTGCGGTCAGTCGTTCTGGGGCGATCGGGCTTATGCAGGTCATGCCCTACGACGCCGAGCGCTTCCCCCATCGCCCTCCGGCGGAGACCCTGTTGGACCCGGCCTTCAATGTAGAGTGGGGAGTGCGCATCCTGGCAGAGGAAATTGCCTGGGCCAATGGCGATGTGTTCAAAGGGTTAATGGCTTATTACGGTGGGCGAACCCAAGCGGAAGCCGGTCTGCCTCGGGTGCGTTTGTACGCGAGGCGGGTTATGGCTCTCTACGAGGCCGCAGTAGCCGCAAGGTCGCAGGGAGAAATCTGCATCCCCTGAACCCGGGAAAACAGGCCCTTGACAATCTCCTCTCCATGAGGTATAATTTGCTCGTTTATTCACTTTGTGAATACTCAAATAGTGAGCAAAACACCCCACTCCTCCCTGCCTCTGGATAAAGTCGCCCTGGGCTTCCTGATGTTCGGCCCGGCCCACGGCTACGATCTGCACCGCCGCGTTGTGCGGGGACTGGGCCCTATCTGGCACATCGGCATGGGCCACCTCTACAACGCGCTGCGAAACCTGGAGCGGAAGGGGCGGGTCCAATCCACCCTCGTCCCCCAGGCGGACCGTCCCCCGCGTAAGGTCTATGCCATCACGGCCGCCGGGCAGGGGGACTTCCTGGCCTGGGTCCGCCGTCCTGTGCCAGCCGTGCGGGACATCCGGGTGGAATTTCTCGCCAAACTCTACTTCCTGCGCGCTCTGGGCCTGGAAGGGTGGACAGAACTGGTCGGGGATCAGCGGGCGCTCCTCTCGGCCCGCCTGGCTCAACTGGAAGCGCAGTACGCCCGCACCGACCCTGCCACCTTCTACCGCCTGGTGCTGGACCTGCGCCTCCGCCAGACCCGGGCCGCGCTGGAATGGCTGGAGAGTTTGTCCTCGGAGGATAACCACAGACCACAGCCCACTGACAATTGACGATAGGAGGAATCACGATGAAACGAGCAGTGGTTGTGTTCTTCACCCTTCTTCTGCTCAGCGCCTGCGCCAGGGGGGTAACTTCTCCCACCCCCTCTCCTCTGCGCGTGACCGACGCCCTGGGCCGGGAGGTCACCCTGCCGGCGCCGCCTCAGCGCATCGTCGTCGCGGGCAAGGCCACCATTATGATTGTGGACGCGCTGTATCTCTTCCCGGAGGGCCCACAGCGGCTGGCCGCTGTTGGTTCCACCGGGCAGGGCGGGGACTTCCTGCCCATTGTGGACCCGAACGCGGCCACCAAAATGACACTGGGCTCTGATGCCGGGCCGGAACAGATCGCCGCCGCCCAGCCCGACCTCGTCATCCTGAAAAGTTACCTGCGCGAGAAACTGGGCGCACCCGTAGAAGCCCTGGGCATCCCCGTCTTCTACATCTCTCTGGAGACACCAGAGCAGTATTTCACTGAACTCCGCGCCCTGGGCCAACTCCTGGGCAACCCGGCGCGGGCCGAAGAGGTAGTCGCGTTCTATCAGGAGCGGGTGGAGCGGGTCCGGGGACGGACCGCCGACATCCCCGACGAGCAGAAACCCCGGGTGCTGCTCCTTCAGCATTCGGCCAAAGGCGGCGAGACGGCTTACTCCGTCCCCCCTGCCGCCTGGATCCAGACCCGGCTGGTCCAGATGGCCGGCGGGCGCCCGGCCTGGCTGGACATCCAGGGCAGCGGGTGGACGGTGGTCACGCTGGAGCAGATCGCGGCATGGGACCCCGACCAGGTCTATGTGGTGGACTATTTCGGGGACCCACGAGAGGCAGTGGAGCGACTGCGGGCCGACCCTGTCGCCCGGAACCTGAAGGCGGTGCAAGCCGGACAGGTCTTTGCCTTCCCCAAAGACACCTACAGTTGGGACCAACCCGATACCCGCTGGATCCTGGGTCTGCAGTGGCTGGCGGCCCGCATCCATCCGGACCGCTTCGCCGACCTGGACATCTCCCGGGAATTCACCGCGTTCTACCGGACCCTTTACCGCCTGGATGACCAGGTCATAGAGGGCCAGTTACGGCCGCTCCTCAAAGGGTCGCTCCCGTGACCTTGCGCTCTCATCATCGGACCGGCTTTTACCTCCTTCTGGTGGCGCTGCCGGTCGCGGTGGCCCTCTCTGTCTTCTTCGGGCGCTACCCCCGACCGGGCTGGCTCTCGCCGGACTCTCTGCAGGCCGACCCGCTGGCGGCGCAATTGCTCTGGAACCTGCGGCTCCCCCGGGTGATGGCGGCAGTTCTGGTCGGTGCGGCCCTCTCCGCCAGCGGGCTGACGCTTCAGATGCTCTTCCGCAACCCGCTGGTGGAGCCGGGCTTCCTGGGGGTCTCCCAGGGAGCGGCCTTCGGCGCGGCGTTCTCCATCCTGTATCTGGGCCGCTCCGCCCCGACGATCCAGGCCAGCGCCGCCGCCTTCGCTCTGCTGGGCCTCTGGCTGACGTATTTCCTGGCCGGGCGGCTCCGCTACGGCGGCTGGATTCTGCGCATGGTTCTGGCCGGGATCGCTGTCTCGGCCCTCTTCTCCGCCGGGGTCGGCATGCTCAAGTACCTGGCCGACCCGCTGACCCAGTTGCCCGAAATCACCTTCTGGCTGCTGGGCGGCCTCTGGAGCACCCGCTGGCGGAACTTCCTCCCCGTCCTGCCGCTGACCATCCTCTCGCTGACGGTGCTCTTCCTGGCCCGCTGGCGGCTGAATGTACTCTCTCTGGAGGAAGAGACAGCCTTCTCCCTGGGCGCCGCTCCGGGCCGGGAGCGGCTGGTCCTCCTGCTGGCGGCCGTCGGGGCGACGGCCGCCGTCGTCTCCCTCGCGGGAACCGTCGGCTGGGTGGGGCTCATCGTCCCTCATCTATCCCGGCGATTCGTCGGCGCGGACGCCCGCCGGGCGCTTCCGGCCGCCCTGCTCCTGGGCAGCCTGTTCGTCCTCCTCTGCGACGACATAGCCCGCACTCTCAGCGCCGGAGAGATCCCCCTGGGTATCCTCACCTCTCTCTTCGGCGCGGCGGCCTTTCTGGTCATCCTGACCCGATTGGGAATCCAGTCCCCCAGGCATTAGAAACTATGAGCGGGAAGCCCATCCTGTCCCTGCACCACGTCTGGTTCTCCTATCCGAACGGCTCAAAAGATGTCCTTCGGGACATCTCCCTGGAAGTGCACCCGGGCACCGCTAACGCGGTCCTGGGGCCGAACGGCGCCGGGAAGAGTACGCTCCTGCACCTGATCCTGGGGCTGTACCCCCCTCAACGGGGGGAAATTCGGATCGGCGGACGGCCCCTCACCGCCCATTCCCGTCAGAGCCTGAGCCGCCAGATCGCCCTGGTCCCCCAGCGGGAGCACATCCCTTTTGATTTCCGCGTCCTGGAATACGTCCTTCTGGGCCGGACCCCGTACCTGGACTTTCTACAGATGCCGGGCCCGGAGGACATTCAGGCCGCCCGGCGGGCCCTGGAGCGGGTGGGGATCGCCGATCTGGCCGACCGGCGCGTCTCCGCCCTGAGCGGCGGCGAGCACCAGTTGGTCCTCATCGCCCGCGCCGTCGCCCAGGAGACGCCTATCCTGCTCCTGGATGAACCGACGGCCCATCTGGACCTGGCCAACAAACGGCGCATCCTGAGCCTCCTGGGCAGCCTGGCCGCGCAGGGCACGGCGATTCTCTTCACCACCCACGACCCCGATACCGCCCTGGCGGTAGCGGATACCTGTATCCTGATGCGGGCCGGACACATCCTGCATCAGGGTTCGGTAGACGATGTGCTCACCACCGAGAAATTGACCCAGACCTACGAAACCCCGCTGCACGTCCTCTCCGTAGATGGCACCCGGGTCGTCCTGCTGGATTTTCCGTCCCGCTGATGCCCTGAGGTGGAGGGGTGACGGCGAAGCCGCTGGGGTTGGGGTGAGGATACCCCCACCCGCCCTATGCCCTAACTCGCGCCGAACCCTCAGGATGCCCTGTTGCCTCGCCGCCCCAGATGTGCTATAATTTACTCCACCCTGACAGGTAGACCCGGACTCAGCGGAACTGCCGGCAAGTCAGCAACCGGGGAACCCGCGCCATCAACATAAGGGACCAGCGATGCCAGCAACCAAAAGCACCACCGACCGGGCCGAAGTGTACAATCAGGAGGGCCTGCAGGCCTACGTGGACTGGGACATAGACCGGGCAGTAGAGCGGTTTAAAGCCGCCATCCGGCTTGCCCCTGAACGGGCCGAATATTATCTCAACCTGGCCCGGGCCCTCTCCCGGGCCGATGACTTTGACCAGGCTCTGCGGGTGCTGGCGGAGTTTCTGCGCCTGGAGCCGGATTCGCCCGTCGCCGAACGGTTTGAGCGCCTCTTCGCGCGGGGCCTGGACGAGGTGGAGGCTATCCTGACGGAGAAGATGACCAACAGCGGCATGCCCATAGACGAAATCGGTGCCGCCATGCGGATGTGGCTGGAATATCGCATCGCTCTGGGCCGGGAGCCCCTGAACATCCGAAAACCGGAAGCCTGGGCCGCCGCCCTGGATTTCACTGTGCGCAAAGTCAACCTGCGCAAGGTCAGCCTGCGGGAAATCGCCGCCCTCTACGGCGCCAACGACCGTACTATCCGGGAGCGGTTTGAGCAACTGGTCGCCACGCTGGACGTGATGCCCTGCGACTACCGGTACTTCGTGGGCGATCAGAACCCGCTGGACAAACTGGTGGAGGCGGCCGAACTGCTGGAACAACTGGAGGCCCAGTTCCGCGAATCCTGAAGATTCCACGAGGACACAATAGGTAATGTATCCTGATAGCGAAATCCTCTTCCCCCCGCGCTGTATCCCACAATTGCGCAACCTGCGCGGTGAGCAATGGGCCCGGTTTATTGACCATCTGACCCAATTACCGGATGATCACGAGGATGTTCTGGGATTCTCCCTTCTAATGATCCAACTGGGCAGTTGCCTGACCTGCAATATGGACAGTTACCGGGCGTCCCTGGGTTGCTGTACCTGTGCCCGCCGCACTGTCGCCGGCTTCAAGGGCTCGGACGAGGAACTCCTCCGCCTCTTTGAGGAAACCCGCGAAAAAGTCCGTGCCTATCTCAGCGGTGCCCAACCGGTCCTTCCTTCCGCTGAAGAAGAGGAAGCGGAAGAGGAAGAATGAAGCATCTTCGCCTCCCGGCTTTTCGCCTTCTTGCCTCCTGCCTGCTTGCCTCCTGCATCCTTGCCTCCTGCACCCCTGCCTCCTCCGTTTTTGAACGGACCGGCGAGGAACGTCCCCTCCAACAAGCCTACGCCCTGCTCCTGCTGGCCGGAAACCCCTTCCACGCCCAGCCGCGCACCCTCCCCTACGAACCGGTCGCCTATGCTGGCGTCAATCCCTTCGGCATCAACGTCTTCCTGGAGCAAGAAGCGGAGCCCTGGAAACGGGAGAAGTCCCTCCAGATGATCGCCGAAGCCGGCTTCCACTGGATTCGCCAGAGTTTCCCCTGGGAGGACATAGAGATTCACGGCAAGGGCGACTTTGAGGACCGGCGCAACATCCCCTACCGCTCCGCCTGGGAGAAGTATGACCACATCGTCGCACTGGCCGAGCGGTATGGCTTAGAGATCATCGCCGTTTTGAGCAACCCCCCGGCCTGGTCTCGCGCCGACGGCGACGCCCGGGGCACCTTCGCTCCGCCGGACAACCTGGAAGACTACGGCGACTTTGTCTATGCGGTCGCCTCCCGCTATCGGGGCCGCATCCGCGCCTATCAGGTCTGGAACGAGCCCAACATTTACCCCGAGTGGGGGGAGCAGCCGGTGGACCCGGTCGGCTATACCCGCCTGCTCTGCACGGCTTACCGGCAGATCAAAGAGGCCGACCCGGAAGCCATCGTCCTCACCGGCGCGCTGGCCCAGACCATCGGCTACGATTTCGGGCCTGGCGCGTGGACCGGGATGAACGAGTTCGTCTTCCTCCAGCGGATGTACGACGCCGGCGCTGCCGATTGCTTTGACGTCCTGGCCGTCAACGACTACATCCTCTGGTCCGCCCCCACCGACCGCCGGATGCGCCCCTGGGCTGTCACCTATGCTCGCCCCGTTTATCTGCGGGATATGATGATCGCCAATGGCGATGCCCACAAGCCCATCTGGCTGGCCGAGATGAACGCCAACGCCGTCCCCGACGACCCGACCATCCAGCACTTCGGGGCCTACGGGCAGGTGACCCTGGAGCAGCAGGCTCGCTACGCGCCGCTGGCCTACGAGCGTGCGATGCGGGAATGGCCCTGGGTCGGCGTCATTAACTTCTGGTTCTTCCGGCGCCCCTCGGACGCGGAGCGGGACCAGGCCTGGTACTACTTCCGCATGGCGGAGCCGGACTTCACCCCGCTCCCCGTCTACTACGCCATGAAGGACTACATCGCCGGCCTGACGCCCACCCTCTACCCCGGCACTCATCAGGAAGACCACTGGGCCCTGACCTACAGCGGGGAGTGGGAGACCGTCCGCGACCCGGCGGCGGTGCTGGGGGCTTACCGCCGGGCTTCAAATCCGGGAGCGGCAGTGGCCTTCGTCTTTGAAGGCCGCGCGCTGATGCTGACCCCCGGCCCCGAAGCGGGGGAGATAGAAGTCCGGATAGACGACAGCGCGCCCCGGCGGCTGGCGGTCTCCGGTGAATCGCTGCGCCTCTTCTCCTCCGCGTGCCAGGAGGCCCACCGGGTCCGCATCACGCTGCTGGAAGGGCAAATCGGCGTGGACAGTCTGAGGGTCTGGTAGCATACGGTTCCGTGCCCAACTACGAACGGATTCTCCTCCAGTACCGCTCCGCCGGACTTCCCCCTCCTACTTCCACCGCGTAGGCCCGGAAGTGGGCCGCCAGATCGGCCTCGTCGGCCCAGAAACTGGAGATCTGGGAGCGGTAGCCGCGGGCCGCGGCGATTTTCGCTTCCAGCGCCGCCTCGTCCAGCATGACCACCTCGGGCTCCCAGCCCCCCTCTCCCAGCGCTTCCTGCACCCGCCCGGCTTCCCCCGCATACGGGTAGTCCTCGTAGTAGATCAGCGGCCGTCCGGCCTGCTCCGCCGCCTGCCGCACCAGCCGGTGGTCCACATGCCGCCCGGCCCCCAGCGGGACACAGAGGGTAGCGGAGGACGGCAATTCAGCAATCCGGCAGGTCAGTTCCTCCAGCATCTCCCCGTCCTCTTCTGCCACCGGGCCCCAGAGCGATTCCCAGTTCGGATAGAGCGCCCGGCCATCCAGCGCGCGTCGGTAGATGGCATCCAGGAAGTCCCAGTGGACCGCCACCGCGCCCAGGAGGGCCAGCGCGACCCGGTCCTCCTCCCGCCGGGCCGCCGGAGCGTCCCTCTCCGCCAGCCCCCAGTACGCGTGGAGGAGCTGCGCGAAATCGGTGAGCGGCCCTTCGGGGCTCCCCGTGCAGACCGTCACCACCCAGACCCCCATCCCGGCCCGTACCTGGAGGGCGATGCGCCCGCCACAGGAGAAGATCGCGTCGTCCAGGTGAGGGGAAAGGTAAATCCAATTAGGCCGTCCATCTTGACAAATTTTTGCAGTTGCGTATAATTGCATTTGCAACTCCTGTACACTATAGTTTGGTATGCCATTTTCAGAGGATTCCGAATGACTCACTGTCATACACTGATTGCGGCCCTGCGCCGGCAGGGATGCCGGATGACCCCCCAGCGGGAGATGATTGTGGAGGCGCTGGCCCATAGCGGCCGCCACATGACCGCCGAGGAGGTACTGGAGATTGTACGGCAGAAAGCGCGCGCCGTCAACATCGCCACCGTCTACCGGACGCTGGACCTGCTGGTGGAGAGAGGGCTGGCGACCCGCACCGACCTGGGTGAGGGCCGGGTGGTCTACGCGACGGTCCGGCACGGGCCTCACATCCATCTGGTATGCCGCCACTGCGGGCAGGTACGGGAAGCCGACGCCGCCCTCCTGGCCCCCCTGACCGACGCTCTCCAGGAGCAGTACCATTTCTGGTGCGATACGGGCCACCTGGCCCTCTACGGGCTCTGTGAGGCCTGTGAGCAAAACCATAAAGGAGGTCATCATGCTGCGGAGTGAAATACTTCCATCCCCGACTCCCATGCACATCCCGGATGGGTTTCTGAGCATGGGCGTCATCATCGTCTGCTGGGTGCTGGCCATCATCGGCCTCGGGATCGCGCTGGCGCGAACCCGAAAGGCCCTGGGAGAGCGGCAGGTGCCGGTTATGGGTGTCCTGGCCGCGTTCATCTTCGCCGCGCAGATGCTCAACTTCACCGTCGCCGGGGGGACCTCCGGCCATCTGGTGGGCGGCGCGCTGGCGGCGGTCCTCCTGGGCCCCTGGGCCGCGATGCTCACTATGACCACCGTCGTTGCCATCCAGGCCCTCCTGTTCCAGGACGGGGGGCTCCTGGCCCTGGGGGCCAACATCGTGAACATGGCCATCATCGCCCCCATCGTCGCCTACGGCTTCTACCGGGGCGCGCGGACACTCCTGGGCAACCGCAAGGGGAGCACGCTGGTGGCCGGGTTCGTCGCGGCGTGGGTCTCCGTGGTCCTCGCCGCCATCGCCTGCGCGATAGAACTAGGCTTCTCCGGCACCTCGCCCATCGGCATCGCGCTGCCCGCGATGGCCGGGGTGCACGCCCTCATCGGCATCGGCGAGGGGCTCATCACTGTGGGCGCGCTGGCGCTGATTATGGCGACCCGACCGGACCTGGTGGAAGCGGAACGGGCGCCGGCCCCCGCCGGCATGCGCTGGGTCTGGGGCGGACTGGCGCTGGCCATCGTGCTGGCGCTCCTCTCCCCGCTGGCATCCCCGTACCCGGATGGGCTGGAGCGGGTGGCGGAAAATCTCGGCTTTATAGAGCGGGCTCAGGAACCGCTCTACGAGGCCATTCCGGACTACGTCTTCCCCGGCATCTCCAATGAGGCACTGGCGACCATCGCGGCGGGCATCGTGGGGACGCTCATCGTCTACGGCGTCGCCGTCAGCCTGGCCGCGCTCTTCCGCCGGAGGGAACGGGCGGCATCATAGGGAGACGGGAACGATGAGGGCCCCAATTCGGGACATCTCTATTTTGCTGGCGATTCTGCTGGCCCTGACAGCCTGCGCCCGGCCTCCTCTCCATTCCAGGGGGACGGAAGAGGTCTCTCCCCTCCTCTCGCCGGTCGTGCTGGGGGAAGGGGAGCGGCTCCGGGTCGTCGCTACCACCACCATCGTCGGTGACGTGGTGGCCCAGGTGGGCGGCGAGGCGATCCAGTTGACCGTCCTCCTGCCGGTCGGCGCCGACCCCCACACGTACGAACTCAAGCCAGCCGATCTGACCGCCGTCTCCCAGGCCCACATCCTCTTCGTCAACGGCTTGGGCCTGGAAGAGTTCCTGGAGTCCACCCTCCGCAATGTGGGCCATGTCCCCGTCGTGTCCGTATCCGAAGGAATCCAGCCCCGCGCTCTGGAGGCCCATGAACACGAGGAAGAGGGCCCCCATCACGATGTCGACCCCCATGTCTGGACGGATGTACGGAACGTGATGGTCTGGGTGGAGAACATCCGGCAGGCCCTCTCCGCGCTGGACCCGGCGCATGCATCTCTATACGAAGCCCATGCGGCAGCCTACCGGCAGGAGTTGGAGACGCTGGATGCCTGGATTCTGGAACAGGCGGCTCAGGTGCCTCCCCAGAACCGCAAATTGGTGACCAACCATCCCGCTTTTGGCTACTTCGCCGACCGGTACGGCTTTGAGCAGGTCGCGGCGGTATACCCCATCAGCCCCGGGGCGGAGCCTTCGGCCCAGGAGATTGCCAAACTGGAGGAGACTATCCGACAGTTGGGCATTCCCGCCATCTTCACCGAGACGACGGTCAACCCCAAACTGGCCGAACAGATAGCGAAGGACACAGGGGTTGCCCTGGTCACTCTCTATACCGGCTCCCTGGGCGGCCCTGGCAGTGGCGCGGAAAGTTACATAGCGATGATGCGGTACAACGTGAGCGCCATCGTCAATGCGCTGAAATAGCCGTTTCGCCGAGATCAGAGGATGCACTTTCACGCGCTGGATACCTATCGGCCCGCTGATAGCACCGTCCACCGGCTGGACCCCCGGGTCAAACTGGTGCTGACGGTGCTCTTCGTTCTGACTGCTGTGCTGACACCCGACCGCGCCTGGCTCATTTTCGGGCTTCTGGAGGGGATGATTCTGGCGGCCATCCTGACCTCGCGGGTCGGGTTAGGACTGGTCCAGAAGCGGTCGGCGCTGGCCTTCCCCTTCCTGCTGGCCGCGCTGACAGGGGTCGTCGCGCGCCCGGGGGAGGCCGGGCAGGGGCAAGCCCTGCCCCTACCAGGGATGCCCTGGGCCATCAGCCAGGCTGGGCTGTGGCGGTTTCTGTCCATCGTCGCCCGGTCGTACCTGTCGGTCCAGGCGGCGGTGCTGCTGGCGGCCACGACCCCCTTTCCCGACCTGCTCTGGGGGATGCGGGCGCTGAGGGTGCCCCGTCTGCTGGTCGCTGTGGGGGGATTTCTCTACCGCTACCTCTTCGTTCTGGCCGACGAGGCCCGGCGGATGATGCAAGCGCGGGAGGCCCGGTCGGCAGTCCCTGGCGGCGGGCGGGGCGGCGGGAGCGTGGCCTGGCGGGCCCGGGTGACCGGCGCGATGGCCGGGACGCTCTTTCTGCGAGCCTACGAGCGAAGCGAGCGCATCTGGGCAGCGATGGTCGCCCGGGGGTACGACGGCGAGGTACGGGTGCTCTCCGCCCCCACCCTTCGCCCGACCGACTGGCGGCTGGGGGTTGGCTGGGGGCTGGTGCTCATCCTCATCCTGATGGCCGCTTATGGGATGCCGAAATAGGGCGAGCCCTGCCCCTACAGCGGTTGCCCTACAACCTGGAGGTCCGATGTGTGAAGCCAAAGTCTATCTGAAAAGTGATCCCACCTCACGGCCGGTGATGGAAGAGGTGATCCTGCTCCAGCCGGAGGGAGAGGAACTCCTTCTGGTCAACCTGCTGGGAGAGCAGAAACGGGTGCGCGGTCGGATTGAGAAGATCGATTTTCTCCGACACGCCGTTTATTTGACTATTGACGACTGACCACAAAATGGAGGCATCCATGCACGAACCCACTTCTGCCGACGATCTTGCTCGTCTGCGGCTTTTGCTTCCTCACTGGATAGAGCACAACGGGGAGCACGCCGGGGAGTTCCAGAAATGGGCCGACCGGGCCCGGGCCGCCGGGGAGCCTCACGTGGCCGACCACCTGCTGGTAGCGGCCCACAAACTGGCTCATGCGAACGAGGCCCTGCAGGGCGCGCTGGATCATCTGGGAGGCGGCGCGCCCTCATCGCCAGAGCACGAACATCCCCACCATCCTCACGCACACGGGTAGGGACGAGGGCGCACTCCCGTCTATGCGACCGGTGATTGAAATTCGCGATTTCTACCTGACCTACCCGGACGGACGAGAGGCCCTGCGAGGCGTCCATCTGACCCTGATGGAAGGGGAGAAGGTGGCACTGGTGGGGCCGAACGGCGCCGGGAAATCCACCCTGATGCTGGCCATCCTCGGCCTGCTGAGAGGGAGGGGGACTCTGCGCGTCTTTGGCGAGGACCTGCACGACGACAACGCGCGCCACCTGCGGGCCCGTTTGGGCCTGGTCTTCCAGGACCCGGACGACCAGTTATTCTCCCCCACCGTCTTTGACGACGTGGCCTACGGGCCCCTCTACGCGGGACTACCGGAGCCGGAAATCCGCCGGCGGGTGGCCTCTGCCCTGAGCCAGGTGGGTCTGGAAGGATTTGAGGGGCGGCTCTCCCATCACCTCAGCGCGGGGGAGAAAAAGCGAGCCGCCATCGCCACCGTCCTGGCGATGGAGCCCGAGGTGTTGTTGCTGGACGAGCCATCGGCGGGGCTGGACCCTCGTGCCCGCCGGCGGCTGATAGAGGTACTGCGGGCTCTCCCGCAGACCATGCTGGTCGCCACCCACGACCTGGGGCTGGTGGCGGAACTCCTGCCCCGAACAGCCGTGATGGACGGCGGGGTCGTCGTCGCCGACGGCCCCACTTCGGCCCTCCTGGCCGATGATGAACTGCTGGAGCGACACGGACTGCGGTAGGGCTTCGCACCGCGCTTGACAACCTTTGGAAGATAGTTATAATTGGGAACGCCTTTATCCCACAACGAGAGGAGGTGAACAGGGCGTGGCGCGAGTTGTTGCTGAAGAGGGAGAATCCCTGGATTCTCTGATACGTCGGTTCAACAAAAAGGTCCAGAACGAGCGCATCCTCTCCGAGATTCGGCGGCGCCGGTTTTACGAACCGCCCACCATTCTCCGGAAGCGCCGGAAGGCGGCCAAACTGCGCAAGAGCCGCCGGATGACGATGCGCAGTCTTCAACGGTACGGGTAATCCCTTCGCACAGGTGTAAATATGATCTACGGAGAGCGGGTCCGCCTGCGGGCCATAGAGCGGTCCGACATCCCTACCTTCGTCCGCTGGTTCAACGACCCGGAGGTGCGCCAATATCTGCTGATGCATGCCCCCATATCCACCGCGCAAGAGGAGCGGTGGTTTGAGGATATGCTCCAGCGCCAGCAACGGCGGGAGGAGTTCCTATTCACCGTGGAGGCCCGGGTGGGGGATGAATGGGTGCCCATCGGCAACGTCGGCCTGCGCCGGATCAACTGGAAAGACCGCCGGGCCGTTTTGGGTATCGCCCTGGGGGAGAAAGCGTACTGGGATCAGGGGTACGGCACCGACGCCACCCACACGATGCTCCGTTTCGCCTTTGAGGAACTGAACCTCCATCGGGTAGAACTGGAGGTCTTCGACGAGAATGTGCGGGCCCGCCGTTGCTACGAAAAGGCCGGCTTCCGGTACGAAGGGATCCGCCGCCAGGCTGTCTTCTCTGAGGGCCGGTACCACGATGTCCACTTGATGTCCGTCCTTCGGGAGGAATTCCGGTGATGGGATTGAAAGACTGCTTGCAGCAGGACCTGAAAGAAGCGCTGCGGAGCCGGGATGAACGGCGCAAGGCTGTCATCCGGATGGCGCTGGCGGCCATTCAACTGGCCGAGGCCGACCATGGGAGCGAACTGGACGACCCGTCCCTGATCGCCGTGCTCCAGAAAGAGGTCAAGCGGCGCCAGGAGACGATTGAGGAACTGCGGGGAACCTCGCGGGCGGACCGGCTGGCCGACGAGGAAGCGGAACTGGCCATTCTGGAATCCTATCTCCCCCGGATGTTGAGCCGGGAAGAGATCGCCGCAGAGGCCCGCGCCGTCATCGCGCAGGTGGGCGCCACCGGCCCCCGGGATATGGGCGCCGTGATGCAGGTGCTGATGCCCCGCATGAAGGGGCGCGCCGACGGCCGGCTGGTCAATGAGGTCGTGCGGGAGTTACTAGCCGGATAGGGCCGGCTCGCTTCCATCCGCGCTGAAGCAAAAAGGCGACCCCCGGGGGGTCGCTTTTTTTACCGAACGGAGGTGCAAAATGGCTATGAACCGTTGGCGGCTTATGCTGGCATTGCTGTTCGTGCTGGGAATGGGCATCGCCTGTGCCCTGCCGGCGGCGGTTTTGCCCAGCCCTACTCCGGCACCGACCATCCCTCCCACGGCCACCCCTGCGCTGCCAGTCCTGCCCACCGTCCCCGCCGAAGCGTTCAACGCGCTGGAGGCCCAGGTAGAGGCGGTCTACGCGCAGGCCGCCCCAGCAGTGGTCAACATCACTTCCCGCATCATTACCTATGATATCTTCATGCAGCCTATCCCCCGAGAGGGAACCGGGTCCGGTTTCCTCTACGATGACCGGGGGAACATCGTCACCAACTACCACGTGGTGGAGGGGGCGGAAGAGGTCGTGGTGACGCTGGCTGACGGGCGGTCGTTTCCGGCAGAGATCGTCGGGGTTGACCCCTCATCGGACCTGGCCGTCATCCGCATTCCGGCGGAGGACCTGCCGGCCCCGCTCCCCCTGGCGGACTCCAGCCAGTTGCGGGTGGGGCAATTCGTCATCGCCATCGGTAGCCCCTTCGGGCAGGTGGGGACAATGACGCTGGGGGTTATCAGTGCGTTGGGGCGAGTCATCCAGAGCCCCGACGGTCGCTTCATCGGGGAGGCGATCCAGACCGATGCCGCCATCAACCCCGGCAACTCCGGCGGCCCCCTGCTGGACCTGCAGGGGCAGGTGGTGGGGGTGAACTCCCAGATCATCAGCCCCAGCCAGGCATCGGCGGGCATTGGCTTCGCGGTCTCCTCCAACACCGTGCGGCGGGTGGTGCCCTATCTGATCGCCGAGGGACGGTATCCTCATCCCTGGCTGGGCGTGGAGGTCCTCTCTCTGACCCCGGAATGGATCCAGGCGCTGCGGAGGGTCGGTATGGAGGTGCCGGTAGAGGAAGGCCTGCTGGTACTGAGTGTAGTCCAAGGGGGGCCGGCAGACCAGGCAGGCATCCGGGGCGGGAGCCAGATTGCCCGTATCGGGGGGTACCGGATTCCGATCGGCGGCGACATCATCACGGCCATCAACGGCCATCCGGTGCCGACGTTCCAGGAATTGAACGTCTATCTGGACACCCAGACTCAGGTGGGAGAGACGGTGGAGGTAACCCTCTTCCGAGGGAGGGAGGAGATGAAGGTAAGCGTCAGGCTGGCGGAGAGGCCAAAATGACGGCACTCCGCTTCGTGCCTGGCTACGAACGACGCCGCTTCGCTTCGTGCCTGACTACGAACGACGCCGCTTCGCCTCGTGCCTGAGCGCGGGTGCTTACGCCCCCAGGAATCGCTGGCGCTGCTCCGGGGTCAGCAGAGCCAGCAGATTGGGGATCTCCGCATGCTTCTCCGGCGGGACTCCTTCCAGAAACGTGCGGATAGCCTCGGCGGCGGGCGCCATCTCCGGGCGGGCCGATAGTTGAGCCAGCAGCCGGTCCACCTGTCTGGTAGTCAGAGAGGTCAGCAAAGAGTCGGGGGAGAGTCCGACCGAGGTCAGCATCTGGAAGAGGTCCCGCAGTTGGGTGACGGAAATGCCGCGCTTTTCCAGTTCGGGCGCGACATATTCGCCGAAGAAGCGGGCGTCCAGAACGGACTTGCGCCCCGCCTCCACTTCCCGCATCTCTTTCCAGAGATTGCGCCCCCTGATCAGCCCCTCAATAATGTTGTGGACCAGTTCCGTCCCGCCCCAGCCGATGATGCCCGCCGTGAGGAGCCAGTCAATCAGTGTGCCGAGGGTGAAGTGGTCAAAAATGCCGCCGACGCTGGAGGTGAAGAGGAGAAGACGGGAGAAGAGGACATCAAACCCCAGGAGGCGGAACAGGCGGACGTTGGTCAGGCCAATGGCGAGGGCGGCGATCAGTGTACCCAGCCACTGGGACCACGCCTTTTTGGAGCGGATGTAGGCCGGGGCGGAGGGGTCGGGGACGCCTTTTCGGTTCGGCCAGACCCCGGGGGCTTCCCAGCGGTCCCAGAAGATTTCCAGGACCCGCTCCACGAAGGTGGCGATCGCGATTAACGGGGCCAGAACGATCCAGAGGGTGTCGGCCGTCACCTCGCCTCCTTCCTGCCCGAGGGGGGCCGCCCAGGCCACCACTGGAATCGTTCCCATCAGCAACACCCATACTGCCGTTCGCAGCCACGTTGAGAAGCGCATAGGTCTCCTTTAGGGGGGATAGAACAGGCCTGGCCGTCCGCGCTCTGTTCTAACGGATTCACACTCAGCGCATCCGGCGTTTCCACTCATCCCGCAGTTCCAGGGCCTGGATACCAGACCCTAATGCCAGGAACTGCCGGAGCAAACGGGTAAATCGGGTAGTGTCCTCCAGCATCGGGAAATGGGCGGAGTCGTCCAGCGAGACCAGATAAATGTTCTCCTCCCAGCGACTTGCCCAGTGATCCTCTGGGGGACGAATCAGTGGGTCATTCTTCCCGTACACCAACAGGACCGGCAGGGTTAATGACTCCAGGTCGGGGCGCAGGTCCTCCGTCCCCGCCGATTGGACGCTGTAGACGATAGCGCTCAGGTCTGTCTTGTTGGCTTCCATCTGGACCTCCGGGTAGGCAGAGACCTGACGGCGGCCCAGGATTCGGCTGAGCCATTCGCCATTGGGATGGTTGGAAAAGGTCGCCAGCGGAGGGGCGATGGCCGTTCCCACCAGCGGGGTGCATACCGCCATCAGCCGGTCCACCCGCTCCGGCACCCGGGCTGCCAGGCGGATAGCCACTACGCCGCCCAGCCCATGCCCCACCAGAGCCACCCGGGCAATGCCCATTTCGTCTATAAACTGCTCCACCAGGTCTACGTACGCGCTCAGCGAATAGCCATCCTGTCGGCGGTCGCTATCTCCAAACCCCCAGAGGTCCAACGCGTAAGCCCGATAGCGCTCGGAGAGGTCGTCCATCGCCGCCATCCAGTAGCGCCAGGAGCCGAGCCAGCCGTGGACGAAAATAATCGGCCGCCCCCGACCGATGGCCTCATAGTGGACCAGTTTTCCCTCAATAATAACCGCGCTCATATTGCGTATTGCGTATTACGTATTGCGTATTGCGTATTGCGTACCGCGTATCGTATCGTCGCGTACGTTTCCCGGTTACGTGTGGCGGTTCAGTATATCCTGCACCTGCTGAATCAATTCATCGGGGGCGAAGGGTTTCAGGATGTACTCCTCGGCCCCGGATTCCAGCCCCTGCTGGATTTCGGAGTCCTGTCCTTTGGCGGAAAGGAAAACGACGGGAAGGGATGCTGTCTGCGGGTTTTCCTTCAGCCGACGGCAAGCCTCGTACCCGCTCATCCTGGGCATTCGTACGTCCAGGATGACCAGGTCGGGCCTCTGGGCCTGGGCGACCTCCACCGCCTCTACGCCGTTGGTGGCCAGAAGGACGTCAAAGCCAGCAAACCGTAGGGTGAAAGCGATGAGTTCCCGAATATCCTTCTCGTCCTCAGCAACCAGAATGCGAGGCATACTCCTCCTTTTTCCCCTTACGCCGTGGTTGGCTGAACCAGGGCGGAAATCTCCCTGAGGAATTCATTGATGGCGAAGGGCTTGGTGAAAAACCGCACCGCCCCCAGGACCAGTGCTCGCTGCTCCTTCAGTTCCTCATCGGTCAGGCTTCCGCTCATCATCACCACCGGAATATCCCGGGTGCGCGGGTCGGACTTCAGGTTGCGCAGCACCTGATAGCCGTCCACATCCCGCAGCCGTACATCCAGCAGAATCAGCGAAGGACGGGTCTCGCGCGCTATCTGGAGAGCCCGTTTCCCCTGCCCGGTGGTCTGTACACTGAAACCGTGACGGCGCAGGGCCTCCCGCATCAGCGAGAGGTTATCCCGGTCATCGTCCACCACGAGGATAAGCCCCTGGCGGTGGAGTACTTGTCTCACCAGTCCTATCAGCCGCTCTTCATCTATGGGCTTGCCCAAATAGCCCACTGCCCCTAACCGAAGCCCTTTCTCTCCTTCGGGAACGATGGAGATCACGATGACCGGGATATGGGCTGTCTGTGCGTCCTTTTTTAACCGCTCCAGGACAGCGAACCCGTCCATATCGGGCAGCCGAATGTCCAGGGTGATCAGGCTGGGCTGGATTTCCCGGGCCATGCGGAGCGCCTCTTCTCCTCGCCGGGCAATCTGTACGGTATGCCCTTCGCGCTCCAGATGAAGGCGGATCAGATGGGCAATATCCGCCTCGTCTTCCACCACCAGGACCGAGGCGCCTGGAGAGGGCGCCGGAGAAGGGACGGCGGCCCGGGCGGTCGCCAGCGGGAGGGTGAAGGTGAACGTGCTCCCCTCCCCCAGTTCGCTCTCCACCCAGATTTGCCCGCCGTGCATCTGCACCAGGGACGCGGTAATGGGCAATCCCAGGCCAGTTCCAGGCGTCTCCTGGACCAGCGGGTCGTCGGCGCGGAAGAAGCGGTCAAAGATTTTCTGCTGGTTCTCTTTGGAGATGCCAATACCGGTATCGGCGACGGAGATCTCCAGCATATCCCCGTTGGGACAGGCGGAGACCGTAATTCTGCCCCCCGGTGGGGTATACTGGATGGCGTTGCTGATCAGGTTGGTGAGGATCTGGGCCACCCGGTTGTTATCTCCCCAGACAGGTGGGAGGTCTGCGGGCATGTCCACCCGCAGCGTGAGCCCTTTGCTCTGCGCCCGCCCCTGAAGGGTATGGGCTACCTGATCCACCACTTCGGGGATGTGGATAGCCCGGAGGTCCAACTGCACCCGTCCAGATTCAATCCGGGAAATATCCAGCAGGTCATTGACCAGCGCGACCATCCGCTCGGCATTGTTGCGGATGATGTTGACGAAATGCTTCTGCTGATCGCTCAGAGGGCCGGCCATCCCCAGCATCAGCAGGTCAGCATAGCCCTTGATAGAGGTCATCGGCGTCCGCAACTCGTGGGAGACCGTGGAGATGAACTCGGTTTTGGCCCGGTCCGCCTCCACCTCGGCGGTGATGTCCCGGAACACCGAAACGGTGCCCAGGTACTCGGTCCCCCGGATCACCGGCGCGGCATGGACGCTGACTATCCGATCCCCCAATTGGAGTCGTTCGGCGACGAAGTCTTCCGGAGTGCGGTCAGCCGGATGGGCAGCCCAATCCTCCAGCGCGGCCAGCCATTTGCGGCCTTCCACGCCGTAGAGCCCCAACATCTCCCGAAGGCTTCGCCCGATCGCCTGCTGGCGGGGGATTTCCAGAATCCGCTCGGCGGCGGGGTTGAAGAGGACGATCTTCCCCGAGGCGTCGGCGAAAAGTACCCCATCGGCGACGCCTTCCAGAATAGCCTGGCTTCTGGCCGCCTCCACCTGCTGCTGCTTCAGCATCACTCCCAGGTCTTCCGCCTGCTGACGGATGAGGTCGTAGAGGGCGGCGTTGTTGACGGCGTTGGCCATCTGGGCCGCCGCCGCCTCCACCAGCCGCAGGTGGTCTTCAGTGAAGTAATCGGGAGTGGTGGAAAGGAGAAGGAGGACGCCCAGGACCTCGCCCGCCATCTCCAGAGGCACGGCCAGAGCGGATTTCTGCTCCTGGCTTTCAGGGCCGGGGGCCCAGCGGGGGTCGGTGGAGAGGTCGGGAATCCGAACAGGCCGGTTGTGGGCGAGCACCCACCCAGCCAACCCCTCCCCCCGCCGGAAGCGGGTAGGCAGGCCGGTGATGGGAATATGTACGGGCACACCAACGGCGGCCCGGCGGACCAGGGTATCCGTCTGGGAGTCCACCAGCAGGATGAAGCCCTGACTGGCTCCGGTGGCCTGGGCGATGGTTTCCAGCGTCCAGTGGAGGACCTGCCCCACATCCAGGCTGGAGGCGACCTGGCTGGCGATGCGGTAGAGAGCCTCCAATCGGTCCCGTTCGGCCGTCAGGTCCTGGAGGGCCTGGGCCAGTTCGCGGGTACGCTCCTCCACCCGCTGTTCCAGTTCCTCGGTGAACCGGCGGATTTCTTCGTAGAGACGGGCGTTCTGGATCGCGGTGGCGGCCTGGTTGGCCAGCGCCTGAGCGATCCGGACATCGTTGGGGGTAAAGGGGCGGGCCTCCCGCCGCTCCAGTTCCACCAGCCCTATCGTTTGCCCCCGGACGACCATCGGTACCAGCAGAAGCGAGCGGGCCCCCCGCTCCTGAAGGAGCGGCGGCGCATCCGGATGGTCCGCCGTCAGAATCGCCGGCTCCTGGGTCAGGAGCACTTCCTGCACAACAGGGCGCTCGGCGGCCTGGTACATCGTACAGGCCAGCGGCGCCGCCTCCCCCCGGGACTCCCAGGCGACAACGACCATATCCGTTTCCCGATTCCATTCGGAGATGACGCAACCATCGGCACCGGTCAGGTCCAGCAACCGTTCGCCCAGGGCATAGAGGACCCAATCCAGGTCCAGCGTGAACGAGAGAGCGCTGGCGGCTTCCAGCAATGTAGAGAGTTCCTGGGCCCGGCTCACCGATTCTTCAAAGAGGCGCGCGTTCTGGACGGCCACTGCCACCTGGTCGGCCAGAGCGGTGAGGACGGCCAGGTCAGTGGGGGTAAAGGCCTCCCGGGCCGAACGGTCGGCGGCCAGAACGCCGACCACCTCCCCACCGATGACCAGCGGCGCCAGAGCCACTGCGCCCTGGGAGATATAACAGGCGCTCCCCACCGTGGCAGCGTCCGGCACGGCCAGGGGCATTCCGCTCTGCGCCACTTCTCCCACCATCCCTTCGCCAGGGGCAAAGGAGCACTCCAGAAGGGAAGAAAGGTCATGCCCGCGAACAGCGCGGGCCTCATACCGTTGGGTTTCCGGATCCCGCAGGAAAACGACACTGCCCTGGCAGTGGAGCAGTCGCGGCAGCGCGTCCACCACGGTCTGAAGGACGCCCTGCAGGTCCAGGCGGGCTGTGACAGCCCGGTTCAGGTCGTTGAAAGTGGCCAGGATGTCCAGCCGCCGCTGCAGGTCTTCCAGCAGGCGAGCGTTTTCTATCGCGGTGGCTGCCTGAGCGGCGAAAATCTCCAGCGCCTCTATGGTCGGATAATCGGGGGCGCGGCCACTGCGAGGCTCGTCCACCGAGAGCATGCCCTGAATCTGTCCGCTGGGGCCGATGAGGGGCACCAGCAAGAGGTCCTGCGGATGCCACCGGCCAGGCTGACGGGGGGCTACCTCCAGGCGCCCCTCATACACGTCCAGCCGTCCCCGCCAGTGGGCCTGTTCCTCGGCCGGGATATAATAACTCCGACCGATGCGGAAACGGTCTTCCAGAACCGCCTGCACGGTTCTCCAGGACTGAGGGGTCTGCTTCAGGCGCTCCAGGGCCGCCAGGGGGATGCCCGCCCCGGCGACGCGGCGCAGGACCGGTGGGTCGCCCTCCAGGATGCTGATCAGGACCATATTGAAGCCCACACTCTCCTGGACGGCGTAAGCGATCTCTTCCAGGACCTCTTCCAGAGGACGGTCGGAGCGGAAGGCGCGGCTGACTTCCAGCACCCGGCTCAACTGGTCCGTTCGCCGGTGGAGAAGGGAGGCCCGTTCCTGCTGTTCCCGATGCCAGCGGGCGTTGGCGATCGCGATGGACGCCTGCGCAGCGATGGTCTCAATGAACTGGCGCACCTCAGCGTCAAAAGCATCTGTGCGGGGGCTGAGCAGGGCCAGGGCCCCTGCCAGGCTCTCCCCAAACCGGATCGGCACCAGCAGTGCGGAGCGAGCGTCGCTCCGACCCAGTACCGGCCAAACGGCCATATCTGCCTGATAGATGGTCTGGTTCTGATGCTCCAACTCAACCAGGAGGCTGTTCTGGAGGCTCTCCCGCAGCGTCTGGCGGAGGGCCGCCTGCTCTTCTTCCAGATAGCCGGCGCAGAGCGCCAGTCCCCAGGCTCCCGATTCATCGCGGAGCAGGACGGCCCCGCAGGGGGCATCGGCGACGCGCAAGGATTCTTCCAGCACCAGCCGGAGAATCCGGTCCTGATCAAAGGTAAGGCTCAGTTCTCTGGCGACCCGCTGCAGGCCGGTCAGTGCGCTCTGCTGCTTGCGCAGGTGCCGGTCCGTCTGGGCATAGAGACGGGCATTCTCTATCGCGACCGCCGCCTGATCGGCAAATGTAGAGAGTAACTCCCGCTCCCCCTCGGTGAAGGGGTGGGGATGGGAGAAGAAGACAGCCAGCATGCCGATGACCCGTTCCCCCACCCGGAGGGGGAGATCGGCGAACGCGACGAATCCCTCCTCCTCCGCCAGCGGGGCGATCCGTCTCAGGGCTGGGTCAGCGGCCAGGTTTTCCACGATAATGGGCTGTCGGACGGCGACCGCATGGCCTCGCCCCCCCACCTCCACCGGCAGGCGCCCGGAGCGGCGCACGTACTCCGGGCTCAGACCATGGGTTGCGGCGAGGCGCAGGACTCCCTCCGTCTCGTCCAGGACAAAAATGGCAGAGGCATCGCAGCCGATGACCTCCAGAACGGACGTAGCGATGGTCTGCAGAACCTGTGAAAGTTCCAGCGTGGAGGCCAGCGCAGTGGCGACGCGGGAGAGGGTGGCCAGTTCCAGGGCCCGCCGGCGGGCCTCTTCGTAGAGCCGGGCATGCTCAATGGCCGTAACCGCGTACTGGCCGATCCGCTGCAGCAGCGCCAGGTCCCGCTCCGAGAAGGCCGCCGGGCGGTAACTGATCAGTTCCAGGGTTCCCACAAACTCGCCGCCGCTATCCAGGGGAATGCCCAGGTAAGAATGGTAGGGGAGGTCTGGCCGGTCCAGTTTGGGCCGGACATCCCGGCGGGCGGAAATTTCGGGGATCAGCAGAGGTTGACGATGGCGGGCCAGCCATCCCGAGTATCCTCCATTCAGGCAATAGGTTGTGCCCACTTCCGCGTGATAGGCCTCCGCATCCAGGGATCCCCGACTCACCAGACAGCGCCGGGCGGGGTCCCAGAGGGTAATTTCGGCCATATCAAAGTCTATCAGCCGCCGGGTGGAAGTCAGAATATTGCGCAGGATGATTCCCAAATCCAGGCTGGCGCCGACGGTCCGGGCAATCTCTCCCAGAGTGGCCCATTCCTCCAGAGTGGGCATGAAAGACGGTATGGAGGACGGCCGGGGAGCCGATTTCCCGCCCTGGCGGTGGTCTCCACCCCGGCGCAACGTTTTCAACCATTCCCGGAAGGAGGCAAACTTCATCATCTCACGCGACCCTAAGGCTCACCAACTCCTCTACGGAGACCCCTGCCTCCCGAATGATCGCCCCAACTTCCCCCGGTATCGGGGTACAGGGACTACCCGACCATCTTCATCTCTTACCCGGAGTTCGTAGGACGTTTCCCGAAGGGTCCCCATCATCCAATCCCCACCGGTATGGCGGCCGTCATCCGGGTCCCCGGGGCAAGGTCAACCTCATTAAAACCCACGCTCTCTCCTCCGTTCTGCCTGATAGGCAATGATCATTATCCCCTCCCCCTTACAGCAGCCGTCTCTCCCGGCGAGCCGCCGCTGCCGCTTCGGTGATCTCCCGGATGTCGGTAAAGGGACCGTCATCGCTGGAAATCGCCCCGATAGCCAGTTCCATCAGCCCCACCCGTTGCTCCTTCCCCTGGTCATCCCGAATCACCAGGTACCCCTGCTGGCGGGTCTTGAAATCATAATGGGTGACGATACCTTCAGAAAATCGCCGAGCCATATCCTGCGCCATCGGGCGAATCAGTTCCTTCCGGGTGATCACCAGAAAATCGTCCCCGCCGATGTGACCGATGAAATCCTCCGGGGTTCCGATGGCATCAGCGGTCTCGCTGAGAACCATCGCGGTGTAGCGAAGCACTTCATCGGCCGCGACGAAGCCGTAGACTTCTTTGAATGGCTCCAGGCGCTCTACGCCGATATAGAGGATGCCCCAGTTATCCCGGCGGAGCAGCCGGCGCAACTGGTCCTCAATGAGACGGGAACTGGGGAGGCCGGTAGTGGGGTTGGTCAGGCTCTCGTAAGTGGCGCGGGCGATGGCGTTTTTTACCCGCAGCCGGAGTTCCTCCACGTCAAAGGGCTTGGTGATGTAGTCATCGGCCCCCAGTTCCAGCCCCTGGATTTTATCCGACCGCTCGTCCTTCTGGGTCAGGAAAATGATGGGGATATGGCTGGTCCGCAAGTTGCTCCGCAATTGCCGACAGACCTCGTAGCCATCTATGTCCGGGAGCATGATGTCCAGAACGACGATGTTCGGCAACTGCTGGCGGCACATCTCCAGCGCGTCTCCGCCTCGTGGAGCCACGGCGACCTCGTAACCCTGGCTCTGGAAGTAGATGCGGAGCATGTTGGAAATGTCAAAATCGTCTTCTACCACCAGAATTCTCGGCTTGCCCATATCTGCCCTCCCCTATTCGCTGGTGGACAATCGTGGGAACAATGGCTACAGCCCTGCTCGTCGGTGCGCGGCGACGGTGCGAATCCGTTCCGGCGGGAGCGGGCGGTCCAGAGAGTGCAGCGGGGCCGGGCGGAATCCGTGCCGGGCTGCCATTTCCTGGATTTCCCGCACCCGCCCCACATCCAACTCCTTTCCAACAGTGTAATCTTCAAATCGGCCCTCCAGCGCCAGGGTAATCGTCTCCGCCATGCAGCCGAAGGCTAACCCGGGCGGCAGGCCATAATCAAATCCCAGTCCGGCCCCACCGGGGGTCTGGACCAGGCCACCATCCACCACCAGCACGTCTTCCCGCTCCCGATGGACCCTCATAGAGACGTCCCGGGGACGGGCCACGTCACAGATGATGGTCCCTGGTTTCAGATGTTCCGGAAAGATGATCGGGCGCCCCGCGCTGGTGGCGCTGAGCACCAGGTCAGCGGAGCGGATGGCGGCGATGTCGGTGGCTACCTCCACCGGCCCGTTGGCCTGGCCGGTCAGTTGAGCCTGCACATTCTCCAGGGCATCGGCCCGGCGGCCCACCAGGATCAAGCGGCCTACCTGGGGAGCCAGCAACCGGGCGCAGGCTCCGCCAATGGCTCCCGTTGCGCCGACAACGGCAGCGACGGCCCGTTCCGGCTTTATGCCCACCTGCGCGGCCGCTTCCAGCAGCGGGTGGACCGAAAGGGCGGCGGTGTAACTATCCCCGGTGGTCACCGGAATCTGCAGCGCCCGAGCGATGGTCAGGCCGCCGTCACCCACTACGGAGGTGTAGGCGCCCAGCCCCAGAATGCGGGCTCCTAACCGCTCTGCCAGACGCCCGGTCTGGATGATTTTCCGGTAGGCAACCCGGGGCGGTACTTCCAGCATCCGACGGGCGGTCAGCGGACAGGCCAGCAGCCAGCCCTCCACCTCCTGGCCCGTAGCAGGAGAGCGAATACCCCGGACGTGGGAAAGCACCAGGGGGGGCCAGTAGAGCGAGAGAAAGTGGATGGCCCTCACCGGCAACAGGCGGGCCAGGTTCGGATATTTCCGCGCCACGTCCGCTTTGGGGTCCAATGGGTGCAGGATGAAGGCGAACGAGTTCATTGCAGGCTCCGTAGTGCGTATTCCGACCCCACCCCCGGCAGTTGCGCCGCCCCCCTTCCCCCGACCGCAGGCCGGGGGGAGGGAGAAGAGAGGGATGAGGGCAATATGGCCTATAAGAGCGTAAAAGTGTCATAAACTTATAAACCACCCCTACTTCTGCCCCCGAATTTCATCCGGGCGCGGGTACAGGCGCGGGTGCATGTGGGTCACCCCGGGGATACGGTGGATGTCGCTCTCTTCGTAGGAGACGTTCTTCATCACCACCCGCCGCCGGGGCGAGGCCAGCAGAACGCTATCCGATTCTATCGTCCGGGCCGGATAGACAACCAGGCCTGAACCAATGCGGCAATGGTGTCCCACGCATCCGCCCAGGACGGTCATGCCCGTTGGCTCCAGACGGTCGCCGCGCATGGTCCGCAGCGGGTTGGGAATCAGGTTAAAGTCGGTAAAGGTGGTTCCGGCGCCGATGAAACTGCTCCGCCCCACACACGCCAGTTGTAGACAGGTATTTTGGGCGACCATCGTATCTTCCATCAGGACAGTCTCAAACAGGGAGGCGCGAAAGGGCAGGAAGCAGCGGTCACTGACAACACTGAGCATCAAATGGCAACCATCGGAGATAGTGACGTTGTTGCCGATGACGCAAATATCCACCACTGCGCCCGGGCCGATGTCCACGTTGTCGCCGATAATCGTCGGCCCCCGAATGACTGCGCTGGGATCAATGGAACAATTCCTGCCGATTTTGACGACGGCGGACGAGGAAAGGACCTGCTTCTGTTCCAGCAGGGCCCGCCAGAAGAGTTTCAATTGCAGCCAGATGTTCTCTTCAATCGCCTTATCCAGGCGAGCCGCCTCCGCGAAGATGCCAAAAATGATATTGGTCAGAAGGACGTGGACCCATGATTCAATCGCCAGGAATGCCCGCGTGGGCACCTGATAGACCAGGTCCCCCAAGACATTGGACATATGGGTGGGGACCCGGTAATACCCCATCTCGCGGGGTTCGGTATGCATGACCAGTGGCCGGACCGTTTCCTCAACACCGTGGGGAAAGTACCACATGTCTGCCACATAAAGGTCACCCTCCCGGCGGATGGTCTGCTGGAGAGGAAGGGCATGGGCAACGATGGCTTTATCATCCAGAGGAAAAGCAACCTGACAGGCCTTGCCCAGTTTGCGGGCTTTCCGGATAAAGGTATCAATGAAGGGCTTATCAAAGAAAAGATTTTCCCGATAGACCAGCGTCTCCACCCGCTCCGGCCCGATCTCGCTGAAAGAATCCACCTCGCGCTCCTGGGTGATGTACGGTGCCAGGAGGTCCCGCTGATGGAGCCAGAGGGGCTTATTCAGCACCCGCAGTTCGCGGGCTGGCTCATTGAATGGATGGATAAATCTCCGGTCTTTCAGGATAATCTTCCGCATAGGGCCCCCGATCATCTACCCTCTGCGGGTTTCACCGCCCCACCCCCGGCGACGCCTCTCGGGCCAGGCCCGTTTTGCAGGCTAACAGCCCGCGTTACAGGCCGCCAGGCCCGTTTTGCAGGCTAACAGCCCGCGCTACAGGCTAACAGCCCGCGCCGCAGGCTAACAGCCTGCGCTACAGGCTAACAGCCTGCGTTACAGGGAGTTTCACCGCCCCACCTCCGGCGATGCCTCTTGGGCCAGGGTCTTTCAGCGTAGCCCTTCACCGCTATTCTTCCTCATCTCGCGACCCCACGAGGAAAATGAGGCTAAATCGTTACCCCAGTTCTATCTCCATCGCGCAGTGGGGTCCGCCAGCCGCCGCGCAGACCACCTCCGTGACCCTGATGGAATCCCTGCCGGTCGCCCAATGGACTGTCTCCCAGAGCAGACCAGCCAGCAGATGGCAACAGGGAGAAGATGACGTCCGTCCCTGGCACACGCTGCAACGTTCCACCACCCAGAGGAAACGATCACCTTGCTTCTGGAGTTGAATGTTCCCGTCGGCGAACCGGTTGAATACCTCTGCCAGTGTCTCCAGCCCAACCCGGGCCCGGGTCAGGGAGGGGAGGAGGGGAAACAGGATATCGGCCATATCTGCCAGGATGCCGAAATCGGAAATCCCCAGGTGGAAACAAGCACGTCCGGTCTGGAACGCCAGTTCCCGTCCCTTCCCCACCCCATATATCTCTTCCAGGGCGCTCATCAGCCGGGGAACCAGGCTCATCGGGAATCCTCTCTCCAGATTGTCGGTCGGGTAAATGGCCAGATGGCGAAGGCCGGCGCGACCCAGGACAGCCTGGAGGCCGGAAATGCCCAGCGCCTGCTCCAGAGATAGCAGGAGAAGCCGCCCGAAGCGGTTAGGAATGTACCCGATTTCCACTCTTGATCTCTCAAAGCGATAGCGGCAACTGTTGTCGCCCGTTCCAGCCGCTCTTCTAGGGCTTCGGGGTAACTACCCCCTTCCTCACCCCATCCCCTGCCTGAGAGGTGGTTGCCGTAAAACCCGGAGATGCAGGGCTCTTTTCTCTGGCCCTTACCGGTCCAAAAACTCTCTCAGGGTCTGATGGAATCGTTCCGGCTCGTCCAGCATCGGGAAATGCCCGGAATGCTCAAAGTACGCAACCTGGGCCAGGGGAACCCCACTGGCAAGGATTTCTCCCTGATTAGGGTTCACAATTCGGTCGTTCCGGCCATAGATACCCAATACGGGGATTCGGATTTCTCGGAGGCGGGGGCGCAGGTCGGCGCGGCGGAGGGAAGCGATGCTGTAGTGAAAAGATTCCAGTGTTGTACGGGAAAGGTCCTGCTGAAACATCTCCGACCAGCGCCGCCAGTCACGGGTGAGGAAAGGAGAAGCCAGACGAACCCCCAGGGGCAAAACCCCTGGAATACTATAAACCAGCGCGGCCAGAGGCTTCTTCGCGGCCAGTTTTAACATCAGCGCCAGGCCATCTCCGGTGATGGGGGAACCCACCATTGCCACCCGTTGTACCCGTTCCGGGTGGGCCAGCGCCAGGCTCAGGGAAACCGTACCGCCCATAGAATGCCCCATTACCCGCGCCCGATAGATGCCCAACTGGTCCATAAACTGGGCCACCATTTCCACATAATCCGTCACTCTGAACTGCAATCCCTTCTTCCCCGACTCGCCAAAGCCCCAGAAATCCAGCGCGTAAGTCTTATACCCATCAGCCAGCACCTCCATGGTGTTCAGCCAGTAGTTCCATGAACCCAACCAGCAATGGAGGAGAATGACCGGCTGACCCCGACCGTACGTCTCATAATGGATGACTCCCCGATCTGTGACGATGGAACTCATTCTCTTTCTCCCCGGGTCTGGTCACCCTTGTTATCTTATCACAAAACCAGCCCCTTCCCCACAACAATGCGTTGCAAGTGGGTTAAAAGGGAGTTACAGTCTCCTAAACTCCTACAATATAAAGGCGGACACCGGTGGCCGTGGCCCGAATAGACTGCCCCCACGGACGGCGGTGCCCGCCCCGAGATCGCCGACTATTCTCCCTCGCCGTCCATCGTCTCCAGAATAGAATAGAGCAATTCCAGAAGGACGTTCTTGACACTCTCCTTATCAGTGGCAACGCAGGGAAGGACTTTCACTGCCGGATCAATTCGCAGAGCGATCCGCAGGTCCTCCGGTGACCAGGCGTCCTCCATATCCTGCTTGTTGGCGGCCACCACGTACGGCGTTGGGGCATAGGTCCGAAAGGTATCCAGAATCAACCGGGCCTCCCGGAAGGTCTCCGGACGGGTGCTGTCCACGAGCACCACGAAGCCCAGCATCCCCTCCGAGAGAATTTCCCACATAAACTCAAAGCGGCGCTGCCCCGGCGTGCCGAAAAGATAGAGGACCAGATCATCATCTACTGTGATTCGCCCGAAGTCCATGGCCACCGTGGTTTCTTCCTTAATCCGCTCCTCCGGGCGGCTGATTTTCGCCTCGGTAGCCACGACATCTATTTCACTGATGGAACGAATGAATTGGGTCTTGCCTGCAGCAAAGGGGCCGGTCACCACCATTTTAACGATCTGCATTTACAACTCCCGGATGCGGTCTATAAGTCGTTGGACGATGCTGCGCTTGACGGCCGGACGTCGTTGCATGGGCGGCACTCCAACAGGAGCAGGAACCCCTGCGGGTGGTTTCACTTCTACGCCCTCCGGCGGAACCAGTTCTACCAACCCGGCCTGAAGGAGCCCGTAGACGATGCGCCGAATCTGGAAATCGCTCATGTGGTTGTACTGAGCGATCTGGCGGATGGTGTTACGGGGGTTAATAAACGAAACGACTCTCCACTCCTCCACCGTCAGGTTAATGGTACGCAGGCGAGCATCGGGACGGTCCGTAAAGCGGAGGGCCATGTCCAGATTGGGCAATTCCTCCTGAAGCCGTTCCCACTCCCTGAGACGACGGCTCCCTTCCATAATCACGTTCTCCAGGTCAATGGAGACCGCGATGCGCCCCTCTACCGGAAGCACATTGGGCTCAAACCGGAATGTCCCCTCGGGCCAGGTAAAGAGTTTATAGACGATTTCCAGAACATAGTTCTGGACGCTATCCACGATGTCCTTCTGGGTAACGTAGCCGGCGTTGCTCAGCAACACCCCCAGTTCTCGGTCGTCTTTAATATCGGAACGGGCCCGGATAGTCCGGGCCAGTTCCTCGGTGATTTTCCCTGCCCGCTGGAGGATGGAAACCAGACGGTCATCCTGCCCGTTCAGGCTGGCATAGATGAGTTTGCCTTCGCGGAAGCAGAAGAGAGCCTGGTCCTGGGCTGTCTCTACCGCCAGAGTGCCTGTCTTGCGCGCCAGGTTGATGAGATGGAGTAACTGGGTGGCGCTAAAGTCTTGCAGATTCCCTTTCAGTGCCATATACCCTGCCTGCCCTTAAGGTAAACGACAGACAATAGATACCCAGCGATGCTATTATACCTTTTCCTGATAACAAGTCAACCGCCTTTATGCAACAGGGGTGTTCCGCTTCCGGCGCGGGGAAAATGGGCCCATGACGCGTGCGGCTGAGCCGTCTCCCTCCCGAGAGGGGTTTGCAGGAATGGAAGATCGGATCAGGGCTGAACCCTATTCCCATTCAATGGTTGCCGGGGGTTTGGACGTGATGTCGTAGACCACCCGGTTCACTCCGGCGACCTCGTTGACGATGCGGTTACTGATGCGGGCCAGTAAGGCAGGGTCCAACCGCGCCCAGTCAGCCGTCATAAAATCCTCGGTGGTAACAACCCGCAGGGCCACCACTTCCCCGTAGGCACGGCTATCCCCCATCACCCCCACGCTGCGGACCGGAAGGAGCACAGCGAAGGCCTGCTGAGTAACCCGCAGGAGTCCTGCCCGGTCCAGTTCCTCCAGCAGGATGGCGTCGGCGGCGCGCAGCCGCTCCAACCGCTCCCTCGTCACCGCGCCGACGACGCGGACCGCCAGCCCCGGTCCAGGAAACGGCTGCCGCCAGACGATCTCCGGCGGTAACCCCAGCGCTTCCCCCACCGCGCGGACCTCGTCCTTGAAGAGGTAGCGCAGCGGCTCTATCAGCCGCAACTGCATCCGCTCCGGAAGCCCCCCGACGTTGTGGTGGGTCTTGATCCGGCGGGCCCCCGGCCGGTCCGGTGCCGCCGACTCAATGACATCCGGATAGAGGGTACCCTGGGCCAGAAAGTCCACCTGCCCCACCCTTTCCGCTTCTCGCTCAAAGACCCGAATGAACTTCTCGCCGACAATGCGCCGCTTCTCCTCCGGGTCAGTCACCCCATCCAGCGCGGCCAGGAACTCCTCGGTGGCATCCACCGCGATCAGCGGCATCCCCAACCGGTCCCGAAAGGTGTGCACGACCTGCTCCGGCTCCCCCCGGCGCATCATGCCGGTGTTAACGAAGATACAGGTCAGCCGGTCGCCGATGGCCCGATGGACCAGGGTGGCAGTCACTGCGGAGTCCACACCCCCGCTGAGGGCGCAGAGAACCCGCCTGTCCCCTACCCGATTCCGGATGGAGGCGACGGCCTCTTCTATGAACGTTGCGAGAGTCCAGGTGGGCGCGCAGCCGCAGATGTCGGCGGCGAACCGACGCAGGATTTCCCGCCCGGCGGAGGTATGGACGACCTCCGGGTGGAACTGGACGCCGTAGAGGTGCCGCCGGAGGTCCCCCATCGCGGCGATGGGGGAGTTGGGGCTGCGGGCCAGGGCGACAAACCCAGGGGGCAGTTCCTCCACCCGGTCGCCATGGCTCATCCAGACCTGGGGCTGCGATTCCAGCGGGGCCAGCAACGGGATGGGATACAGCAGTTCCACCCGCGCTGGCCCGTACTCCCGCTGAGGAGCCCGCCGGACACGCCCGCCCAGCGCGTGGGCCAGCAGTTGCATCCCGTAGCAGATGCCCAGGATGGGGCGACCGGTTTCCAGCACGTAGGCCGGGAGGGTCGGCGCGCCGGGTTCGTAGACGCTGGCGGGGCCGCCAGAGAGGATGAACCCGCGCGGGCGCAGGGCCCTCACTCGCTCCGCCGGTGTATCCCACGGGAACAGTTCACAATAGACGTGGACCTCCCGGATCCGCCGGGCAATCAGTTGGGCCGTCTGAGAGCCATAGTCCAGAACGATGAGGGTATCGTGAGACTCAGGGGGCGATAGTAATTCGGCCATCCCGCATTTCGGTAATGGTCACCAGGGCCTCTATGGGGATGCCCAGGGGGGCCAGAACGTCGCGGCCGCCCTCAAACCGTTTCTCTATCAGGACGCCGATGCCGACGACTTCTCCACCGGCTTTCTGGACCAGCCGGACCAGTGCGGCGATGGTCAGGCCCGTCGCCAGGAAGTCGTCTATGATGAGGATCCGGTCGCCCGCCCCCAGATACTCCGGGGAGACCATCAGCAGGACCTCCAGCCCTTTGGTATGCGAGGGCGCGCTCTCCACGTAGACCGGCTCCATCATCGTGATGGGCTTGCGCTTCCGGGCGTAGATGACGGGAATCCCCAGGGCCAGCCCGGCAGCCAGGGCCGGCGCGATACCGGAGATTTCCGCTGTCAGAATCTTGTTTGCCCCCACCCTCTGGAATCGTCGGGCCAGTTCCTCCCCGGCTCGCTGCATAAGCCCCGGGTCTATCTGGTGGTTGATGAACCCATCCACCTTAAGGATTCCGTTCCCCAGGTCCTTTCCCTCGGCCAGAATGCGGCGTTTCAGTTCCTCCATAACCTATCCTCCCAGAGCGTTCATCAGGTCGCGCATATGCATCAACTGATGGCCGTAGATGGCGTTGATGAAAGTCTCCAGGTTAACCTCCCCCAGGGCCGGATGGCGGCCTACCCGGTCCAGGTCTTCGTCGGTCAGCGTGGCCACCCATTCCAGGGTGCGCTGGCGGGCGGCCTTCAGATCAGCCAGGAGTTGCTCCGGCGGGACACCTGCCAGCCGCCGCTGTTCGGCTTCGTTATATGCGTCGTAGTCAAATCCCTCCGGCGCGCCATGCCCCCCAGCGGCAATGTCCTGGGCCAGTTGTCGCAACCCCTCTTCGGAGGAAACGAAATGAGCCAGGAGGTCCCGCACAGTCCAGGGATACGGTTGTTCATAGAAGACAACCTCCCACTGACCGGGCTGGATAGAGCCGAAGATGGCCAGAGTTTTATCTAACCCTCTCTGCAGTCGTCCCTTGAGGGCTTCCACTCTCTCCGCCATCGGTGCCTCCTATAACTCTGATTGAATGAAGCGATACAGGCCCTCCGCCAGCCCGACCGTCGGCTGCCAGCCCAGGACCGAATGGGCTCGGCGGGGATCTCCAGAGGAACGGCGGATGTCCCCAGCGCGGGCTGGGGCAAATTCCGGTTCCAAAGTAGCGCCCAGCACCTGATTGAGAAGCATGACCAGCCGGAGGACACTGGTCTCCTCTCCCCGGGCAATATTGACCACTGCCCCGGCGGCCCCGTCCTGTTTCCCCGCCCGAATCAGGGCCGCGACCACGTCCCCCACATAGACGAAGTCCCGGGTCTGAAGGCCATCCCCGTATACGACCGGAGGCAACCCCCGCCGCATCCGCCCGACGAAAATGCTGATGACCCCCGAATAGGGGCTCTGGGGGTCTTGCCGGGGTCCGTAAATATTGAAAAACCGCAGGATGACCGTGGGGAGGCCGTAGGATGCCCAATAGGCGCGACAAAGGGCCTCACCCGCGACTTTACTGGCGGCATAAGGGGAAAGGGGACAAAGGGGCAGGTCTTCGTGAAGGGGAAGTTCAGAACAGTCGCCGTAGACAGCGGCGGAGGAGGCAAACAGGAAGCGGGATACGCCGGCCTGGCGAGCCGCCTCCAGGAGGTTCAGCGTTCCCCCGGTGTTCACATCCATGGTCTCCCGGGAATTCCGTAAAGACCCCTCCACAGAGACCAACGCGGCCAGGTGGGCCACCACCTCTACCCTGTCTACCGCCTGCCGGACGGCCAGCGGGTCGCGAACGTCACCCTCTATGACCTCTATCCGATCCCGGACGGCGGAGAGGTTTTCCCACCGACCGGTGGAGAAATTATCCAGCACCCGCACTGGCTCGCCCATAGCCACCAGGGCCTCTACCAGGTGGGAACCGATGAAGCCAGCCCCGCCGGTCACCAGCCATTGCGCCATCCGTCTTCCCCCGGAAATAGGGCTTGAAAATACCCCAATGATGCCGGATATAGAAAAAGCCCCCCAACCGGGAGGCCAGGGGGAGGTACCCCCAACGGGATTTGAACCCGTGTTTCAGGCTTGAAAGGCCTGTGTCCTGACCAGGCTAGACGATGGGGGCATCGTGGCATTTGTTATTCTACCACAATGCTCCCTCTCGTCAAGCGCGTGCGGCTGAGGTTCGGACGCGACAGGTCACCTCAACCTCACCCCACCCCCAGGGCGGGCCTCCGCGTGGCCCTGCGCTGCCCAGCCCGAAACGGAAGCCCGACGGT
>JASFBC010000310.1:0-1952 GCA_036172315.1 Anaerolineae bacterium | reverse complement strand
CTCTCATCGGTTTCGCAAGACGAGCGGCAGATACACCTTGTGTTCCGGCGCCAGCATCGGCGGTAAACCGGGATCGGTGGGCTCCTCCGGCGGCAGACCCATAACCCCAAAGTAGTCTGCCAGGAACTCATCCCACACCCCATCCGCTGTAAACTGGAACAACCGATGGCTCACATACCGATTGTAGTCATTTGACCCTGACTTCGGCGGAAAATACAGCGATGCCCCATGTGCATTGTCCAAGTCCCAATATAACTCCTCCTCCCCTCCCCACATCCCGCTCCAATGATGCTCCGCCACGACAAAACCGCCGTTCATCGCATCCATCACTCCCTGGGCAGCATTCTGAATTGCACTATCCGGCACATACTGCTTCAGCAACGCCGCCAGATGATAGAGGTCTACATACTCATCCTCTTGGGTGATCTTGTAGTAATCCCGCGAGTCAAATTTCTGCACGGCGTTCCGCGCATTCTGCACATACGTTTTCACTCCCTGCAGATTGCTCCGCAGCGCTCCTGCCAGATTGTCCAGCGCTTCCCGCACCACCACCGCCTTGCTCAAATCCAGGGCCGAGATCGTCCGGGGATGAGCCTGAATAGCCGGATGGTTGAAGTAAATGTCCGCCACATCTTCCGCCAACTGGCGCGGCGTGGTGGAAGCCGTTACCCTGGCAGTCAGCGTCGCAAATTCATAAGGTGCACTCATTCCCTGCATCCCTTCCCCCTGTACCTGCGCATAATCCGCATAAGCAAAAACCGACCAGCCCAAGTTCTGAGAAGCCACTAGATAGTCCGTATAATCCATCACCTGATAAGCGTTCTCCAGCAGGGCCATCAGGCAGGTGTCGTAGTGGAGGACGTCTATCTTCCACATCCCCGCTTCGATGGCCGTGCGGAGGGCGGTACGCAGTTCCGCCGTTGTCAGGTTGTCACGGCTGCTGGCGGCATCCCAGGCCACTCCTGAGGTGCCCCGACCGTGGTCGGCAATGGCCAAGTAGTAATGTTGGGAAGGGTAGTTCTGGCGGGTCCAGTTGATAAAGTCAATGAGAGTTTGGGGGTCGCCCATATTCAACTCCCCCATATACCACTTGTTGACCCCGATGGTGTAGTTGCCGCCGGGCTGAACCAGAAAGCGCCAGGAGTCGTTGGGGCGGTCGCCGTCAAAGAGGACGAGGGTGTTGACGTTGGGATTGACAGGTTGGGCCTCCAGTTGGGCGATGGCGCGCTGTAAGTACGAATACAGGTTATTGTCGCCAGCAAGATAGAGCAGGAAGGTCCAGGGTTTGAGGGTAGGCGTCGGAGTAGGCGTTGGGGTAGGCGTTGGCGTCGGAGTAGGCGTTGGAGTAAGCGTCGGCGTCGGAGTGGGGGTGGGTGTCGGGGTAGGCGTTGGAGTGAAGGTCCAGGGGTTCAACTGCCCCCAGGAGAGATGAAGAGCGGCCCCACTGCCAGCATCGTAGTGCTCTAACCTTATGCAATGGTAACCCTGGCTCAAGGCGATGTCGGCATAGAAAGTAGCATGCTGAGGATGGCGCCATTCCTCTATCAGCAGCAGGCCATCCACCCACAGCCGGATACCGTCATCGGCCAGGATGGTGAAACGGTAAGTGCCCGGCTCGGAGAAGTAGACATACCGCTGAAAGCGGGAGGAGAAGTGATCCGCAGGAACGCCGGAACCAGGAGAGCCGGCCCAATCAAAGGCGATGGCCAACACATTCTGGATGAGGAGAGGACGCTCGGCCAGCCAATCGTTGCCGAAAAACTCCCCCCGCCAGGTGTCGGGATAAGCGGTGCCGAAGGCCTGGATGCGGTGGTTGTACGTATCGGCCACGTAGACGGTGCCGTCGGGGGCCACCGCAACGCCATGGGGCCTGTCGAACTGCCCATCGCCGGAGCCCCAGGAGCCCCACTCCCCCAGGAACGCCCCCGCGGCCGAGAAGCGCTGGATGCGGT
>JASFBC010000309.1:0-28423 GCA_036172315.1 Anaerolineae bacterium | reverse complement strand
ATACTGGTGGTAGATGACGACCCGGACTTCGTCAACCTGACGCGGCGGATTCTGCGCGGCAAGGGGTACGAGGTGGTGACGGCGGCCAGCGGGCAGCAGGCGCTGGCGGTGATGCGGAAAGAGAAGCCCGACCTGGTGTTGCTGGACATTATGATGTCCTACATCCTGGACGGGCTGGACGTGAGCCGGGAAATGGCACAGGACCCGGTGTTGAAGGACGTGCCGGTGATTATAGTGACGTGCCTCACCGGGGCGCAGGCACAGGGAGTGGTGCCGTCGGGCGAGTACATCCCGGTGGACGAATGGATTCACAAGCCGATAGACCCGGATGACCTGCTGGCGCGGATAGAGGAGGCGCTGAAGAAAGCCTAACCCGGTACAGTTTAAGAAGAGCGCCAGGCATCGGAACGCCTGGCGCTCTCCTAATCAGCACTCATCCGCGTCTATCCGCGTCGGTTCCTCTTCACCAGTAGCCGCATCCCATTCAGAATCACCAGCAGCGAAACTCCCACATCGGCGAAGACAGCCATCCAGAGCGTTGCCAGGCCGGCTATGGCCAGGGCCAGGAAGGCCGCTTTGGTGACCAGGGAGAAGGCCACATTCTGGCGGATGACGGCGACGGTCCGGCGGCCCAGCCGGACGGCGTGCGGCACTCCCCAGAGGTCATCCCCCATCAGCGCCACATCGGCGGTCTCCAGCGCGACGTCGGAGCCGGCGGCGCCCATGGCGATACCCACGCTGGCCCGGGCCAGCGCCGGGGCGTCGTTCACCCCATCGCCCACCATGGCGACCGTCCCGTAGCGGGCCAGCAGGTCCGCCACTGCCTCCACTTTCTGCTCTGGGAGCAACCCTGCCTGGAATTCGTCCACCCCCGCCGCCCGGGCCACCTGTTCGGCGACTCCCCTGTTGTCGCCCGTCAGCATGACGGTCCGGCGGATGCCCATCCCCTTCAGGGCGCCGATGACGGCGGCCACTTCCGGGCGCAGGACATCCGCCACCACCCCATAGGCCCGGTTTCCACAACAGATGTCCTCCACCACCACCGTTGTCCGCCCCTGCGCGGCAATAGCGTCCACCCGCCGACAGAAAGGGTCTTCCTCCTCCCGTTCCCCGTGAACATAGGTGTGGCTCCCGACCTTGACCGCATGGCCGGCCACCAGCCCCTGCACTCCGCGTCCCGGGGTACTCTCTACTGTCTCGGCCAATCCATACCGGCTGGCGACGCCCAGTTCCTGCGCCGCGCGCACCACCGCGCGAGCCAGGGGGTGTCCAGAGCGGGCCTCCACCGCCGCCGCCTTCGCCAGCATGTCCAAGCACTCCGGGCACTCCTGCGGGCCCCGGTCGGCGGTGTGGTTGGCGCACTCTCCCCCTACCAGCCGGGGCTCCCCCAGGGTCAGCGTGCCCGTCTTATCAAAGGCGACAGCGCGCAGGCGGGCCAGTTCCTCCAGGTAGAGGCCGCCCTGAATCAGGATGCCGGCGCGGGCCGCCGCTGTCAGCCCGCTGACCACGGCGACGGGCGTGGAGAGGACCAGCGCGCACGGGCAAGCGATCACCAGCAGGACCAGCGCGCGGTAGAGCCAGTCTGTGAACAGGCCCCAACCCATGAGGGGCGGGACCGTTGTCACCAGCAGCGCTCCCGCCACCACCGCAGGCGTGTAGACAACGGCGAACCGGTCCACCAGCCGCTGGCTGGGGGCCCGTTGCTCCTGGGCGTCCTCCACCAGGTGGATGATCCGGGCCAGCGTGCTATCGGGCGCCGCACGGGTCACCTCCACCGTCAGCGCGCCGGGGCCGTTGACCGTTCCGGCGAAGACCTCATCCCCCGGCCCCTTCTCCACCGGCATGCTCTCGCCGGTGATGGGGGATTGGTCTACCAACGAGCGACCTTCCCGAACCCGCCCGTCAGCGGGGATACGCTCGCCGGGGCGGATGAGGACGTGGTCCCCCACAGCCAGTGCCTCTACCGGCACCCGTTCTTCCCCATCGGGCGTCCGGCGCGTGGCCTCCGGGGGGCGCAGGGCCATCAGCGCGCGGACGGCGCTCCGGGCCCGGTCCATTGTCAGCGCCTCTAAGAGTTCTCCGACCGAAAACAGGAAGACGACCACGCTCGCCTCGGCGTACTCACCGATGGCCAGGGCGCCGGCCACGGCGATGGTCATCAGGACGTTCATATCGGGGCGGCGGTTGGTGCGCAGGACGGCCCAGCCCGCCCGGGCGACGGGGTATCCGCCGATGATGGCGGCGGCGATCAGAAGCCCATCCCGCAACGGAGGGGGGCCGGCCAGCAGATAGACCATCAGGGCCAGCGCCAGCAGGAAGCCGGATAGCGCGGCGGAGAGGGCGCGCGGGTAGCGGCGAAGCCAGCCCCGCCATCCGGCTCCGTCGGTCGTCGGGGTTGCCGGCAGGACCCGATAGCCCATCTCCTGGGCAACGGTCTGTACCTGCGGGAGCACCCCATCCCCATCGGCGACCAGGCGCATCCGCCCGGTAGTGAAGGAGACCTCCGCCCGATACACTCCGGGTACGCCGGAGGCGGCTCTTTCCAGATGGAGGGCACAATCGGCGCAATCCATCCCTTCCACCTGCAACCAAAACGTCTTCGGGTTATTCTCCGGAGTCATCCTTTCTCTCCAGAACATGTTCCAGAGTATCGCGAAAAAGGTCGCGAATGTGGTCGTCATCCAGCGCGTAGAGGACTCGCTTGCCTTCCCGTCTTCGGCGGACCAACCGCATTTGGAGAAGGTAGCGCAGCTGGTGGGAGACGGCCGATACATTCATGCCCAGTTGGGATGCCAGTGCTCCCACACACTGCTCCTCGTGGGCCAGAGCGGCCAGGATGCGCACGCGTGTGGGGTGGGCCAGTGCCCGAAAGGTTCGGGCCATAGCCTGAACAACGAGGCTGTCCGTCGGGATTTCTATACCTTCTATCGGACGGTATTCCTCTATCATTTGTATAATGATTCAATTGAATGATTGTTCAAATTATATCAGGGGGCGGGGAAATGTCAAGGTCAATGGTGGGGATTCCCCCAGCGCGGAATAGTCACGATAGGGGAGAAAAAGGCTGGGAGGGGCGGCTGCGAAACCGCCGATGCCCAACAAGATATACGGGGTGGCAACGACCACCCCGTATATCCCGCCTATCCCACAGCCACCGGGGGGTGAGCGCGGGCGCGCCGTCTGAGGATCAGGAAAGCGGTCAGACCGGCTACGGAGGCCACCGAACCGGCGATAGCCGCTCCTACCACCACAATGCGCCGCAGGCGATGGGCGCGCAGATATTGCCGCCGAGCCGCTTCCATCAGTTCCCTCTTTAGACTGCGGACAAAGGCCGGCGGCGGCTCCACGGGGACCAGCCACCGCTGGAGCCGTTCACTGATCAGAACCAGCGTCGCTTCTTGCTCCTCCATTTTTCATTCCTTCCAGATTCTTCTTCAATTCCAGCAGGGTGCGGTGATAGAGGGATTTGATCGCCCCTTCGCTTCGCCCCATAATCGCCCCGATCTGCGCGTTGGACATCCTTTCCACAAATTTCAGAATCAACAACTCCTGCCGATCCGGGGCCAGAGATTGAAACGCCCGCATCAAATTCTCCCGCTCCTCTTCCTCTTCCAGCATCCCCTGGGGGTCGCCCTCCCCAGTATGGGCAACCACGCGGTCCAGCGCCACGACCGGTCGCCGGCGACAATCGCGCTGCCAGTTAACGACAATGTTATGGGCAATCCGGTAAAGCCAGGCTGTGAAGGGGAGCCCTCGTTCCTGATAGCGCGGGAGGTGCTCCAGCGCCCGGTAGAACGTACGTGCAGTCAGGTCCTCGGCATCTTGAGGATTCCCGGTGCGGTAATACAGATAACGGTAAATCTGGGCGACGTACCGCTCATAGAGCAGGCCGAAGGCCTCGGGATCCCGTTTGGCCCGCTCCACCAGTTCCCTCTCGTCATCGGGGGAACCGTCTGACCGGACAGCGCTTTCTTCTAATGAAAACACCGTTCTCCCCTCACGGTTGCGACTCTTCGGCCCGCCGGATGACAGCCTGAACCTCGGGTTGGGAGAGGAAACGGGAGCGGAGAGTGGGGTCGCTCAGAGGGTCAGCAATTTGGTGGATGAAATCGGCCGCGATGCGAAAGTGGATATGAGCAATTTGCGGATCGTCGGTTGCTCTTCCCAGGGCGGCGTGGAGTTGCCAGAGGAGCCAGCGGCTGGGAATGGCATGGGCATGTCCCAGGGCGGCCTGCAGAACGCTCTGGGCCGTGGACCGGTCTCCCTGGGCCAGATATGCCCGCCCCTGGAGGAACTGGGCCCGGGCGGCGTGCAGTTCGCTGCGGATCGCGGCGGCCTCATCGGCCAGTTCTCTGGCGATGGCCAGTGCCCGTTCCACTTCTCCCTGCCGGAGGAACGCGTCGCCCAGACTGTAGAGGGCTTGCAATGCCAGGTCCTTGTCCTCTATCTCTCGGGCTCGGGATAGGGCCTGATTCAGAGCCACCATCGCTTCGGTGTACCGTCCCAGGAGCAGCATATCTACCCCCAGGTTGCGGGTGATGTCTATAGAGATGCGGTCGGCTCTGGATTGCACCGCCAGATGAAGGGCCTCTTCATGATACTGAAGCGCCCGCTCCAGGTCGCGCAGTTCCTGATAGAGTTCTCCCACGTTATTCAGCACCGCAGCAGTCCGCTGGCTATCCTGCAGGGAGCGGAAGCATCTCAGGGCCTCCTCGTAGAAAGCGATGGCTTTTTCTATCTGCCCGGCAAAGTCGTACGCAATTCCCAATCCCAGCAGAGCCCAGCCCAGTTCATGCAGGTCCGGAGTGCGCTGCAGAGCGCTTCGGGCCTGATTGAGAGTATGAATGGCCTCTTCAATTCGGCCCTGCTTCCAGCGGAGGGTTCCCAACCCGATCCATGCCCGGATACGAGAAGGGTCGCTCCCGAGGGCCTCCGCTTCCTGTAGCGCTCTTTGATATTCTCCCTCCGCAACAGCGTATTCTCCTTTTCCATTATGACAGTCCGCCGCACCGATCAGCGCTTCCGCCCTCTGTATCGGGTCTGGGGAATGGTCCCGAACGGCCTGGAAATCGGAGAAGGCCGCATAATCCCCCATCAGGACGCGAGCGCGTCCCCGGTACAGCAGGAGGTCCCAGTGCAGGTATTCCTGCTCTGACGAGGGAGGAAGAGAGCCCACCAGGTCCAGACCCTCCGTTGCCAGTTGGACGGCCTGCTGATAATGCCCACTGGTGATCTCTTCCCGGGCTCTTTTCAGCAGTTGCTGGCCCTTCTGGATCTGGGTGAGTGGATCCGCAGGAGACGTTGAGACCATTATCCCTCCTCTGGGCCGATTATAGCCTGTTCGGGCCTCTTCGTCAACATGGGTATCTCCGAGGTTCGGACGCGAGGGGGATATGGGGCTGGCGGGGGTATCCTCACCCCACCTCCCAACCGATGTCCGAAGAGTCCGGCCTTGTCTCTCTACCGTATTTGTTGTATACTGGAATGGAGTTCGGGAGGATAAAGGAATCAGAATGCTGGGAGACCTGGTCAAACGGGGGTCTGGTCAACTGGTGGCTCTGATGCCGGAGCCGGATGTGGATTTGCTGGCCGAGACCATCGTGGCCTTTGCCAATGCCGATGGAGGGACGGTGGTCCTCGGAATAGATGAGACCGGCAGGTCCACAGGCGCCGTCTATCCGGAGGAAATGGAGGCCCTGCTCCGGGATGCTCTCCGGGAATGTCGTCCTCCCCTGGAGGTGGAGTGCCAGCAGGAGGAAGTCGCCGGAGGGTTCGTGTTCTACGTGCGCGTTCCCCGGAGTACGGAACTCCACAGCCTCTCCGATGGACGGGTGGTCATCCGGCGGATGGGGGAGAACCGGCCCCTCTCCGGAGAAGAGATTCGCCATCTGGCCGCCACCAAGTCCAGCGGCGATTACGAAATGGAGACCGTCCCCGGGGCCCGACGGGAGGACCTGGATGAGGGGGTGATAGAGGAATTCCTCCAGCGATGGCAGGAGAAACAGCACCGGCCCTGGACCCGCTCTCCGGAGGAATTGTTGATCCAGATAGGAGCGCTGGACGAAGAGGGACGCCCGACCGTTGCCGGTCTCCTCCTCTTTGGCCGGGAGCCGCAGGTCTTCCTCCCCCAGAACGGGCTGGTGTTTGTGAAGTTCCTGGGGAACGAACCGCGCGGGGAAGGGGGAGAAGCGGGCTACGGCCGACGGGAAGACATCTTCGGCCCGCTGGCCCGCATCATCCAGCGGACCTGGACAGTGGTGATGGAGGAGATGCGGACCGGCGCCGTCGTCAAGGGACTGGAGCGGGTGGAGCAGACCGAATATCCGCCTGCCGCCGTCCGGGAGGCCCTGGTCAACGCGGTGGCCCACCGGGACTATCGGCTACGGGGACGGCGGATTGAAGTGCGCATGTTCACAGACCGGATGGAAATCATCAGTCCGGGAGGGCTTCCGGGCTACATCACCCTGGATAATATCGTGGACGAACACTTCTCCCGCAACCCCCGCATTGTTGGAGCGCTCTACTATTGGGGATACATTGAGGAACTGGGACTGGGGATAGACCTGATGATTGAGGAAATGACGGCAGCCGGGTTGCCGCCGCCCCAGTTTCGGGCCGAGTCCTATCTATTCAGCGTGACCCTGTACAACCGGCGGGAGCGCCCCCCCATTGCCCAGTGGCAGCGGACGATGAACGAGCGCCAGATGAAGGCGCTGGAGTATATCCGACGGTACGGGCGGATTACTAATCGGGAATACCAGGTCATCTGTCCCCACGTCAGCCCGGAGACGCTGCGGCTGGACCTGGCGGACCTGGTGGAGAAAGGGGTGCTGCTGAAGGTGGGGGATAAGAAAGGGACGTACTACATTCTCAAGTAGATTCCCGGCATCTGCTCCCAACGGGACAACCGCAAGGGTTGCCCCTACATTGCCCCTGCCCCCCATCAGCGCAAAGGGGGCAATCTCCATCAGGCCGAATAGTCACCCGAAGAGAACCTCCACATCCTCCCGGGTGAGGGATTTGAAGAAACTCTCCTCCGTGGTAATCAGTTGCTCCACCAGGCCCCGCTTCTTCTCCTGCAACTGGAGCATCTTTTCCTCAACCGTATCCCGGGCGATGAGTTTGTAGATAAAGACCGGCTTGTCCTGGCCGATGCGGTGGGCCCGATCGGCGGCCTGCATCTCCACCGCCGGATTCCACCACGGGTCCAGATGGATGACGTAGTCAGCGGCGGTCAGGTTGAGCCCCACTCCCCCCGCCTTCAGGCTCAGCAGGAAGCAGGGGATGGCAGGGTCGCACTGAAAGCGGTCCACCTGAGCCTGCCGGTCCCGGGTTTGGCCGTCCAGGTACGCATAGAAAATTCCCCGCTCCTCCAGGCCAGCGCGCACCCGCTTGAGCACTTCCACGAACTGAGAATAGACCAGCACCTTGTGGCCTTCGGCCCGCAGCGTCTCCAGCGTCTCAAAGAGCAACTCCAACTTGGTAGATTCCCCCCGGTAGGTCGGTTCCACCAGCGTCGGATGGATACAGACCTGGCGCAGCCGCAGCAGTCCCTCCAGAATCTTCATCCGGGCATCGTCTATCCCCCGGGTCTCAATCAGTCCCAGCAACTCGGCCCGATAACGGTCGCGCACCCGGGTGTAGAGTTTTCGCTGGGCCGGCTCCAGTTCCACAAACAGCGTCCGCTCGGTGCGCGGGGGAAGTTCCGGCGCCACCTGCGCCTTCGTCCGGCGCAGGATGAAGGGATAGACCAGTTTCCTCAGGGTGGACGCGGCCTCTTCGTCCTGACGGCTCTCTATGGGGTTGGCGAAGTTCTCTTTGAAGGACTCCAGGCTTCCTAGAAGCCCCGGATTGAGGAAGGCGAACTGGGACCAGAGTTCAAAGGTCGTGTTCTCCACCGGGGTTCCGGTCATTACCAGACGATGGTCGGCGTTGAGGAGGCGGGCGGCCCGCGCCGTCTTGGCCAGGGGGTTCTTGATGGCCTGCGATTCATCCAAGATAACGTAGTGAAAACGGTACGAGCGCAGGAACTCCACATCCCGCAGCATGGTGCCGTAGGTCGTCAGGACAACGTCGTACTGGTCAAAGAGGGACGGGGCTTTGCGGCGCCCGGCTCCTGTGAATTCCAGGACCCGCAGTTGGGGGGTGAAGCGGGCGGCCTCCCGCTGCCAGTTGACCAGAAGGGACTTGGGCACCACCAGCAGGGATGCCCGTTCCGCTTCTCCCCGCTCCTTCAGCGATTGCAGGAAGACCAGCGCCTGGACGGTTTTGCCCAGGCCCATGTCGTCGGCCAGAATTCCACCGAAGCGGTACTCGTGCAGGAAATGGAGCCAGTCTACCCCGGCCTTCTGGTACGGGCGGAGTTCACCCTGGAATCCCTGAGGGAGCGGCTGGGGGGTGATCCGTTCAAACGTCCGCAGCCGCTCCCGCCGTTCCTGAAACTCCCGCGCGGCCTGGACTTCGGCCGCGTCGGCCAGCAGGGGCTCCAGGAGCGGTGCCTGGACGTCCCGAACCCGTAACCCCCTTTCTGTCTCCTCGGCCAGTCCCAGGAGGTATTTATACCGCTCCAGCCAATCCGGGGGGATTTGTCCAAAGGTGCCGTCGGCCAGTTTGACGTATCGCTCGCCCCTGCGGACGGCCTTCATCATGTCCTTGAAGGAGATGGCCTGGTCGCCGTACTGGACCACGGCCTCTATGTCAAACCAGTCTATGCCGGAGGAGATAGAGACCCGCAGGACCGGTTCGGCCCGTTTCAGACGGGCGGATCTCAGCCGCTCCTCGCCGTAAATCTCAAATCCGGCCTCGGTCAGGCGGGGGATGGATTGGGTCAGGAAGTCCAGCGGGTGGGTGCGGGCGCGCAACTGGAAGGTCGCCGGCCCGTATTGATACCCGGCCCGCTTCAGGCCGTAGCGGGGGTCGGTGAGCAACTGGTAGTAATGGGTTTCTTCCTGCAGGTCCCGGTAGATGCGGATGATGGACCAGGCCTCCAGGCCCGAACGCGTGGTGATAGCGGAGGCTTTCGGGTCGGCTTCCACCTCGTAGTCGCCATATCCGAAGAGCAGTTCCGCCCAGAAGGTCCCGCCCTCTTCCCGAAGATAGAGCCGGGGGACCGGTTCGGCCCGGACTTCTTCCACCTGGACAACGCCGCTGCGCAGGGGGAGCCGTTCCGCCAGCCGGGGGAGAAACTCGCTCTGGAACTTCTTCTCCTCTTTTGACGGGATGGTAAAGGAAAGACGGGGGAGAGCGGCCAGCACTTCCGGATGGGTAACCGGAGTCAGGGTATCCCCTGCCAGGACCCACGGGGGGTTCTGAGAGACCACACCCAGACCGCCGTGGCGGTAGGAGTAGAGGATCCCATCCAAAACAATCCCCGCATCCAGTTTCAGGCCTTCCGAATCCCGGATAAGGGTGACTTCCAGGTCTGCCGGGCGGTCCCGCCAGCACAGGCGGCGAACGAAACGATTGCCGCTTTGGAGAAACAGAGGCACCTGATGACGGGCCAGTATAAGCAGATATTTGCTAAATATGTCCGGATGAGACGGGCTGCTATAATAGTAGGGAGAAATTGCCGTGAGCATCAGGTTGCAAATATGGGCCGCTTCCGGAGGCTGATTGATGCAGGCATATGGGTTCACCGAAGATCGGAGCGGAACCACTACCTCCTGCCAGGAGTGGTGGGCGTCCAGGAACTGAGCGACGGCTTCGGGATCATCGGAGGGGAAGGCGCGGGCTTCCGGCCAACGGGATTCCGGGATGATGTAGGCCTGCAGCCGGAAGGTCTCGGCCCACCGCTGAAGGCCAAAGAGCAAAACATAGGGAGAGGACTCCGATGAAACCATCGGGGCGGTCGGTTGGGGCAGCGAGTCCAGCAAGCGGCTGAGGCGGTAATCCCAGCGGTCTTCTATAGAGGCTACGGACTCGCTTACCTTCAGCGCCGCCGCGATGATGTGCTTGCAGACGTGCCCTCCGGCTGCGTACGGACAGGAGCAGGAAGCGGCCAGGTTCTTCTCGCTCTCAGCCCTCAGGACGACGGTGTATATGCTTGTGCCCCGCACCTTGCAGGTAGCGGATTCATCGTCCAGGGAAACGACGGTGACCCGGCCTTCCCGGTAATACTCGCGCCCGCGCCGGATGATCTCCCAGGAGTAGGGTGCAATTCGTTCCGGGATCAATAGTTCACGGGTCAGATATGCCATTGGTCTCCTCAAATATTCAACCCGATCTGCTCCTCTCAATGACTGTTCTAATATACCACATTCTTAAGAAAGCGCCAATTGGCCCCCAAGTGCCGTCACCTGTTTGAGGATTGCCGAAGGTATGATATAATTGGCTATAGAGTGAAACTTGGGGGCAGTATGAAGAGGAAGCGAGCACCGAAGACATCCCAGCCCGGGGCCGCCGATGCACCGGTGGCGGGCCGCCGTCTGGTCTCTATGCGGGAGATTCGGGCCGTTGTCCGGCAGATTGCCGAGCGGTTCCGGCCCGAGAAGATCATCCTCTTCGGCTCCTACGCTGCCGGCACCCCCGGCCCCGATAGCGACGTGGACCTGCTGGTGGTTATGGAGACCCCGCTGAGTCCCCGCCGGCAGGCCGTGGAGATCACTCGCGCTATAGACTACCACTTCGGCCTGGACCTGATCGTTCGTACCCCTGCTCAGATAGCAGAGCGCTTGGCATTGGGAGATTTCTTCCTCCAGGAAATTGTAGAGACAGGCAAGGTTCTCTATGCGCGTCCTGACGAGAGAATGGGTGGATAAAGCCGAGGGAGATTTTCATACGGCTATGCGGGAAGCGCGCGCCCTGCGGTTTCCCAACTACGACGCCGTCTGCTTCCATGCCCAGCAGTGTGCAGAGAAGTACCTGAAAGCGTACCTGCAGGAGCACGAACGTCGTTTCTCCCGCACCCACAACCTGATTGTGCTGCTGGAGCAATGCCGGGAGGTTGACCCAAGTTTTGAGTTTCAGCGAGAATGGCTGAAAATTCTGGACCGCTACGCTGTATCGTTTCGTTATCCCGGTGAACAGGCCACCCGTGAGGAGGCCCGCGACGCCCTGCGGGCTATGCGGGAAGTTCGGGCGTTCATCCGTCAGAAATTGGGTCTGGAGGTGAGAGAGTGAGTGTGCGCGTCCGTTTCGCTCCCAGTCCTACCGGGGAGCCGCACATCGGCAATGTGCGCACCGTCGTCTTTAACTGGCTCTTCGCCCGCAAAATGGGCGGTCAATTCATCCTGCGGATTGAGGATACCGACCGGGTCCGCTACCGGCCGGAGACCATTCCGGTCATTATGGAGGGTCTCCGCTGGCTGGGACTGGATTGGGACGAGGGCCCCGGCCTGGAAGAACTCCGGCATGCCGGCGTGGAGAACGCCGAAGCCTATGCCGTCGGCGGCCCCTACGGGCCCTACATCCAGTCGGAGCGGCTACCCCTCTACCGGCAGATCGCGGAGGAACTGGTCGCCGCCGGGTGGGCCTACCGTTGCAACTGCACCCCGGAGCGGCTGGAGGAGGTCCGCCAGGCGCAGCGGGCGCGCGGCCAGCCCCCCATGTACGACCGCCACTGCCGGTATCTCCCGCCCGACGCCATCTCCCCCAACGAGCCCCACGTCATCCGGCTCAAGGTCCCCCTCACCGGTCGGACTGTCTTCCAGGACGTCATCAAAGGCGAGGTGGTCTTTGAGAACGCCGGGATTGACGACCAGGTGCTCCTGAAGTCGGACGGCTTCCCCACCTATCACCTGGCCGTGGTGGTGGACGACCATTATATGAAAGTGACTCACGTCATTCGCGGTGACGACTGGGTGCCCAGCACGCCGAAACACGTCCTGCTCTACCAGGCCCTGGGCTGGGAACTGCCCGTCTTCTGCCACGTTCCTCTGGTGACGATGCCCGGCGGCAAGAAACTGGCCAAGCGGGAAGGAGCGACATCCATTACGGAATTCCGCAAACAGGGTTACCTGGCGGAGGCGCTGTTGAACTTTCTGGCCCTGCTGGGCTGGGCACCGGGCGAGGGGGAGACGCAGGAGGTTTTCCGCCGGGAGGAACTGATAGAACGGTTTGACCTCTACCGGGTCAACCGGGCTCCGGCAGCCTTCTCCTACGACAAACTGGACTGGATGAACGGTGTCTACATCCGCAGTCTCTCCCCGGACGACCTGCTGGAGCGGCTGCTTCCCTTCTGGCAGGAGGCCGGGCTGGTGCCCGCGCCGTGTCCGCCCGAGACGTATGCGGTGCTCCGCCGTATCGTCCCCCTCATCCAGGAGCGCATCAAGCATCTGACCGACGTGGTGGAGATGACGGACTTTTTCTTTGTGGACATCGCGCCGCCCCCGGCCGATGCCCTGCTGGCCCAGGGCCTGGACGCCGAGCGGGCGCGGGAAGTCCTGGGTCGGACCCGCCAGGTGCTGGCGGCTGTCCCGGATTTTTCCGAGGAAGCGATTGAGCCGCCGTTGCGGGCGCTGGTGGAGGAACTGGGCCTGACCAACCGGCAGGTCTTCGGCCTCATCCGCCTCGCCACCACCGGCAAGGCCGTCTCCCCACCCCTCTTCGGTACCCTCAGCATTTTGGGTCGGGAGCGGGTGCTGGCCCGCCTGGAGGCAGCAGAGAAAGTGGTTAGCAGTTAGCCGGCAGTATCGGAGGTGAGAGATGCCCGGACCTTTCCCCGGAATGGACCCGTACCTGGAGGACCCGGTTCGCTGGCCGGATGTGCATCAGAGCCTGATTACCTACATTCGCGATGAACTTCAGCCCGACCTGCGTCCCCGCTACTACGCCCGCATCGGCGAACGGGTCTATATCCTGCAGCCGCCTCATGCCCTCTATCCGGACGTGATGATTACCCGGCAGCCGCGGGCGGTGCGGGAGCCCGTCCCCGCCTACGGCGCGGCCGTCGCCGAAGTGGAGACGGAGGTCATGGCGGACGCGCCGGTCCTGGTGACCCTGCCGCCGGTGGAGCATCGGGAGCCCTACGTGGAGATCGTCCACGCCGCCGGCGGCGAGGTGGTGACCGTTATTGAGGTGCTCAGTCCCGCCAACAAGGCGCCGGGCGAGGGCCACCGCCTCTACCGCCGCAAACAGCAGGAACTCCTGGATACCCCGATCCACCTGGTGGAGATAGACCTGCTCTCCACCGGCCTGCACACGGTGGTGCTGGCGGAGGAGTCCCGCGCCGACCTACCCCCGCACCGGTACCTGATCTGCGTCCGCCGGGGACCGGAACGGCACCACTTTGAAGCGTACCCCATCCCCCTGAGCAAGCGGCTGCCCCGGATGCGTATCCCCCTGAAGGAGCCGGACCCGGATGTGGTGCTGGATGTGCAGGCTGTCCTGGACCGCTGTTACGACAACGGCGGCTACGCCGACCTGATAGACTACCATCGCCCGCCATCCGCGCCCCTCTCCCCCGAAGAAGCCGCCTGGGTGGACGGCCTCCTGCGCGGGAAGGGGTTGCGGTAAGCCAGGTGCCCGGCACTTGGTGGGTGCCCGGCACCATCACCAGGAGGTCCCCATGCCCGTAGATACCTGCGAAGTGGTCACCCCCACGCTGGTCTGGTCCCCCGCCGATACGCTCAGCCCCCGCGTCCGCCGACTGCGGGACCAGTACCGGAGTTTCTACGCCCGCGAGTACACCAACGAAGTGCGCGCCTACACCACCGGCACCCCCTGGGACCACGTCTATTCTCCCTGGAACTGGACCAACGTCCCGGAGATGATGCTGTTTCTGGCCGGCGCGAAGGCGTACCTCCGGGCCGCCGCGACGAAGGTGGACCTGCCCCCTGGTTTCTGGAAGGAGCCCCTGGTGGTCCGGCGGGCCCTTTTCTTCCGGCGGGTGGTGGAGGAATACCTGCCGGTGCAGATTCTGGAGGGCGAACTGATCGTCGGCTCTCATTTCAACGCCGCGCTCTCCCGCACTCTCACCCGCGCCGAGGCGCGCCGGTTCGCCCGAATGGAAAGGCGCTTCCTGAAAGAGGTATTCCGGCTGGACCGGCTGGGCGTGGGCAACTGCGGCGCGATCCCGGGGCACCTGATCCCCAATTATCCTCGCGTACTGAGGGAGGGATTCCGGGCCATTCATGCCGAGGCGGAAGCGGTCGCCCGGGACTCCCATGCGGCCCCCCAGCGGCGCGCGCTGGCCCGGGCCATCGGGATCTGCGCCGAGGCGGCCCGGGCTTTCGCCGCCCGCTACGCCGCCGAGGCCCGCCGTCTCGCCGCTCAGGAGCCTAACCCTGGGCGGCAGGCGGAACTGAAGGAGATCGCCCGTATCTGCGACAAAGTCCCCTGGGAGCCGGCAGAGACTTTCCACGAGGCCCTGCAATCCCTCTGGTTCACCCATATGCTGGTCATGGTCGCCGAGAGTTACCCCGGCCCCGGTCTCTCCCCAGGCCGTATAGACCAGTACCTTTACCCCTACTATCGGGCCGATATAGAGAGCGGTCGGATGACCCGGGAGCAGGCCAAAGAGTTGCTCCAGTGCTTCTGGATCAAGCCTAACTATGCTTATGACTACCAGGGCTGGGTAGGCACTAATCAGGGTATTAACTCCTCTTTCGGCCAACTGGTCACCCTGGGCGGCATAGACGAGAAAGGGGAGGACGCCAGCAACGAACTGACCGCGCTGATCCTGGACGTCATTGAGGAAATGAATCTGCTGGAGCCCAAGCCCAACATCCGCCTGCACGCCTGCACCCCCGACTGGCTCCTGCACCGGGTCGTGGACATGGTCGCCGGCGCTCAGGGCAGTCCCTTCCTGCTGAACTTTGACGAGAACTCCATCGCAGGCCTGCGCTGGGAAGGGTTGCCGGAGGAGAAACTGTGGGACTATGCCCCCGTGGGCTGTTTGGAGAACACCCTGCAGGGCTGTGACCGCTCCGGGACGGTGGACGTCAACCTGAACATCGCCAAGGCGGTGGAACTGGCCCTGCACGACGGGCGAGATGCCGCTACCGGCGAACAGGTCGGCCCCCGGACGGGCGACCCCCGTACCCTTGCTACCTTTGGGCAGTTCTTTGATGCCTTCAAACGGCAACTGAAGGCCCTTCTGGAGCAACTGATCGCCGCCAACAACATCGCCGATACCGGTCGGGCCCGCTTTGAGCCCACCCCCTATCTCAGCGCGCTGGTGGACGGCTGTCTGGAGAAGGGAAAGGACATCACCGCTGGCGGCGCCCAATACAATTTCATCACTGTGGAAGGCATCGCGCTGGCGACGGCGGCGGACAGTCTGGCGGCCATTAAGAAACTGGTCTACGAGGAAAAGGCCGTAAGTATGGACGAACTGATCAGGGCCCTGGATGCCAATTTTGAGGGTTACGAATCGCTCCGGCAGACCCTTCTGCACAAAGCCCCCAAGTACGGCAACGACGACCCGGCGGCAGATGACATCGCTCGGGAGATCAGCCAATTCTGGACGACGGAGGCATTCCGCCACATCACACCGGAGACGAGCAAGCGGTATCGGGGCGGCTACCTTTCCTGGAACTACTGGGTGGCCTATGCGCCCCGCACGGCGGCGACCCCCGACGGGCGCCGGCGGGGCCAGTTCCTCTCCAACGGCGTCTGTCCGGTCAACGGCGCCGACCGGAACGGGCCGACGGCGGTTATCCGCAGCGTGGGCCGTCTGGGGCTGGAGACGGCGCCCAACGGGGCGTCCCACACGATGAGTTTCTCCCCCAGCCTCCTGCGCAACCCGGAGAACCGGACCAAACTGGCGGCGCTCCTGCGAGCCTACGGCAAAGTCGGCGGCACCTGTCTCCAACTGAACGTCATCAGCCCGGAGACGCTGCGCGCCGCCCAGCGGGACCCCGATTCCTACCGCAATCTTCTGGTCCGGGTCACCGGCTACAACGCCTATTTCGTGATGCTGGGCAAGGAGATTCAGGACGAAATCATCGCGCGGGAGAGCCACGCGCTGTAGCAAAAAGCGTACGACTTCTCTTGCACTGTTGCGCTCAGGAGGCGGGATGAAGAGTTACCGCAAAGAACTCTGGTTCAACATCCCGCAACGGCGGGCCTTTATCAACATCACCCCTCAGGTGGAGGAGTGTCTGCGGGAGAGCGGCATCCAGGAAGGCCTCTGCCTGGTCAACGCGATGCACATCACCGCCTCCGTTTTCATCAACGACGATGAGCCGGGTCTTCACAGAGATTTTGACGAGTGGCTGGAAGGACTGGCACCCCATGAGCCGGTCGCCCGCTACCGCCACAACCGCACCGGTGAGGATAACGCGGATGCTCACCTGAAGCGGCAAATTATGGGCCGGGAGGTGGTGGTCGCCGTGACCGGCGGGCGTCTGGACTTTGGCCCCTGGGAGCAGATATTCTACGGCGAGTTTGACGGCCGACGCCCCAAGCGGGTGCTGGTCAAAATCATCGGAGAGTGACCCGAAGCGCAGGTGCCAGGCACTTTCGGCGGTGCGTAGCACCTATTGCTATCTGGAAGTGAGGCCCCATGCCCCCCAACCTCTGGATAGATGTCGCGGGCTGGGCTGGCGTCGCGGCCCTGCTGGCCGCCTACGCGCTGGTCTCCACACGCAGACTGGAGGGCGATTCGCCTCTCTACCAGGCCCTCAACGCTCTGGGAAGCCTTTTGCTTATCATTAACTCCGGCTACTATCGGGCTTTCCCTTCGGTGGGCATCAATGTCGCCTGGATCGGTATTGCCCTCTATGCCCTGGCGCGGTGGAGATGGAAAAGGAGAAACGGATAATCCCCCGAAAGCCCTAAAAGGAGTCCGTATGCCCCAAATCGCGGTTCTCCCCGAACGCTGCACCCGCTGCGGCGCGTGTGTGGCCCTCTGCACCGGCCGCGTCTTCCGCCGGGAGCCGGAGTGGGTCGTTGTCGCCGACGCGGCAGCCTGCTGGCTCTGCGGCCATTGCGTCGCCGTCTGCCCCGCCGATGCCGTCCTCCACAGGGAATACCCTCTGGCGGACTGCCCGCCCCTGGACCCCACCCGCCTGCCCTCTCTGGACGCGCTGGAAGCGGCGTTGCGCGCCCGCCGCTCGGCGCGAGTCTTCCAGGAGCGACCGGTGCCCCGGGAAGTGGTCCAGGAACTGGTAGAGATGGGCCGTTGGGCCCCCAGTGCCAGCAACGAGCAGCCAGTGGACTGGCTGGCCCTGGATGACCCCGCCCGCATCGCCGCGCTCAGCGCCCATGCCGTTGCCGTCCTGGCCCACACGGCGCGCCTGTTGCGGAATCCCCTGGTCCGCTTCCTGCTGCGCCTGACGGCAGGCGCTGAGCAGGTGCGGAAGGGCATGGAGAGCATCCCCAGTTTTGAGCGCCTGGCCCAGCGCCACGCGCAGGGCGAGGACCCCATCTTCTTCCACGCCCCTGTCGTCCTCATCGCCCACGTCCCCCGGGATGACTACTTCGGGCGGGAAGATGCCACGTACGCGGCCTACAACGTGATGTTGGCGGCATCCCTGCGCAATCTGGGCACCTGTCACATCGGGTACTTTACCGTGGCGCTGGCCCGCAGCGCACGCCTGCGGGCCGCTCTGGGTCTGCCGCCGGACCGCCGGGCCGTCATCGCGATGACGCTGGGCTATCCCCGCTACCGGTTCCGCCGCGTCCTCCCCCGCCGCATCCCTAACCTGGCCTGGAACGAAAGGGGACGCGGGTAGTTCACACATCAAAATAGACGACAGACGGCAGACCACCGACCACGGACCACCGACCACCATCGTCTGTGGTCTATGGTCTGTGGTCTGCGGGGGGAGGCCGATTTCCCATCGGTGCCAAGAGGCCGACGCCCGTTGGGCTGAATAGTTACGGGAGAGGATGAATACCGGCATCACCTTCAATGTTCAGCGCTTCAGTACGGAGGACGGGCCGGGCATCCGGACGACCGTCTTCCTGAAAGGTTGCCCCCTGCGCTGTGCCTGGTGCCACAACCCGGAGGGCCTTTCCCCCCACCCCGAACTGGTCTGGTACGATGTCCGTTGCATCGGCGCGCGAGATTGTCTGCGGGCGTGCCCTCTTGGCGCGCTGGAACTGACCCCGGGGGGAATGCGGATAGACCGGGAGCGCTGTACGGTCTGCGGGGAGTGCGCGCGGGCCTGCCCGGCGGGCGCGCTGGAGATCATCGGGCGGGAATGGACGCCCCAGGCGCTCTTTGCGGAGGTGGAGAAGGACCGGGTGTTCTACGAGACCTCCGGCGGCGGGGTGACCTTCTCCGGCGGCGAGCCGATGCGCCAGGCCGACTTTGTCCTGGAGGTGGCTCGCCTTTGCCGCCGGGCCGATATTCATGTCGCGCTGGATACCTGCGGCGCAGTGCCCTGGGAGCGGTACGAGGCGGTTCTCCCCTGGGTGGACCTGGTCCTCTACGATCTGAAAATCTGGGACTCCGACCGCCACCGGGCGGCAACGGGCGTGGACAACGCGCGGATTCTGGAGAACGCGCGCCGCATCGCGGCAGCGGGCCGTCCAATGTGGATTCGGACCCCTGTCATTCCTGGCTACACCGCCGATGAGGCGAACATCGCCGCGCTGGCGGCCTTCATCGCCGGAGAACTCCCCCCCGTTCAGCGATGGGACCTGTTGGCGTATACCAACCTGGGCCAGCCCAAATACCACCGCCTGGACCGCCCTTACGCGCTGGAGGGTGTCCCTCTGCTGACGCGGGAGGAAATGGAGGCTGTCCACGCGCTGGCGCTCCGGTGGGTGCCCGTCGCCCGCTGGTCCGGCGCGACGCGCTGAACTCAAACCGCAAAAGTAGCCATTCAGCCCGATAGAGATCGCTCCCTTTGCGCCGATGGGGGGGCGGTGGAGGGCAACCCTTGCGGTTGCCCCCCAATGGACGCTTCGCGCCGGGCAGCAACACTTCTGGCAAGGAGGACAGCGATGTCGGTTCTTTCCCCCTATCCTGCGCTCCTTCGGGCCCTGAAGGAGGAAATGGTCCCCAAATTTCTGGCGACCCGTTCCGCTGACGGCATCCCCAACGTGGTGCCGTGCACGTCGCTGATGCCCGCCGGAGACGTGGAGGACCGGCTCATCTTTGGCAACTTTTTGCTTCGTAAGTCAGTGGACAACCTGGATTCCGACCCGCGCGTCGGCATTCTGGTGGTCACCCCGGCGCTGGAGGGCTGGGTGCTCCAGGGCGAGTTCCAGGGCTGGCAGCGCACGGGCCCCTATGTGGATGCCCTTATGAACACCAACCTCCTGCGCTACAACGCCTACACCGGCATCCGCAACGCGGGCGTCATCCAGGTGCGGGCTGTGCGGCGGGTGTTCCGTATCTCCCGGCCTCGGGTCCTGGGGGAGTACCTGCTGGCTCGTCTTTCGGGGCCTCTATTCCCCCAGCCGGACGGCGCGGCTCCAATGCCGTTGCCGGTGCGGCGCGGCTTTCGAGCTCTCACCGCGCTGCGGGTACTGGCCTTTCTGGACGGGGAGGGGGTTCCACTGACCGCGCCGGTCCTCTCCCTGCAGCCGGTCGGGGCCCGGACACTGGCCGGCGCCTGTGGCCTCTTCGCCGACCGGCTGGCGGACCTCCCTGCCGGTGCCCCCGTTGCCGCCTCGCTGCTCACGCTGGACATCGTCTCCTTTCAGGCCAAGGGGCGCTGGCTGGGAATCCGCCGCATCCTGGGCCAGCCCGTGGGCGGCATGACGGTGGCGGAGGTCTACGCCGGCGGCCCGCCGATACCGGGGGGACGGGTGGGGTAATCGGCGTATTGGAAGCCCATCCGTTCCGGTAAAGGCCGGGGGTTGCGCTCTCTGCAACACTGTTGTAGGATAATAGGGCCAAACAGCCGGAGGAGGTAAGTCATGGAAAGGGCGGTGAATAAGGCAGCACGTCTTTCCCAGATAGAATCTTTGCTCCTGGCCCATCCAGAAGGGCTTTCTCAGGCGGAGATCGCGCGTCGTACAGGAGTTCATCGTTCCACCATTCACCGCTACCTGCCCGACCTGACCTTCCAGTACGGCGTTTACGAGACCGAGGACGGCCGGTTGAGCATAGATCGCGCCCATTATCTCACCCATGTCCGCCTGACCCTCCATGAGGCGATGGCTCTCTTTCTGGCCGTACGGATGATGGTCAACCGGACCGACCGACACAATCCCCATGCGGCTTCCGCAGTGCGGAAACTGGGCCTGGCACTGCAGCGGCTGGCACCGCTGGTCAGCCACCATCTGCAACGCTCCGCCGATATGACGGATGACCGGGCTGACCGGCGCTACGATCCCGTCTATCTGGAAGTGCTGGAGGCATTAACACTGGCCTGGTCAGAGCGGAGGAAAGTGCGCATCTGGCATCAGCATGAGGAAACGGGACGGGTATATGAGTATGTTTTTGCCCCTTACTTCATAGAGCCCTACCCGGTGGGTCAGACGGCTCACGTTATCGGTTATCGGGAGCCGCCTGGGGCTATCCGCACCTTTAAGATAGAACGCATCCGCCGGATTCAGAAACTCCCTCAGAGTTACGAGATTCCTAAGGATTTTGACCCCTACGTCCTGCTGGCCGATGCCTGGGGCATCTGGTACACCGATGAAGAGCCGGTGGAGGTGGTGCTGAAATTCCACCCCCGCGTGGCCCAGCGGGTGTGCGAGACCCGCTGGCATCGCTCGGAGCAGGTGGAGGAGCAGGCGGACGGGAGTCTGCTCTGGCGGGCGCGGGTGGCCGAACTTCAGGAAATGCTCCCCTGGATCCGCGGCTGGGGCGCCGACGTGGAGGTATTGGCGCCGCCGGAACTGCGGGAAACGATGATGGGCGAGGCCCGACGAATGGCGCAAATGTATGGGTGGTACGTCGCCTCGGCGCCCCCATCCGAACCTTCGCGCTCTTCTACTCTGGACGATTTCTTCAGGGGTTGAGTATGGGGCTGTATCCGTACCAGGAAAAGGTCAAAACACTCCTCCACGGGGGATACCCGGTCGTTCTCCAGGCACCCACCGGCTCTGGCAAGACACGGGCCGCCCTGGCCCCCTTCGTTGAGGCATTCTTTGATTTCCCCCCGGAGCGGTTCCCCCGCCAATGCCTGTACGCCGTCCCTATGCGGGTGTTGGCCTCTCAGTTTGAACGGGAATACCGGAGGCTGGCTGAATCCTACGAGCGGCGGTTTGGTCGCCGCCTGGACGTGCGCATTCAGACCGGCGAGCGTCCTGAAGACCCCGAATTCTCCGGTGACCTGGTCTTCGCCACCCTGGATCAGGTGCTCAGCAGCGCACTGGGTGTACCGTACAGCCTCCCGGAGGGCCAGGCCAACATCAATGTGGGCGCGGTCCTGGGCTCCTATCTGGTCTTTGACGAATTCCATCTCTTCCCGCCCCAGGCCATACAGGCGACGTTGCAACTCCTGCGCCTCTTTGGCCGCTTTGTCCCCTTCATTCTGATGACGGCCACCTTCTCTGAAACAATGTTGTGCGAAATCGCTCTTCTATTAGGCGCTGAGCCGGTGCTGGTTCCACCGGAGGAGGTGGCCCAGATTGAGACGGAGCAGGGCAAACGTCCCCGCAGAGCGCGCCGCTTCTTCTGGCAGGATAAAGTGCTATCGGCCGATGATGTGCTGGTCACCCACGACCGACGATCCCTGGCCGTATGTAACACTGTGGAGCGCGCGCTGGCTTTATATCAGGCGCTGGTGGAGAGAGGATGCCGGCCGGTGCCGGTCATGCACCCCGACTTAACCCCGCTCTATGACCGTCTGCGCCAAACCACCGCGCCCGAGGAGCGCCGCCGCTTGCTGGACGAGGCAGTCAAGAGGTTGCAGGCCGCAATGGCCGACGCGCCCGAGGATACCAACTGGGTGATGCTCCTCCACAGCCGCTTTGAGCGGCCCCATCGCCAGGTTAAGGAGGCCTTTCTGCAGGCCGAATGCGGCCCGCAGGGAGGGGAGATCCCCCGTCTGCTGATCGTGGCCACACAGGTCGTAGAGGTAGGGCTGGACATCACCGGCCAGGCCCTGCACACCGAACTGGCCCCGGCAGCCAGTGTTATCCAAAGGGCTGGCCGTTGCGCTCGTTACCCCGGCGAGCAAGGAGAAGTGCACGTCTATGCGCTGCCCCTGCGCGACGATGGTAGGCCCCACTACGCCCCGTACTCGTCAGACGAGGAGGAGACCGTCTGCCAGCGGACAGGAGAGGCATTGCGCCAGCGCTCAGGCCAGGTGCTGGATTTCGCCGACGAGCAAGCAATGGTCAACGAAGCCCATCGAGAGGCCGACCAGAAGGTCCTGCGGGAGATGCGCGATAGCGAGGGCCGCATCTGGGAGTTAATCCAGAGCGGATTGATCCAGGGAGAGGCCGCTATCCGGCCAGAACTGATCCGGCAGGTAGATAGCCGCACCCTCATCGTCTACGACGCTCCCGATGGCTTAACAGAAGAAAGCCCCTTCCGATACGAGGGTTTTTCCCTGTGGCACGGCTCCCTGCGCGGCGCAGTCAAGACTCTGCTGGAGCATGCTGAGACTCAGGGCCTCCCCTGGGCGCTCCGATATCCCGTTGTCCGGCGGGAGGAGGGAAGAAGGTGGGATGAGGAGGAAAGCCGCGCCCCGGTGGTCTACCAGTGGCTGGACGTGACCGACGCAAAGGAGATCTCCTGTTCGCTCCTCTTTGCCGTTCACCCGGCGCTGGTTTCCTACGATGCAGCCCAGGGCTTCCGATTGGGCGTCCCGGGCGATGGACAGTACCGCTCCCCCAAAGCCCGCAGGCTAAGCGCCCTAAAGGATTATACATACTCGCTGGAATCCTACGTCCAGCATGTGGAAGCGATGAAACGGGCTTTTGAGGACCGCTTCCGGGACCGCCTGGCCTGGGTGGCGGCCCGCTCCGGCAAGACCGCTTCCCTGGAGAAGGCCGTTCGCTTGACGCTGGCCCTGCACGATGTGGGCAAACTTCAGGGGAAATGGCAGGAGTGGGCGAAGAACTATCAGAAACGCGTGGCAGGGAAAGAGCCGCCCTTCCTGGTGGCCCACACGCTGAGCGAAACAAAGGAACACCGGGAGATCGCCCGACGAATCCGCCCCCAGCGGCCCCGTCACGCCGGCGAGGGAGCGTTTGCAGCGGCCCACATCCTGTGGGAAGCGCTGGACAGGGACCACGACCTGTACCGGGCCGCTGTGACCGCCATCGCCCGCCACCACAGCCCATCCCTGAATGAGGCAGCACCCTATCGGCTCCACCCGGAGGCCCAGAAGACCGTCGCCGAGGCACTGGCCGCCGTGGGGGGAGAGGACTGGCGGGCGTGGGCGCGATGGCTGATGACCCAAAACGACACACCGAATCTGGAAAGACGACTGCTACCCCCGCCACCGCCGTGGGATCCCTGGCTGCTCTATTTCGTCCTTGTGCGCATTCTGAGATTGTGCGACAGATTCTCGCAGGAGGAGGAATAATGTATCAGGATACCTATTTCGTTCCCAAGCGCACCGGCACTTACGCCGATGTCCTTATGGCCTATGGCTTGGCGACCCTCCTGGATCGCCTGGCCGCGCAGGCCAGAGGCGGATTCGCCAGGCCGCGCATCACCATCGCCGACACCGGCTCTCACTATGAAATCCGTCTCAGCGAACCGGTGCGGGCGGAATGGATACCGGACGGCCTCTTCTTTCGCGGCCCGGCCCCGTTTCTGACCAACCGGCACACTGCGACCGAGGAAGTCCCCCCCGATACCGACACGCGAGACGTAGACCAGACCTGGGAGCAGGTGCTCGTGTACCGAGATAGCCGGGCAGCGTTCTGGGGGGAGGGCATACGGGGTACCGAATTGGAGCAGCAGTTGCAGGACATGGAGCCGCCGGACGACTGGACGGTCGTCACCTTTTTGGGTGATTGGCGGATGCAGGCGGTAAACACCTACAACCGCATTGTGGCCCAATGGGCGGCCGATCGCGATCTGGCCGCCGAACACGTCCGGGCCATCCTCCAGCGGTTCGCCACGCCGGAGGGGGATGAAACCGCACTTCAGAAGTGGAAAAAGGCCGCCAAAGCCAGAGGACTGCGGGTGGGGGAAACCGCCTCCCAACTGCTCAACCCCCATCAGGGGAAGGGCCTCAACCAGCCGAAAGCCAATGCATTGCGGATGGACAACATCAGGGAATGCCCATGGCTGGAAGAGTTTCTCAAGGCCGTCGGTCTATGGGCCTGCCTGATCCCCCGAAAAGTGGTAGATACGGAGGATTGGAAAGCATACGTCCTGGCGCCGTTGCGCCTGGATTGGCGGGTCCATCAAGACGTGATGGGGCGCTTCAACCGCTATTTGTGGAACGAGCGTCGCCGCAATGAGACCAGCCTCAAATCCGACGTGACCAGCCTGCTGCTATTCACCAGGGCCTGGCTGGACTATGTGGAGGCGGCGGCTCAGGATAACGTGGATTTTGACGCCGACCCGGCCTCCGCCGCGCCGGAAAAGGTGGTGGCCGGCTTTCATGTCGCCCAGTTCAAAAATCTCAGCCGCAATGCCTATACTATGGTCAACCTCTCGTTTCTTAATCTGCCCCGCTGGACGGGCACGCCCCAATCGCGAGCCGAAGTGCTGGCTTTGAAGGAGGTGATTGATGAACATCTGACCGTGATTCGGGGAATTGACGAGTCCCGCAGCGATGGCTACAATTTGCTGCGTCTGTACCGGGATTTCGTTGCCGGGAACAACTGGAACGCGTTCCTTGAGTTCACCACCGGCTACAGCCACGAGATCATCCGGCGGTATAACGCCGGCGAGCAGTGGGTCCCTACATTCAGTCCATCTCGGTTAAGGAGGTTGACAATGGTTACCAACAAACCCCTTCTGTCCATCCTGGAAAGCGAGGGCTTCCAGAACGTGGCCTACGCCATTCGTTACAGTACTGTCATTCCCCAGAGTCGCAGGGCGCGCAGGCAGGAATCACTCTACGGGGTGCGCTACGGCCTGGGGGCTGAACTGAAGCGCAAGGCCACCGTACGCGATGAGTTCATCATCGCCCTCAGCGAGTTCATGCAGAGTTACAACCAGGAGAACTCGCAGAAACTGGAGAACACCGGGCAGCAGATGCGCCGCAACCTGCGCACAACGGATATAGAGGAAATCGTGCGCCTGGTGGATGAATACGGCTCCGAGGTGGTCGCCAGTCTGCTGATCGCCTACGGATACGCCCGCGAGCCGCAGGAAACCGAACAATCATAAGCCCAGAAAGGAGGAATTGAAATGTCCGAGCAAAAACTGGTCTACAGCCTTTCCATCTCCGGCCGCATGACGCTGGAACTGCACTCGCTCAACAATGAGGGGGGCGAGGGCAACCAGACGATGACCCGTACCGTAACGCTGGTGGATACGGACGGGAGCATCCACAAGGTGAACGCCGTCAGCGGCGACATGTTCAAGCACATCCAGGCGGAGCACTTCTACCTGCTGGCGCGGGAGCGCGGCCTCCCTCTCTGTGCTGGCTGCCAGACCTTCCGCTCCGACCGTATTCTGAGGGATAGCGAATTCCTCAGAAGGCTGCCAGCCAGAGATGAAGACGCCGTGAACGCGCTGTTGCAACGCTGCGCGCTGGACGACGCGGAAGGCACATTGATTGCCCGGGGGGCGCGCTCCGTTCCCCGCAAGTCGGTCGCCGAGTTCGGCTGGGTCGTCGGCCTGCCCGATAAGGTGCGCACCGAATCCTATTTCCACGTCCGTTATGCCCAGGAGCGGGGCGGCGAAGGGGAAGAGGCCCAGACCCAGCCCATTTTCCACCGCCCGGCGTCCTCCGGCATCTATGCTGCCATCGCCACTTTTGAACTGGCCCGCATCGGCTTCAACGACATCGGTCAGACTTATGCCATTGACGAGGAGGAGCGGCTGATGCGGTATCGGACTTTTCTGGAGAGCGTCCTGTACACCTTCATTGAACCCAATGGTGCGATGCGCGGCACCCAGAACCCGCACATTGTGGCCTTTAACGGGGTGATCACCGTCAGCCACGGGGTGCTCCCCGCACCGACCATCAGTCCTCTGAGCGAGGGCTACCAGGAGCAGGTCCGGCAGGTCGCCCAGGCTCTGGACCCTCAAGGGGAACTCCTGAAAGTCTACCCCTTCGCCAACATCGCCGAGTTCGCCATTACCATGCGGCGGATCATAGAAGAGACCCGTCCATATCGGCTTTTTGCCGGGGAGTGAGGGTAGTATGCGTTGGGTTGTCGCGTGGTACCAGCCAGTCAGCCTATTCTCGCTCAAGCTTGGTGAGGCGACCTCTACCGGCGGCAAGAGCCTGCTGATCCCCGCCCCCTTCGCCATCCGCATGGCTCTGCTGGATGCGGCGATTCGGGTGTGGGGCGTAGCCTCTGGCCCGCAGGCCTTTGCAGCCATCAAAGCGCTGCGCTTGGCCCTCGCCCCACCCCGTTGGGTGGCGGTGACCGGCCTCTTTGGGAGAATCCTGAAGCCGGAGCGCAGCCCTGAAGAACGGGACCGGGCCATGCAGCCGACCATCGCCTTTCGGGAATACGTCCATCTGGGAGGCCCGCTGGGATTGGCGTTGGGGGGCGACCCCGCTCATCTGGAAAAGGTCTCGCCTCTACTGCCCCATATCTCCTACCTGGGCAAGCGCGGCTCGTTCTTCCAACTGCTGGCGCCACCGGAGATGTTGGAGACGGCGGAAGATCGCCCGCCGGACGGGTTTGTTGCCCTGGTCGCGTGGGATCGGAGGGAAGGCGGAAGCGCACCCCCGCCGTTTCCCCTGGGCCACGTCCAGCGCCTGGATGATTGGGGCCCCGATCTGACCTTTGAGAAGGCCAACGTCTACACCGCTGAGGAAATCCAGGTCGGGCGGGAACGGGTTCGGATAGATGTGGTGTTGCCCTATCGGTTGGTGCAGGCTGGCCGTGGGTTCACGGTGTACGAACGGGTGTAGGGGCAGGGCAAGCCCTGCCCCCACCGATTGCAGCCATCCGAGGGAGGTGCCCCTTGCATCACTTCACTGCCCACCGCCTCCGTTTCGTCGCCGAAGCGCGGACGCCGATGGAATTGAACGAGCATCAAGGCTCGGCTATCCGGGGCGCGCTCTTCTACGCCCTGCTGGATCGCTTCTGCATGAACCGGGAGGCGGAAGAGTGCGCCGCCTGCCCCCTGGTCGCCACCTGCCCGGTCGCTTTCCTGGTGAGCACGATGCGGCCCGAAAGCGGCCGGGGCCGGGATGTCCCCCGTCCCTTTACCGTCCAGCCGCCTCTCCCCGGCAGCGGACATCCGGTGGAATGGGGGAATCGGCTTATCTTCCGTTACGAACCCGGGGAACCTTTAGAGTTCGGCCTGACCCTCTACGCCCGGGCCCTCCAACTCTTTCCCTACGTCGTCCTGGCGGTGAGCGAAATGGAGCGGAGCGGCCTGGGCCGCCGAACTCGTCAGGAGGATGGTCGCTACCGGCGGGGGGTGCTGGTCATCCGTGAAATCTGGGCGGAGAACCCCCTCACCGGCCAACGCCAGCCCGTCCTCCGTACCGGCGACCGTTTGGTCCAGGTGCCCGACGTCCCCATCACCCACGCCCAGGTCGCCGCCGTGCCGGTGCCGCCGCCGGGGGCGGTCGTCACCCTTCACTTCCGCACGCCGGCCCGGCTCATTGAGGAGGGGGCCCTGGTCAAGCCGGACCGGTTCCGCTTCCAGCCCTTCTTCCAGCGGCTGATGGAGCGGCTGGAGGCGCTCACCCGCCACTTTTCCGATACCCCGCTGGTCTTTGAGGACCCCCGGGGGCTGATCGCGGCCGCTGAAGGGATGGCAGTGGTGGAGAACCGGTTGCGCTGGGAGGAGGTCTGGAGTTACTCCACCCGCCGCCGGGGGGAAAGCCCTCTCTCGGGCCTCCTGGGCTCCGTCTCCCTGCGGGCCGACGACTGGACCCTCTTCTGGCCCTGGCTCCTCTGGGGCCAGTTCACCCACGTGGGCAAGGACGCGGTGAAGGGGAATGGGTGGTATGAAGTACAGAGTGAAATAGAGTCAGGAGGGGCTGGGGGCATTTGACATTTGTTATTATGCTGATAAAATAAAGGCAACACCTTGGGTAACCATTCAGCCCGATGGGGATCGCCCTCTTGGCGCCGATGGGGAATCGGCCTCCCCCCGCAGACCACAGACGATGGTGGTCGGTGGTCTATCGTTCGTCGTCCATCCGGAACGGACGGCGCAGGCTGTCCAGAGGCCGCAGGCCCAAGGAGGCTGACTTTCCGTCCGCGCTGAATAGTTACCATACTCGGGATGGTCCATAATATGACACTTCTTGCACCTGGGGGTCGCGTTGCCCTTCCCCCTTTATCCCCTTCTCCCCGGCCTGCGGCCGGAGGAGAGGTGAAGGCGGAAGACGACATTTTAATACCTGATAGGGAGGCCGGCGATGGAACCATTGTCCGTTCACCTAAAGACCCTGACTCCACTCTGGACCGGCGGCGTGGATCAGACCTGCGACCGCCTGCACGAGACCGGGCTGATCGGAAGCCTGCGCTGGTGGTACGAAGCCCTCGTGCGCGGCCTGGGCGGGTACGCCTGCGACCCGAC
>JASFBC010000308.1:0-19631 GCA_036172315.1 Anaerolineae bacterium | reverse complement strand
GGGAGGCCGATTTCCCATCGGCGCCAAGAGGGCGATCTCCGTCGGGCTGAATAGTTACCCTGGGCCTTAATTATAGCCCAATAGTGGAGAGCGGTCAAACTCGGTTCTTTGGGACCACAACCCACAAAAAGTGGGCGGTGGGTTGCGACGGATCGCGAGATGAATCTTGCGCTACGTGGGCCATAGACGAGGTTTTCAGAGAACCTCTCCGCACGATCGGAGGATGCCCCCTTCCACCCGAAACAGGGCGGCCCGTCGACGGAACTCCGGGCTGAACATCTCCGGATCGGTAGCGGTCAGGATCGCTTGCTCCACCCGGTCCACCTGCGAGAGAAGAAAGGCGCGCCGCTCGCCGTCCAGTTCCGCCAGGACCTCATCCAGCAGGAGGACGGGAGATTCCCCCGTCATCTCCTGCATCCAGGCCAATTGGGCCATTTTGAGGGCCAGGACCGCTGTCCGCTGCTGGCCTCGTGAACCGAAAATGCCCAGGTCCACGTCGCCGATGAGGAAGCGCATCTCGTCCCGATGGGGGCCGGTCAGGGTCATCCCCCGCTCTATCTCTTCCCGCCGCCGCTGACGGAGGCGCTGCAGGAAGGCTCGCTCCAGGTCCTCTGACGAGATGCCCGGAGGGGGGCCGCCCGGCTCCTCCAGCGCCAGGCTCATCTGGTAGGTCAGCGCAGGGGGACGGGCGGGGTCAAAATTGGGCTGGTACTCCAGACGCAGCCATTCTCGTCCACTGGTCAGTTCTGCGTGCAGGGGGCCGGCATGCCGGGAGAGGTCAGCAATAAGGCGACGGCGGCCCCGAGCCACCACGACCCCGCTGCGGGCCAGTTGTTCATCCAGGGGGTCCAGTTGGGCTGGGTCGCCGCCCTCCTCCGCCAGATGGCGCAGGAGGGCATTCCGCTGCCGGAGCGTCTCCATGTACGTATCCAGAGCGGCCGCGTAGGTGCTATCTACCTGGGAGAGGGTTGCGTCCAGGTAGTCCCGCCGGCCGGCGGGCGGTCCCGATACCAGGTCCACATCCTGCGGCAGGAAGAGGACGACGTTCAGGCATCCGGTGAGGTCCCGCAGACGGCGGGGCTGGCGGTCCACCCGGATGCTTTTCTGGAGCCGGACAGCGCCGTTGGCGTTGGAAATCAGGCTCAGGGCAATAGCGATCTCCCGTACCCGATGGTGCCCAACCACTTCCGTCCGCAGGTGGGCGTAGGAGAGCCCTTCCCGCTGGGCCGCCCAGTTAATCAACTGACGGTCTACAGCGGTCAGGGGGGAACGGCCCGTTGCCAGATAGTAGATGGCTTCCAGGATAGACGTCTTGCCCTGAGCATTGCCGCCTATCAGGAGCACGGGCCGGTCGGGCCACTCTATCTCCATACGGATATAGTTTCGGAAGTTTTCCAGGCTGAGAGAGCGGATTCGCATCGCCTGCTGACCGAGATCCGGGCAGGCCCCTGGCGGCCTGCGCTACCCGAGCCGTCTCCAGGCCCGCGCGGCCAGTTCGCGGGAGCGCGCGGTGATCGCCTCTTCATCCAGCGTCAACAACTTCCGATCCCGCATCAGCACCCGCCCAGCGCAGAGAGTGGCGGTCACCATAGACGCCTCCACACCGAAAAGAAGATGCCAGGGGAGGTTCCCCGCTGTCAGCGGAGTCGTGGGGTGGTAATCCAGGAAGACCAGGTCTGCCGCTGCGCCGGGGGCCAGTTCCCCCAGCCGCAAATCCGGCCAGAAGACCCGGGCCAGGGCGGCATTGTTCTCGTAGGCCAGCCGCATTACCTCGTCGCCGGGCATAGCCCGGGGGTCCCGGCGGGCCAGTTTGTGCACCAGGTACGCCGCCTTCATCTCGGCGAACATATTGTTGGAGAAGCCGTCATTGCCCAGCGCCACCCGTACCCCCGCCCGCCGCATCTCCTCCACCGGCGCCACGCCGACGCCGTTGTTCATATTGGACCGGGGCTGATGGGTGACCCAGGTCCCGGTCTCGGCCAAGCGGGCGATCTCACCGGAATCCACATGGACGCAGTGGACGGCGATTGTCTGCGGGCCCAACACGCCCGCATCCCCCAGGCGATGGACCACCCGCTTGCCGCTTTTGCGGAGGCTATCCTCCTGATCGGCGGCGTCCTCCGCGACGTGGACATGGAAGCCCAGGCCTGATTCCCGCGCTGCGGCGACGCCATCGGCCAGCGTCTCATCGGAGAGGGTCAGCGAGGCATGGAGGCCGAAGGAGGCCGCCAGGTGGGTCCGGCGCCGGGGTGTCAACGAACGGGCGAAGCGGATGTTCTCCTCTATGCCGGCCCGCGCGCGCTGGGGTCCATCCCGGTCGGTGACCTCGTAGCAGAGGGAAGCCCGCAGGCCGGCCTCCTCCACCGCTTCCGCAATGACGTCCAGGCTCCCCTCAATGGCGTTGGGGCTGGCGTGGTGGTCTATGAGGGTGGTGGTGCCGTGCCGGATGGCGTCTATCAGGCAGACCAGGGCGGAGTAGCGGACGTCTTCCAGGGTGAGGGCCTTATCCAGCCGCCACCAGAGCCGTTCCAGAATCTGGGGGAAGTTGGCCGGCGGCTCGCCAGGGATGGCCATGCCGCGAGCGAAGGCGCCGTAGAAGTGGGTGTGTCCGCAGATGGCAGCGGGCATCACCAGTTGCCCCCCGGCGTCCCAGCGCTCCTCATCGGGGTAGCGGACGGTCAGGTCGGCAGTGGTGCCGATGTCGGCGATGACTTCCCCCCGTATCCGCAGGGCGCCATCTTCTATCAGTTGGGGATCGGCCCCCAGAGTCGCTAAGCGAGCATGGGTAATCAGCATGATGGCCTCCTGTGAACGTGCCAGGTGCTGGAGGAAGTGCCCGGCACGCCCAGTTATGATGGGGGTTTCTCCTCCCCGCCCTTCTCCAGCCGGACCGCCAGTTCCTTCAGCCGGGCCAGCACCCGCGCGTGCAGTGTCCCCTCCGGGAACTGCCTCTTTTCATCCCGTACACCCGCCGGGATGCCCGTGAGGAGTTCTATCCCTTCATCCACCGTGGCAACCGGATAGATGTGGAATTTCCCCTCCGTGACCGCCTGAACGACCTCCGGGTCCAGCATCAGGTTGCGGACGTTGGCGGCCGGGATAATGACGCCCTGGTCGCCCGTCAGGCCGCGCTCTTTGCAGACCCGGAAGAAGCCCTCAATCTTATACGTCACGCCGCCGACGGGCTGGACCCGCCCCTGCTGGTCCACCGAGCCGGTGACAGCGATGCCCTGCCGCAAGGGGACATCCGCCAGGACGGAGAGGAGCGCGTACAGTTCGGCCAGGGAGGCGCTGTCGCCGTGGACCTCGTCGTAGGTCTGCTCAAAACTGAGGCTGGCGGAGAGGGTCAGGGGCTGGTCGGTGGCGTATTGGCCGCCCAGGTAAGCGGCCAGGGTGAGCACGCCCTTGCCGTGGGTGGGGCCGCTCAATTTGACCTCCCGCTGGATGTCTACCACGCCGCTGCGGCCCACGTAGGCGCGGGCGGTAATCCGGGTGGGCCGGCCAAACACATGGTCGCCGACCGCGTAGATGCTCAGTCCGTTGGCCTGTCCCACCACCGCCCCCTCGGTGTCAATCAGGAGGGTGCCCTCGGTGATGACCCGCCGGATTTCCTCCTCCACCCGATTGGCCCGGTAGGTGCGCTCGGCGATGGCCCGCTCCACGTCCTCGCCTGTCACCACGTCCCGGCCGGCCTTGCCGGCCCAGTAATCCGCCTCCCGCAGGAGGTCGGTCACTTCGCCGAAGCGGATGGAGAGGCGGTTCTGGTCCTCCGCCAGCCGGGAGCCGTACTCCACCACCCGCGCGACACCGGTCCGGTCAAAGGGACGCAGGCCCTCCTCCTCACAGCGGGCGCGGATGAACAGGGCGTAGAGATGCTCGTTCTCCGGCGTCCGGTCCATTTCGGTGGAAAAGTCGGCCTTGACCTTGAAGAGTTCCCGGAACTCCTCGTCCAGGGCATAGAGGAGGTAATAGAGATAGGGACTGCCCATGAGGATGACCTTCACATCCAGCGGGATGGGCTCCGGATCCAGGCTGACGACGGAGACCAGGCTGACGGCGCGGTCCTCCAGACGAATGAGGCCTTCGGAGAGGGCCCGCTTGAGGGATTGCCAGGCCAGGGGGTCGGCCAGGACGTCCCGGGCTTGGAGGACCAGATAGCCGCCGTTGGAGCGGTGAAGAGCGCCGGCGCGCAGGAGGGTGAAATCGGTGACGGGGACGCCCATACGGATTTCGTACTCTGTCCGCCCGATGAGGTTGGCATAGGTCGGGTGGGTCTCCACCACCACCGGCGCGCCTCGTTGCTGGCTGTTATCTACCAGCAGGTTGACCAGGTACCGCCCGAACGGCGGCGCGGGGGGCGAGCCGGGGGCCTCAGGGGAGGGTTGCTCTGTCTGCTTGAATTCCTCTGCCCGCCGGATGATATCGGCGCGGACCTCTTCCAGATACTCGCCGACTTCCTCAAATTCGGCGTAGCGGGCCTTCAGTTCGTCCACTGCGTGGCCCACCGTCGCGGCCGCCACCTCCTGATCCAGTTTCTGGAGGGCCTCCCGCGCGATCTGTTCCTGCTCCCGCAGTCGCTGGACAGTTTCCTCGGCGAGGGGCTCCAGTTCCCGGTACTGGGTAGTGTAGTGCTCCCGCTCCTCGTCCGACAATCCCTGAAAAGCCTCCTGGGGAAGGGGACGGCCGTCTTTTAGAGGGACGATCGCCAGGCCGGAGGGGGCACGCACGACGGCGAAGGAGCGCTGACGGGCCTGGGCGTCCAGTTCCTTCAGCAGCGCCTCCTGCGTCTGCTGGAAGCGCTGTTCAATCTGACGGCGGGCCTCCTGATAAGTCTCGCTTTCAAAGGCCCGGGGGATGGTCTGGCGGAGTTGGGCCACCAGCGCGGCCATGTCGTCCCGGAAACGGGCGCCCATGCCAGGAGGGAGACGGATGGCCCGGGGACTGCGGGGCTGCCGGAAGTTGTGGACGTAGACCCAGTCGTCGGGCGTGGGCTCCTGGGCGGCCCGCTGAGCCAGGAAGCGCTGGATGGTGGTGGTGCGGCCCGTCCCCCCCGGCCCCAGGACAAAGATGTTGTAGCCCGGAGCCTCCATATCCAGCCCGAATTCAATGGCCCGGGTGGCCCGGGGCTGACCGATGATGTCCGGGATCAGCGGGAGTTCGGCAGTGGTCTCAAAGGAAAAACTCTGCGGGTCGCAGATGCGACGGGGTTGCTCTGGAGTCAGTTCGTTGGGCATCGGACCTCCTTGCTGGGTTCTCCGGGCAGCGGCACTCGGCTCCAACGACCGTTTCGTGCCGTGCGGCAAATTGTCCTGTATGGGGATTATAGCACCTGGTAGGAGGGGTGTCAAAGGGGGCAAAGTTGCGCGGCGGTCAGCGTCGGGAGAGGGCAGCCGCTGCTCCGGCCGCCACGACCAGCCCGACAGAGAGCGCGCCCAGGATGAAGCCCGGGCCGATGCTCACCGGGGTTCCGTAGAGGGCGGTAAAGAGGGGGCGCACCCGGAGGAACGATAGGGAAGGGAGCAGCCCGCCGATAAGGGCCAGTAAGGCCACCAGCCCGCCCCGCACCCGCTCCGGCCAACGCCATCCCCACAGGCTCAGAAGGGCCAGCCCGCAGAACCCGACCGTCAGAAAGAATTGGCTCCGGTAGAGGGGGTCCCGCCAGGCGGTGAGGATGGGCGGATAGGGGGGGAGCATCGTCAGCGAGAGAATGGCGCCGGAGAGGGACGCACCGTAGCGCAACAGCCCGCGCGGTCGGGTGCAGAAAGCAGGCATCAGAGCCAGCACCAGGGCCGGAGTCAGAAAGGTCAACAGGAAGGATTCCCGGGCCACGCGTACCATCCCGTCCCGCACCGGCGGCAGCAGCCGGACCACGACAAACAGGTCCAGCGCGGTCAGGCGGAGCGCGGCGGCCCGGTGAGGGATCCAGGGCATCACCGCGCCTGCCAGCCCCAGCAGGGCTCCCAGCGTCAGCATCCAGGGTATCCAGCGACGCATGGTCAGTCTCTGGGGTCCGTTACCGGTTTTCCAGCCGGAAGCCGTGCCCCCGCACCGTGACGATGTACTCGTGTTGAGGGTCCAGTTCGGCCAGACGCCCTCGCAGCCGACGGACCAGGGCGTCTATCGCCTGCTCGGAGACCCCCCGGATGTCCTCCTCGGGCCAGACGGCGCGGACGATGTCCTCCCGGGAGACGACCTGGCCCCGGGCGTCCAGGAGAGCCGTGAGCAGGCGGTACTGGGCCGGAGAGAGGGGTGGGGAGAGTTCCCGATCGCCGATGAACACCCGCCGTCCGGCCCGGTCCACCCGAATCCCCCGTACCGGCCCTTCCCCCTCCAGCGGGAGTGTCGCGTCCGAGCCGACGAAGGTCATCTTCACGCAAAGAGCAAATTGAATCTCATCCCCGTCCTGAAGGAGACGAGGGGTCTCCCGCACTTCCTCTCCATTGACCCAGGTGCCGTTTTTGCTACCCAGGTCGTGGAGAAGATAGCGGCCGTCGGCCGTCCGCTCAATGCGGGCATGGTGGCGGGAAATTTGGCGCTCCGGGAGGACGATGTCGCAATCGGCCCCCCGGCCAATAAGGACCTGGTCCTCCCGCAGCAGCCACCGCTGTCCGGCTGTCTCTCCTTCCAGGATGACCAGTATGGGGATGCCCGTTTCCTGCATACTCTCATCCCATACGTAGCGCAGGCCTCCAGGCCTGCATGCAGGCTAACAGCCTGCGCTACAGGCTAATAGAGTACCCTGCGCAAGCATCAATGAACGTTCTGGCTCTGCATTCGGATGTCCACCCGCCGCAGGGTGTTGGCGTTGGTCACCACCGTCACCGAGGAGGTGGCCATGGCGATCTCCGCCAGCACCGGATGCATCCACCCCATTACTGCCAGCGGAATCATCACCACGTTGTAGAAAAAGGCCCAGAAGAGGTTCTGACGGATTTTGCGGAAGGTAGCCCGGCTGAGGCGGATCGCCTCCACCACGCCCGTCAGTTCCCCGCGCACCAGGGTCACGTCCCCCGCTTCAATGGCAATGTCTGTGCCGGTGCCGATGGCGATGCCCACATTCGCCCCCTTCAGCGCCGGAGCATCGTTAATGCCGTCACCCACAAAGGCCACACGACCGTAGGTCTCCTGCAAACGGCGGACCTCCGCCACCTTGCCGTCAGGGAGGACTTCGGCCCGTACCTCGTCTATCCCCACCCGTCGGGCGACGGCCTCGGCGGTCCGGCGGTTATCGCCGGTGAGCATAGCCGTCCGCAGGCCGAGCCGGTGCAGTTCCCTCACTGCCCGGGCCGCGTCTTCCTTCAGCGGGTCGGCGACCGCCAGGACGCCGCTCAGGCGGCCGTCCACCGCCACCAGGATCGCTGTCTTCGCCTCCTCCTCCAGGCGGCGCAGGACGGTCTCCAGCGGGGTCGGATCCAGTCCGTTCTCCTCCATCAGCTGCCGGGAGCCCACCAGGACCCGCGTTCCGTTCACTGTCGCCGCCACGCCCCGGCCGCGCAGGGCGTGGAATTCGGTCGGGTCCGCCAGCGCCAGTCCCCGGGCCTGTGCCCGTTCCACCACCGCCTGCCCCAGCGGATGCTCCGACCCCCGCTCCGCCGACCCGGCCAGCTGCAGGAGTTCCTCTTCGCGCACCCCCTCCACCGGGACGACGTCGGTCACTTCGGGCCTCCCTTTCGTGAGGGTCCCCGTCTTATCAAAGACGACCACCCGGACATCCTTGAGGGTCTGGATGGCCTCACCAGAGCGGATGAGGATGCCGCGCTCGGCGCCCATGCCGCTTCCGACCATCAGCGCAGTGGGCGTCGCCAGCCCCAGCGCGCAGGGGCAGGCAATGACCAGGACAGCGACGGTGGAGATGATGGCCAGGGTGATGGTCCCCAGATCGGGGTTCACCCAGGGGAGGAAAGAGCCCGCCGCCACCAGACTCCGCATCAGGTCGGGGAAGGCCAGCCAGGCAACCAGGGTGAAGAGCGCGATCCCCAGGACGATGGGCACAAAGACCGCCGTCACCCGGTCGGCGAAGGCCTGGATGGGGACTTTCGTGCCCTGAGCCTCTTCCACCAGCCGGATGACCTGGGCCAGGAATGTGTCCCGTCCCACCCGAACCGCCTGGACTTTCAGGAGCCCTTCCTGGTTGACAGTAGCCCCGATGACCTCGTCCCCCGGGCCTTTGTTGACGGGCATGGACTCGCCGGTGGCCATGGATTCGTCCACGGCGCTTTCCCCCTCCAGGACGACGCCATCGGTGGGGATTTTCTCCCCTGGGCGGACGATCATCACGTCCCCCACCTGAACTTCCTCAATGGGCACCTCTATTTCTATCCCGTCCCGGACGACGCGCGCCGTTTTGGCACCCAGTTCCAGGAGTCTGCGGATGGCCTGGGAGGCGCGGCCTTTGGCTGTCTCCTCCACGTACCGGCCGGTGAGGTGGAAGGCCATGATCATCGCGGCGACTCCGGCATAGTTGGCGACGGGGAAGAAGAAGGACGCCGGGCCGGTGAGGAAGGAGACGCCCGTACCCAGGGTAATAAGGGTGTCCATGTTGGCGAAGCCGTGAAGGGCGGCGGTCAGGCCGTTCCGGTAGGTCCGGCGGCCTACCCAGAAGAGGACAGGCGCGGCCAGGAGAATTATCCCCAGGTTGAAGGCCAGATGGCTGGGCCACATTACCCCCCAGAGCATCTCGGGGAGCATCCAGAGGATGATGGGGATGGTGAGCGCCCAGGCGACGCGCATGCGGAAGCGAGCCTGGCGCATCTTGCGTTCGGCTTCGTCCTCCTCGGCGGCCACCGCCCCTTTGGCGGGAGCCTCCAGCACTTCGTACCCGGCCTCCGCCACCGCCCTCTTGAAGTCCGCCAGGCCCACCACACCGGGGACGAAGGTGACCGTCGCTTTCTCGGTAGCCAGGTTGGCCGAGGCGGAGACGACGCCGGGGAGCGCGCGCAGGGCCTCCTCCACGCGGGCCACGCATGAAGCGCAGGTCATCCCGCCGATGGGGAGGATGACTGTTTCGGTAGGGACCTCGTAGCCGGTCTCCTGGACGGCGCGAACCAGGTCGGCCATCCGGACGGCCTGGGGGTCAAAACGGAGGGTGGCCCGCTCCGTCGCCAGGTTGACGGCGACCTCTTCCACGCCGTCTACGCCGCGCAGGGCTTGCTCCACGTGGGCCACACATGAAGCGCAGGTCATCCCCCGAACAGGGATAGAGAGACGTTGTTCGCTCATTTATAACCGTTCACCTGATGGAGATCGCCCTCTTGGCACCGATGGGGAATCGGCCTCCCTGCCACAGACCACAGACGACGGTGGTCGGTGATCTGTCGTCCGTCGTCTGTCGTCATCCAGGGTTTCGGCCTGCGTATGGGCTCCGGGGAAGCCTGGCACGGAGCCGACATAAAGGCCTATATCAGGGCATCTCTCCACAACCGCCCAGAACATTTTTCATTGTCCCCCTCTTTCGGGGGACAACGGCCGCCCAAGCAGGTCTCTCGGGCATGCTCTAATGGTGGTGGGCGTGGTGCCCTTCGGCTTTCCCGGTCTCCCGCAGATACTTCTCCGGGTCCTTCTCAAAGGCCGCCTTGCAGCCCGGGGCGCAGAAATAATACGTCTGTCCCTTATAGACGGTCTTCGCCGGAGCGGTCTTGGGGTCCACTTCCATCTTGCAGACAGGGTCTATGGCCATCGCTAACCTCCTTTGGGGCAATCGCCCGATTTTATCACCGTGGGCGAAAAAGACAAGAGCCTACTGGCGCGCCGGCCTCCGCGCCAGATGGCGTGCCATCAGTGTCCCAGGTACCGGAGCACAGCCCCGCGCGGCACCCGCTCCAGGCGGTATCCCCCAAAGGTTTCCAACCATTCCCGTACCCGGTCGCGCAGGGCCCGCATGCGCGGGTCTCGGGCCTTCCAGTCCCCCCTCACCTGGGAGATGACCAGCGCGGAATCGCCCCGGATTTCCAGCGCGAATTCCCCCAGGTCCCGCCCATCCCCCCGCAGACGGCCCACCAGGTCCTCCAGGGCTGCCAGCAAGGTGTGGTACTCTGCCTCGTTGCCGGTCATCGGACGCCCGAAGTCCAGGTGGACCGTCTCCTCGCGCCCATCCGGGAACCGGATGTGATAACTCCCGTAGCCCGGTCCGGGATTCCCCCGGCTCCCTCCGTCAAAGAGGATGCGGATGACAGGCCGGCCTTCAGGAGACATCGGCGTAAGTCCAGAAGCGGTTGACGAAGAAGTTCCAGAACAGGACGATACCGGTCGCGATGGCCTTCGCCAGGTTGTAGCCCAGTTTGTAAAGGAGTTCCGGGGTCAGGTGGAGGGCCAGGGAGCGGGTGACCGTTCCCACCAGCGCAACGCAGGGGTAGCGCAGAAGGACCAGGATGCCCGTGTTGATGGCCCACCCGGCGATGTTCACGACGAAGAACTGGAGCAGTTGGGTGCGGATGGGCTTGGAGCGGGAATCGGGGTACGTCCAGTACCGGTTCCAGGTGAAATTGCTCAGGACGGCAGCGGTGAAGGAGCAGGTGTTGGCCGGGACAATGGGGAGCCCGACCCCTACATGGAGGAGGTAGAGGGTGCCGAAGTCCACCACCGCGCCGATGGTGCCGACGACGGAGAACTTCAGGAAGCGGATGACTTCCTTTCGGTTCGCCTGCAGGAAGAAGTGGGTTCGGGTGACGATAGCCGCCGGTGACATCCGTTTTTCGTTCTGTGGCCCTATTTCAAGTACTTGCCCACGATGGGCGCCAGGTCCCGCTTGAGGCTTTCGGGGACCAGGTCGGGCTGGGTGATGAGCGCGGTGGAGAGGGTGGAGCCGCATTCGCAGGTCCGTTCGGCGACGGCCATATGCGGGACCAGGATGCGGATAGCCTGCTGGGCCAGTTGGGCATTGGCAGCCAGGGTGGATAGCAGCATCTCCACATTCACCGGCTCCTCTGTCTCGTGCCAGACATCGTAGTCGGTGATATGGGCCATGACCGCATAGCACATCTCCGCCTCCCGGGCCAGGAACGCCTCCGGGCTGGTGGTCATACCGATGATGTCCATCCCCCAGGTGCGGTAGGTGAAACTTTCCCCCTTGGTGGAGAAGCGAGGCCCCTCAATGGTGATGAACCGTCCACCCCGGTGGATCCGACCACCCGCCGCCTCCACTGCGTCGGCCAGAAGGGCCGAGAGGCGGGGGCAGAAGGGGTCAGCAACGCCGATATGGGCCACCAGCCCGTTGCCGAAGAAGGTATACGCCCGCTTTTTGGTGAAGTCAAACAACTGGTCGGGGATGACGATTTCTCCGGGGTGAAGGTGCTCTCGCAGGGAGCCGCAGGCGGAGATAGAGATGACCTGCTCCACCCCCAGCGTCTTGAGGGCATAGATGTTAGCGCGGTAGTTGACCTCAGTGGGCATGATGCGGTGACCCCGCCCGTGGCGGGCCAGGAACGCCACTCGCACCCCCTCCACGGTCCCGATGACGATGACATCCGACGGGTCGCCGAAGGGGGTGGAGATGCGGCGCTCCTCCACATCGCTCAGTCCTTCCATCTGGTAAAGGCCGGAGCCGCCGATAACGCCAATGCGAATGGGAATATCCGCCATAGTCTTACTCCTTTGCTGGATCAGGTGGATGATGGCCCATTCCGGGAATCCGTTGGCGATATTCTACCCGATAAGACCCGCTCCGTCAAGAAAAGAGGGGGTCAGAGGCCACAGAGTCGCCCCCAACCCCCTCTTCCTCCACCCGTGTTCCCCTATGGGAGATACGCGCGGGGATTTTGGGGTACACCCAGGTAGCGAATCTCAAAGTGGAGATGCGGGCCGGTGGACCAGCCGGTGTTGCCCGTGGCGCCGATGACCTGGCCCCGTTCCACCTTCTGCCCAGCCATAACGTAGAAATTGCTCAGGTGGGCATAGTAGGTGGCAAAGCCATTGGCGTGGTCAATGACGATCAGATAACCGTAACCCACATCGGTCCATCCGGCGAAACTGACGAAGCCCCCGTCGGCTGCGTGAACCGCCGTGCCTACCGGAACGCCGATGTCTATGGCCCGATGGCCGTACCAGTATCCCTGGGTGATATACCCCAGAACCGGCCACTGGAACAGTCCGGTTCCCCGGGCGCCTTCGGGGATGGGCCCGGTGTAACTGGTCACCACTTTCGGCACCCAGGGCTTCTCACCGCCGGGGATAATCAGTTTCATCCCCGGCTCAATGGCGAAGTCGGGCGGCTGGAGGGAGTTGTACGGGCAGGAGGTGATCGCCTCCACCTCCACTTTGTACTTTTTGGCGATGGACTCCAGCGTCTCGCCTTCTTTAACGGTGTGGTAAACCCCATCCACCGGCAGGATGACCAGTTCCTGCCCGATCCGCAGCAGGTCCGGGGCATCCTCCACAGCGGGATTGGCCCACATGATGGTGGTGGGTTGCAGGTCAAACCGGGCCGCGAGGGCCTGGACGGTGTCCCCTAACTGGACGGTGTATGTAATGACACCCAGACGGGGGCGCTTGGGGATTTCGGTGTGGGGATTAGCCCGCAGCGCAATGGGGGCCCATGGGTCCGGTTTGACCGCGTGGCCGTTGCGGGCTGTAATCTCGGCCAGCGCGGCCCGGGAGTTTTGGATGTGATTCTGAGAGGCGAAGAGGTCAGCAGCGGAGGTAAGGGAGCGGGCGGCCCAAGCGGGGATACGGATGGTGCTCAGCAGGAGGGCCAGACACGCGGCGATGACCAGCGCGACGTGCGCCGAGGAGCGGCTCAGCAACGACCAGAAAGCCCGTCGGTCGCTGCTCCACCCCCATAAGGAGACGGCCAGACGGGCAAGACGGCGAGGCAGGACTTCATCCCGCCAGTAGATAATGGAGTTCACCCCGCCTCTTTTATGCGATTTCGGTGGAACGTCTCCCTCAGGAACGTTCCTTTCGGTTTCCCCGAGTGTTTCCAAGGTCGGCTCCGTTTTCGGCGTTCCACGGGAAACGGAAAACCGAGTAAATTTTAGCACAACTCTGCAGAAAGTGCAACTCGCACCCGGCAAACGAGAGACATAGCCCCGACAGTCCACCGGGTCTATTGTGATATCGCAAAATTAGGGTATAATTATAGCAGTAAGCGTTGCCCGGGGTGAAGGAGGAGGACATGGCGCGTATTCTGGTCGTAGATGACAACGCCGATTTGCTCCAGATGATCCGGATGCTTCTGGAGGAACGAGGCGGGCACGAAGTGATTCTGAGCGCCGAGGGGGAAGATGGTCTGGCGAAAGCCCGCGCGAACCCGCCGGACCTGGCCATTATAGATGTGATGATGCCGGGGATGAACGGCTACGAGGTCTGCCGCCAGTTGCGGCAAAATCCGGCGACTGCCCGGATCCCGATCATCATCCTCACCGCGCGCGGCCAGCCAGTAGACCGGGAGGCCGCGCTGGCAGCCGGCGCCGACGAATATATCGCCAAGCCCGTCACGATGGCGGAACTTCTGGAGCGGGTCAACCGCCTGCTGACTGCTCAAGTTGCCCCGCGCGTCGCGGGGGGGATAATCGCGGTACTGAGTCTACGGGGGGGAGTGGGGGTGACCACGCTGGCCGTCAATTTGGCCGTCACCCTGGCCCGCTCATCACCCAATCAGGTCTGTCTGGTAGACCTCTCTCCCTCCTCCGGGCACGACGCGCTTCAGATGGGACTCCGACCCGATCCCAATTGGTCCGCTCTGGCCCTCCTGACCTCTGGGCCCGGCTCAGCAACCATCCGGAATTACCTCCTGACTCACTCCTCCGGCGTCCATTTGCTCGCTTCGCCCTTTGTCCCCGTCGTGGGGGAGGGGCTGTCCCCGGAAATGGTACTGGGAATCCTGACAGCCTTGAGGGAAAATTTCCTCTACGTGGTGGGGGACCTTCCTGCGATTCTCACCGAGGGGGTGATGGCTGTGCTGGGGAAAGCGGATTTCATCATTCTGGTCACGAGGGCCGACCCATCCGCATTGCAGACCACCGTGGGAACGCTTCAAGTTTTGAAACCTTACGCTCCCAAGGTCCGACTGGTCCTGAACCAGACGGGGCCGGAACCGGCGCCTCCCGTAGAGGCTCTCCAGCGGGTCATCAAGCATCCCCTCTCTGGGGTGATCCCCTTTGACCCGTCTCAGGCGCGGGCATTAGCCCACGGCAAACCCCTGGCTCTGAGTGCTCCAGAGTCTCCTCTGGCACAAGCGGTGGCCCACCTGGCGACCGAATTGCAGAAGATGCCGGTGCCAAAAGGCCCAGCCAGGTGACGGACGCCTCATCGCTCTCAGAAAGTCGTTCCGTACTATTCAGCGCTGACGGAAAATCAGCCTCTCTGGAAGCGTCAACGGAGGCCGATGCCCGGCGCTTGCGTCGACTGGGGTCGTCCTTTCTGGGCCTTCGGCCGGAGGGCGGCCTGCACCGTCCGTTCAAGATGGACGACAGACCCACCGACTGGAAGGCGATCTCCATGGGGCCGAATAGTTACGTCGTTTCTTCCAGAGCCTCAGGGGGAAAAGGGAACAACCCGCCCGGTCATCACCAGACACATACAGCCGAGCAGGGCGACGTTCAGAAACAGCAACAGAGCCAGTACAAACCGCTGCATAGGGGAGAGCGCCCCGATTAGTCCAGCCAGTCCTCCGGATGACGGGCCAACGGGCCGCTTCTCCGAACGCTTTTTCCGGCTCTCTTCTGCCGCCTTCGTCGGCTTCCCGCTCAGAGCCCCGGCATCTACCTCAAAATCGGATAGCCACTGCCCCCGTCCCAGCCGGTCATCGTCCTGCATCTCTCGCTTCTCCTAACCTACCCGTACTCGCCAGCCCTCCTCCAGATAAACCTCATCCCGGGGGAGCCCCCGCTCATCCCAGAGATGGCCATTCCATTCCCAGAACTGGGCTCTGGAGATGTTGTATCGCTTGCAGATGCTCCAAATGGTATCGTTGACGGTCACGATATGGAATTGGGCGGTGGCGGGAGCCGGCTCTTCTTTCGCCGATACGAGGGGTCCAGGGGATACCTGCCGCACGGGTGGGGGCGGTGCCACCGTCGGCCCCAGCGACGCCAGAATCGGCCACAGGTCCCGATCCAGAAAAGCAACGCCATAGATGCTCAGGAACGGCGGGTTATGCGCCGCCAGCGCCTGGACCCATTCCAGGAACTCTGGTACACCCGGCCTTCGGGGGCTCTCTTCATCCATCCCGACCGCCAGGACGGGATAGAGAGGCGGCATATTGCCCCATTCCTGTCCCCAGCGAGCATGTTCTCCGTATGCCCACTTATCTATCACGGTCCTGGGTGTCCGCTGGGTGGTCAGGGAGCACCAGGGCATAAATCCACCGCGACAGAAGCCGTTCATTTGCTGATAGGGAATCTCCGGATGCCGCCAGATGTCGGGCGGGGCGGCGTAGAAGAGGCGCTCCGGCTCTACGCCGGCCTCTGCAATTTTCCGCCCCAGCGTGGCGGCGGCGACGGTCTTCCCTGCCGTTGCGTCGGTCAATTCCAGGACTACGCTCTCGTAGCCCATGCGCCGGGCTTTCGCAACCAGCGCAGCCTCGGCGAAGGGGTCGTCCAAAGAAAGGGGAATCCAAGCCAGAGGCACCAGTCCAGCCTGACGGGCGTGGCTTTCCACCCATCGGGCGGCTTCCACGAAGAGCATGCCCCGCATGCCCACCCGGTAGATGAGATGGGTGGCGCCGATAGCGGCGGCCATCTCCCGCGCGCCATCCAGGTCGCCGGAGAGGGGAAGCCAGAGCCCCTTGCCGTGCAGTTCTCCCATGCCTGCTACCGTTCCAGCGTCATCGGCATGACCACGTAGGTGAAGTCGTCCCCACCGACGGGCCGGACGACGCCCGGGCTGGAAGGGGAGATGATGTCCACCATCACCTGCGGCGAGTTGACCACCCCCAGCGCCTCCAGGATAAACTTGACGTTGAAGGCAATCTCCACGGCCGCTCCCTCTATCGCCGCATCCAGTTCGGTTACGTCGCTGCCGGTCTCGGCAGAGGTGGCGGAGACGACCAGCCGCCCCGGCTCCAGGTCGGAGCCAGGATGGATGTGGAGGAGCAGGGTGTTGGTATTCTCGCGGGCAAAGATATGGGCCGTCTGGCAGGCTTTCAGGAATTCCGCCGTCCCGGTGATGAGCCGGGTGTTCCGGTCGCGCGGGATCAGTTGCTGATAGTCGGGGAAGGTGCCGGGGATGAGTTGGGAGACCAGCACGACCTCCATCGGGACGGGGGCATCGGGCAGGGTCTGGGCCTGGAACAGGATGCGGTTCTGGTCGGGAGTGAAGGTGATGCGGACGAGGGGGCGTTCCTCCCGGCCCTTCGCCAGTTCGCCGCAGATACGGGCCCACTCCGTCATCGTGCGGGCCGGGACGATGACGCTGAAGGGGCGCACGACTTCGCTCCCGGGCAACGGTACCCGCCGGACGGCCAGCCGGTAGCCATCGGCGGCCGCCAGGGTCAGGGCGGGACCCGCGGGCGTCGCTTCCCACCGCAGGAGGACACCGGTCAGGGTGGGACGAGCCTCATCGGTGGCCGCCGCGAAGGCCACCTGAGTGATGGCGGTCCGCAACGTCTCCGGGTCTATGGAGATGCCATCCGGCACGCCCTCCTCAGGGGTGGGTATGGGCGGAAAGTCCACCGCGTCCAGGCCCTTGATGCTGGCCTCGCTCCGCCCGCACCGGACGTTGAGGGTCATCGTGCGCACCTCCTGGCGCAGGTCCACCCGGTCCGGCGGGAAGGCGTTGACCAGGTCAATGATCGTCCGCGCCGGTACGGCGATAGCCCCATCCTCCTCCACCCGTCCGCCGATCCAGCAGTGGATGCCCATCTCCAGGTTGGTGGAGGAGAGGCGCAGCCGTCCCCCGTCGGTGGTGAAAAGAATGTGGCTGAGGATGGGGAGAGCCGAGCGGGCCGAGACCGCCCTTCCGGCAACGCTCAGACCACGAGCCAGATTCTCCTGCAGGCAAGAGACCTTCATCGGTGTTCCTCCTTACAGACCGCTGACCATTGACCACGGGCGACTGGCTATAGCGCTTGTCGTCCGTCGGCTGTCGTGATTGGCTACTGGAAGTATACCGTATTGTCGGGGAGCCGTCAACCCGGCTCCTTCGGCGATTCGTTCTGCCGGAGCAACCAGAGGGCCAGGCCGACCAGCCAGAGGGCGGTCGTCTCCAACTGGAAGGGGAGCGCGGCCAGCGTTCCGCGAGTCCCCAAACTATAACCTCCCAGGCCAGCGACCAGTACGGTAAGTACGGCGAGAAGCAGGCCCAGAATGCGTCCCTTTCGTCCCCCCGGGCTCAGCATGCCGACCAGCCCCACTGCCCCCAGGACCAGCCCTATCCATTTTGGCCAAAGCCCCGGGTCATTGGCCAGGGCCAGAATCGGGTAGGGTTGCCGGGAAATCTCCAGATGGACCCCGTCCACCGTCAGAGAGAAGCGGTCTCCTTCCACCTCTGCCTCCTGAACCCGCTCACCTCCCGGCGCCCGGAAGATTTCCACCAGGACCGGGCTATGGGCCGAGAAATCGCCCTGGACTCCCAATCGGACCACCAGACCCCTCTCGGGGATGGCGAATGAGCGCTCCCGCCATGAGGGGGTCAGATACAGGACCAGTTCCGTTTGCGCCGGATCGCGGGCCGTCTGCTGGAGTTTGAGGGGACGGCCAGCCTCGTCGGCGGCCCGAACCGTCAGCGAAGGCCCGAAGCCCATCCGATATTGCTTCGGATGGCCTGAAGAGAGAGCGGTCTCCGGGCCGATCAGGCCTTCCTCCCGCCATCCCCACCGATGGCCGATCAGCAGTCCCGCCAGCAGAAGCAGGACACCCAGGTAGGCCAGAAGGGGGAAAATATCGGCCCACCGACTCCGGCCGCCCCTGCTGGGGCAAGACCGAAGTCCGTCCGCCCGTTCTACCGTGCGCAGAAACACCAGAAACGCCAGCAGGGAAAGGATGACCGATATGGCGGGGGAACCGATAAGGGAGAAGAGGCCCAGCCGGTACATAGTGCCGGTCCAGGGGCCGAAGCGGGTCTGGACCAGCCATCGGTCCATCGTCGCCGGTCCGGAGGGAAACTGGGGGATCCAGGCCAGGAGGAGGAGATAGAGTGCCAGTACAAGGAGACACACGGCCAGCGGGATATTCCCCGTGGCCGTGCGCCAGATCAGGCGCCAGGGGTCCGGTCGGTGTGGAGGCGATACCGTCATGCCCATACAGAAAAAGCCCCGGATTCCGGGGCATGTCGGGAGTAGGGGAGCATCGGGGGCCGGAAGGCTGGTCCCCAATTGGGCCCCCGGGGATTCAGGAGCCACCCGTCGGAGTTGAACCGACAACCGGCCGCTTACGAAGCGGCTGCTCTGCCTCTACGGCCTTCACCCTTGCTCCCGGCCCCGCACGCAGGGCGTCTGAAAAGGAGCTTTCGGCTTGCTGACAGGTCAAACTTCCGCGGCTTGGGCGAGCAAATAAGGTATGTTATAATCCTGTTGCCGTCAAAATCGGGATGGCTCATAGGCTGCCCGGATGAACTCGGAGAGAAGGCTGTGTTGACTTCGGGGATGTCGTTGCCGTTATTGCTCGCGCGCCTGTTGATCCTCGTCATCGCGCTCACCGTCCATGAGTTCGCCCACGCTTGGGTCGCTGTTCGCCTCGGCGATCCGACGCCGCGGCGCGAGGGTCGGCTGACGCTGAACCCGCGCGCCCATCTGGACGTGCTGGGCTCGCTCATGTTCTTGATCGCCGGCTTCGGCTGGGCGAAGCCGGTGCGCTGGAGCCCGTGGAACATCCGCATAGACCCGCGGTGGGGGCGGCTGCTGGTGGCTGCAGCCGGGCCTCTATCCAACCTCCTGTTGGCCTCGCTGATGGCGATGATCGTTCAGGCGGCAGAGATGCCGATGGTAGACCGTCGCAGCGGCGTATGGGCGATCTTGCCCAGCCCGATCCTGTTCACGCAGCAGTTCATTCTGCTAAACGTGGCCCTCTGCTTCTTCAACCTCTTGCCCATCACGCCACTCGATGGGTTCGAGGTAGCGGCGGGGTTATTGCCCCCTCGCCTAGCGTATCAGTTTCGGCGCTTGGAGCCATATGGCCCCTTCATCCTATTGGCTCTGATCATCCTGCCGATAAACCTGCTCGGCTGGATCTTGATGCCGCCGGTGACGGCGACGCTGCGCCTGTTGCTGGGGTGATATGTCCAATGGCTAAGGCGAAGATCACGATTGTCGGTCTGGGATTGGTCGGCAGCTCGATCGGGATAGCCCTATGTCAGGGGGATCGGGAGTTCGAGGTGATCGGCCACGATCGGGAGCCAGGCATCGCGGCGGCGGCTCGCAAGGCCGGCGCGGTGGATCGCACCGAATGGAACCTGATCCGCGCCTGCGAGGATGCAGATTTCATCATCCTAGCCCTGCCGGTGATGGCGATCCGGGAGACGATGGAGGCCATCACGCATGTGTTGAAGCCAGGGTGCGTCATCACCGACACCGCGAGCATCAAAGGGCCTGTATTGCAATGGGCGGATGAGGTGCTGCCGAGCTCTGTGCATTTCGTCGGGGGCGATCCCATCTTGCGTCATCCCGAAGGGGGGATGGCAGCCGGCACGGGCTCCGCAGAGCTGTTACGAGGGGCAATCTACTGCCTGTGCCCTGCGCCGACGACGGCCCCCGGCGCCGC
>JASFBC010000307.1:0-6133 GCA_036172315.1 Anaerolineae bacterium | reverse complement strand
ATCTCCAGCCAGAGCGAAGAAGGCCGATAATACAGGGTCTCCTGCCCCTTTTTCAGCCAGGAGCGTTCGTAAGCGGGTTAAATTCATCGCAGCGCAATCCAGTCTATGAACAAATGATATTTTTCGGGGGTTGATAAAGGTCTCGAGTTTAGACAAAGTTTGGGGCGGTTCTGCCCTTGAACAAAACCGCCCTTTGGTAGAAACTTGGGGTTGTGAAAACTCAAGCGGCTACCAAAGAGAACATTAACAGACTTATTGAATTTCGTCAAGAGGTATACGAGCATGTCTTTCTAGCGCGGCGGGATGCCTTGTTTGACACCTTGGACGCCTTGCTGACGGGCGAAACGTTCGCCTCGTTTGCTTACCTGAGCCAGAGCGAGCGTTTTCGGCGGGAATGGCCAAGCCTGTATGCCTCTGTCGAAGATGGCCAGGTCGCTGCCGCAGCGCTGCGCCGCCTGCTGGTCAAACACCTGCCGCAAGAAGGGATTTGCGTCTTCCCGCTGGATGGTTCCTGCTGGCCACGTCCACGCGGGCGAACGCTGGCAGACCTGCAGTATGTCTATCAGGCCTCCAGCGCTGTCAACGGCGGCACGGTGACGATTGGCTATCCCTATTCGCTGTTGGAATGGTGCGCGGAGGCGCATTCCAGTTGGTCGCTGCCGCTGGATGTGCGGCGCATTTCCAGCGACCAGACCGCCCAGCAGGTGGGAGCAGCACAGGTTCAGGAACTGGCCTGCCTGCGCAGCGACTGTCCGGAAGCGCTGGACATCGTTGTCGCCGACGGCAAGTACGGCAACGCAGGCTTTCTGCAACCGGTGCAGGGCTTGCGGGTCGGCGTTGTCGCCCGCTTACGGCGTGACCTGGTGCTGTATCGCCCGGTGCCCCCTGCCTCCACACCCCGACGCGGGCGTCCGCGCAAACACGGCAGCCGCTTTGACTTCAAAGACCCTGCTACCTGGGGGCAGCCCGACGAAGTTGCAGCATTCGCAGACGAACACGATGGACAGGTGCGCTTGGAGCGCTGGAACGGCCTGCATGAGCGCAAAGCTCCCGTACTGGTCTATGACGTGGTACGTGCCCGCGTGCATCAGGAACGCCCGAAACCGCCCGAAGCCGTCTGGTTGGCGCCGCCGGCCATGCTGTCCCACATCATCGTCACGGCGCATACCATCTGGAACGCCTATGGGCAGCGCTGGCCGGTTGAGCCGGGCGTGCGTTTCCGCAAAGAGAACCTGGGCTGGACCCTGCCCCGCTTTCAGCGCGCCGAAACCGGCGATACCTGGACGTATCTGGTAGTGCTGGCGCACTGGATGCTCTTCCTGGCCCGTCCCATCGTGGAGGCTACGCCTTTGCCTTGGCAAAAGCGGCAAGCGCGCCTGACCCCACAGCGGGTACGCCAGAGCCTGAAACCGATTTTTGTGCTGATCGGCTCGCCGGCCCGAGAACCGAAACGGCGCGGAAAGCCGCCTGGCTGGCCCAAAGGCAGGCGGAGAACGCCCAAAGTGCGCTACAAAGTAGTCAAAAAGGGCGTGGCAACGGCACAAACCGCTTGAAAATACGCTTGGTAAGGTACAAGCTCTACCCTGACTAACGGTCAGGGCGGTCGCGTTTGTCTAAACTTGAGTGTTAACAATCAGCGCTGCCTTCTCACTGTCTCCGACGCGCACAAGGCCGTTGTCTTGAAAGACATATACCTGTTCGAATCCACACCGGGCTAACTCTCTGTAGATCTCTGAATAGTGCACGCCCGTCCTCGCCTCAGTCCACTCGGATACTTCAACCAGAACAAAATCGGTGACACCCCTCGTAAAGAATTCCCTCCCCCCCGATCACGAGTGGCTCGAAACCTTCGACATCCAACTTAACCATTCGTACCTGAGGAGAGCCTATCTGCTTCCACAGCTTATCGAGCGTTCTGGTAGTTATCGCACCTGCTTGGTCGCTCGCAGCCTTGGAGATGAAACTGGCAGTATCGCTCCGGTACCATGGCTTTACAATGCCAACGCGATCACCTGAGACGTCACTCAATGCCACATTGAAGGCCAATACATTCGTCGAAGCAGACGTATGAACCAAGCACAATAACTTTGCGAATGGTTCTGGATTCAGTTCGACGGCAACGACCAACCCATCCTCTCCAACGACAGTTGCCGCAACCGCTGTGTACAGCCCCCAGTTACTGCCCAGATCAAAGAAAACATCACCAGGCTGCAGGTGCCGGAGGACAAAATCTATTTCAGCCTGCTCAGGCGGCCAGTTCTTGATGATCGCCAACTGCGACCGGTAGCGCAAATCCAACCGGAAAGGCTTTCCCTTCACGTAGACATCCACAAAGGGGTTGACAGGCAATAATCTGAACAGCCAGGAGCCAACGATAGCAAAGCCCCTCACGCTCGGAAGCCAGCCAAGCAGTTTCTGGGCTACTTGCGAACGGAAAGTCACGGAGATGAAGATCGTCGGACATCAACCGCGATACCGATTGGTAATCGGTAGCCGCCAATCCTTGCCAAAAGCCCGTGGCGTGATCTTCACCCCCGGCGGGCTTTGACGGCGCTTGTACTCGTTGCGGTCTACCATTTGGATCACCCGTCGCACTGTTTGCTCATCAAGGCCGCGCCGCGCAATGTCAGCAATGCTGCAACTCTCTTCCACATAGGAGTGCAGAATAGGGTCCAAAATTTCGTAGGGCGGCAAGGAGTCCGTGTCGAACTGGTTCGGCCTCAACTCGGCCGATGGTGCCTTTTCCAGAACCCGCTGCGGAATGACATCCCATCCCGCTTGAGCATTCCGATAGCGAGCCAATTCATACACCAGCGTCTTGGGCACATCCTTGATCACCGCAAAGCCACCGGCGGTATCGCCGTAGAGGGTGGCATAACCTACGCCCACCTCGCTCTTGTTGCCGGTGGTCAGCACCAGCCAGCTGAATTTGTTGGAGAGGGCCATCAGCAGCGTGCCCCGGATGCGGGGCTGGATGTTTTCCTCGGTCACGTCGGGTTCACGTCCTTCAAACACCGGCGCCAGCATATCCAGAAACGCCTGAAAGGTGCCGTCAATGGGGATCGTCAGGAAGCGAATGCCCAAATTCTTGGCGACCTGTTCAGCGTCCTCTAGGCTGTGGGAGGACGAATAGCGGGTGGGCATGGCCACGCCGGTAACATTCTCCGGCCCCAGGGCATCGGCAGCAATGGCGGCAGTCAGCGAGGAGTCAATGCCGCCGGAGAGGCCCAACACCACCTGCCGAAAGCCATTCTTGCGCACGTAATCGCGGGTTCCCAACACCAACGCGTGGTACACCTCGGCTACCCGCTCCAGCGGTGTGGCCAGGGTTGGCACAATAACCTCCCGCTCGGAAATGGAGTCCAATTCAGGTAGCTCCACCCGCTGGAAAGCATCGCCACCGGGATTGTTGATCTTCCGCCGCCGTGGATCGTACAGCCGCCAGCGGAAGACCTGCCGCATGTCCAGATCTGCTACCACCAACTGCTCCTCAAATTGTTTCCCCCGAGCAACGATGTCCCCCTGTGGCCCACAGATCAGGCTGTGACCATCAAAGACCAGCTCATCCTGCCCACCCACGAGATTGCAGTAAGCGACAAAGGCCGTGTTATCCGCCGCGCGCGTAGCCAGCATCCGCTCACGCGCCTGTCCCTTGCCCATATGGTACGGTGAGGCAGAGATGTTTATCAGCAGTTCAGCCCCTGCGTGCGACGCCTGCGCCTCCGGCAGCCCATCGGGATACCAGATGTCCTCGCAGATACTCACCCCGAACAATGCTCCCTTGCAGGAAAAGACCAGCCGTTGCTGCCCCGCCCGAAAGTAGCGGTTCTCATCAAACACGCCGTAATTGGGCAAGTATTGCTTGCGGTAAATTCCCGCCAGTTGGCCATCGTGCAGAATGGCTGCCGCGTTGTACAGGTCGTCGTCTGCGTGTACACACCCAACAATAGCCGTCAGACCCTCACTGGCAGGCACAATCTCATGGAGCGTATGCACGGCCGCTTCAACGAAGTCTGGTTTGAGCAGCAGGTCTTCGGGTGGATAGCCCGTGATGGCCATTTCCGGGAAGGCAACGATGTCTGCCTTCATCCCTCGTGCCCTGTCCATCCACGACAGAATCTTGTCTCGATTGCCGATCAGATCACCGACAGTCGTATTGATCTGCGCCAGCGCCAGTCGCAAGGTCATCTCAATGTTCTCCCTGGGCAGTACGGTTCCACAATTCAGCCAATCGCGTGGCATTGGCTTCGTCGTCAACGCTCCGGCCGATGGGGATATAACGGACATGCGGATGTCCCGCCAATTCCTTGTCCAGAATGCGCCAGCAATCCACCACGGTCATCTTGGAGTTCTTCCCTTCAAAATCGGCAGCGGTCAACCTTTGAAAGGCCGGATCGGGCGTGGTGATCAGCACCACTTCGGCCTGCGCCAAGCAGTCCTCAAGCGAATCCAGGACTACAGCCTGATCCCGCAGTTCAGCCCGTGCCATCTCGCCTGCCAGTGGGTCATATGCCACCACCCGTGCACCGAGTCTGGACAGCGCCTTTGCCAGGTAGATGCCCTGGGACTCTTCGACTACGTGCGAGAAAGGCTTGTAGGCCAAGCCCAACACGGCGACAGTGGCGCCCTTGCGAATCAAAGGCCGCACGCGCTCCACGATTTTCTCAGGCAGCGCCCGATTAGTGCTATCCGTTACCTCCGCCAACTCCGCGCGACTGCCCAGGGCTCGCGCGATAAACCCCAGAGCGACATTGTCACGCGGGAAACACGGGCCCCCATAACCTAATGCGCCTTTGAGATACTTGTGGCCGATGCGCCGGTCAAAGCCCAGCGCATTCGTCACCACATCAATGTTGCCACCTGGAATGCGCTCGCACAGGTCGGCCAGCATATTCGCGAAGGTGATCTTGGTGGTCACAAAGGTGTTCACGGCAATCTTCGTTAGTTCCGCGTTCTCAATGCTCATCCGTTGGCACGGCGGGTTATTCTCCATTATCTGGGCGTAGCAGGCTTCTAATTGGCTGCCGCAACGCTCGTCAAACTCCCCAATCAGCGTAAAATCCGGGTTAAGGAAATCGTGGATCACACTGCCCAGGGCGATGAACTCCGGGCTATAGCACAGCCCGAAGTCGCGGCCGCAGACCTTCCCTGATTCTCGTTCCAGGATTGGCAGCAAACCATATCGAGTTGAGCCAGGCAGAACTGTACTTGTCAGCACAACGTTGTGATAACCATCTTTTTCTTTCAACGCGCGGCCAATCTCACGGAAGGCCCAGGCTGCGTACTGGAGCGAGAACGCCCCTCGATCATCGCTTGGCGTGGGTACAACTACAAAAGTCACGTCCGAGTTCAAGATGGCCTCACGATGGCTGAGTGTGGCCCGCAGCCGCTCCCGATTGGCCGCAATGGTCTCTTCCAGATTGGTCTCCTGCACCGGCGCATGACCGGCGTTGACAAGCTCCACAGCGCGGTGGCTGACATCCACGCCGATCACGTAGAAACCCCGGGAGGCAATCGCCGCCGCCATGCTGGCGCCTAACTTGCCAAGCCCTACAACGGAATAGGCTACATTCATGATTGAATCACTCCTCGATGAAGTTCAACAGATTCAAGTAGTAACCTTCGAGACAACCCGGCTGTGAGCCAACATCGCCACCAGGTTTTCCCTCTCTGAGGACGTGGCTAATTTCGCCCGTACCTGCTCCTCAATCCACACATAGGTGCGGGCCAGCCCCTCCTCCAGCGAAACCTCCGGTTCCCATCCCAGCACCTGGCGCAGCCGGGTGTTGTCCGAGTTACGCCCACGAACACCCTGGGGCCCAGGTACATGCTTCTTCACAATGCGAATGCCAGCAATATCGGCAATCATATCCGCCAGTTGATTAATGGTCACCAATCGGTCCTGACCCAGGTTGAGCGGCTCATGATAATCCGATCGCATGAGCAGATAGATACCCTTGACGCAGTCGTCAATGTAGCAGAACGATCTCGTTTGCTCGCCATCGCCCCAGATTTCCACCTCAGGGTTACCGGTCAACTTCGCCACCGCAATTTTACGGCACAGTGCCGCCGGTGCCTTCTCCCGCCCGCCGTCCCAGGTGCCTAGGGGACCGAAGATATTGTGAAAGCGCAC
>JASFBC010000306.1:0-6815 GCA_036172315.1 Anaerolineae bacterium | reverse complement strand
AGGACTTCAAACGCTTCTTGGTTTTGTTGCGTTCTTTGGGTATCCAGTTCTACCACGTCCACAGGGAAGCCATACTTCGGGATCACAGCCTTACGGGAAAGAAACGAAAGCACTTCTTCAGACGCGATTGTATCCGCACGTCTGCGTGCCCACTCTGCGTCTTGATATTTCCTTTGATCTCCAGCTTCTTTCTCAAACTGTATTACCGTACGGTAGTCGCTTGACACTTCAGCCTCAGCAAGGGACAATCGACTTTCATCACTAGCGATCAGATTTATCCAGTCCCCGTTGTCTAATCCGAGTTGCGTTATCATATCAGTTGGAACAATCGCGCGCAGAGATGCTTCCAGCTCAGCCCGATGCTCGTAAAGGAAGGTTCTGAAATCGGCCGTGCCGGATGGTCGTTCTAGGTCTTTAAAGAGGCTCTTCACAGTTTGAAACCTTTCTGGAGAGGTGCGGAAGAAACGGGAGAGAGCCACCGCCGCGATATGGCGCGTGATGATCTTCTCGTTCCGAAGACTCAGGACAGGGGGATGAACCTTCCCGACGAGCATCCGCTCAGGCTCGGAGAAGTGGTAGAGGTCGTGGGGTCCACGGCGACAATAGGTGATAGCAAATCCCGGGTATCTACTTCGGCGCCCGGATCGCCCCACTCGTTGCGCGTAATTGAACGCTTCCGGAGGAACGTTGCGAAGAAAGATAATGTCAAGGTCGCCCAAGTCCACGCCCAATTCAAAGGTCGTTGAGCAACTCAGGACATGGATGTTCCCACTACGGAACTCTCTCTGAAACTCCCGAGCCTTCTCCTTGTCGAGTTGCGCCGTATGTTCTTCCACACGTAGCATCCCCGGCAAATCCTCTTCGTAAAGGGAGCGGTAGTGGTTGAGCTTGAGGTCGCTCACCTGTACGGGCTTGAGTGTCCCTGGACAGCGATGCCTTGGGCAGACACCGCGAACCGAGATGGTCTGAAGACGGCCACAGGTATCACACTGGAAGATTGTACCGTTATCAGTGATGAGATGCAGTCGCCACCAGTCAGGATTCAATCTCCGCGCGTCGTCTATAGAGAGGAGCAGGCGGTCATCGGAAGAAGGAGCATTTTCATCACATTGACTTACAGTTTCCCAAATGGCTCTTAGGACATTCACGGCTTCGTTGACTGCTTCCTCCTCTGAAAGACCGTTTCTTATCCTCATAAGCAGTTTAGCCAAAAAACGGGCGCGCTTTCCTTGCTTGCCATCCCAGCTCCGCACACCTTTCTTCCTCTTGGGATCGCCGATTCGGAAACGCATTGGCGACGCTTGGAGGTTAAGGTCGTTCCAGTTCAGGGAGATGCCTTTCTCTGTGCGCAGTTCCACCGCCCTGTCAGTTCGCATTGTGTCTAACAGAAGAAATACCAGATCACGTGCTTCTTGCTCACTGAGCAACCAGGGTGGATTCGTCAACACTTCTGGGGTCTTGAACCAATCAGGCCATTTGATGGACCATCGAACCAGGCCAACACCCTCCAGCGAGATTCTCGGCTCGTCTGTAAGGAATTCACGATAAAGACCCAACCAACCCTCGCGACGTAACTCCAGGTCTCCTATAGCCGGCGGAAAGACTTGCCTCTCTCGGAAAAGGGTACGCAGTTCTGTAGCTAATTCCCGCAAAGACAAACCTTCTGGCGTGTGGGGATTCAGCTTTTGGACGGCTTTAAGAAGTAAATTGCGACTGAGAATGTCCTTATATGAATCTTCGAGATACCATGCAAAGAATGCGGCCTCCTGTCGTCCATCAGCAAAAGCAAGCACCTTCCTGCGTTTTTCTGGAAGGCTTTGATAGAGAGTCGTGGCTATCACCGCGTGGGGCCCATCGGTGCCATGGACAACCTCCCGCACGGGGTCGCGCCCGGCGGCGGAATATCCACAGGCGCCGCATTTCGCAAGTTGGTCGGCTCGATCCTCATCTTCGGGAGCGTCTTCCTTGACAACGCGGATGAAGTTATTGTGTCCACACGTCGGCTTGCTCCGCTGCGCTTCGCCGCACTGAACGCAGAGGTAAAACAGCTCACGTTGGGTACCTCCATCTTCGTCAGCCTCGCTCGCTTCCTCATCAGTTTCTATCGGCCGAAGGAATGTCGCTCCGAAATTGACGTCGTTCGGGTCCCGGATCGCCTCTTGAATTTTCCCACCCCTAAAATTGTTCTGAGCAACAAAATAGTGTTGACCGCACTGCCGACACAATGCCACCTCGAAAGCTGCGCCCTCTTCACCAGATGTTTTTCGCTCCAAGAAGACTCTTTTCTCGGGCCAGAGAGAAACAAACGCACCTTCAAGCGATCGCAGGAACAGATGGTACCGAGCGGACAAGAGAGGCGCACCTGATGAAGGATCCTTTGCTTGCAGGAGAAGTTCAACCAGTTCCGCCAAAGCAGAAACCCGCTCTCCTTCTGGCAAGTCGTCGAAGACCTGATTAGCGATCCTCGGAACTTCAACGGGATTACCTGTGATCAGGCGGCGAAGGGCAGTTGCCCTGGCGTCACCTTGAAGGATCCTGCCGACCGCCGTTTCGGCCTCATCCCCACCGGGCAGGGATACATCCACCTGGCCTGCCAATGCGCCAAGCAGTGCTGGGTTCGGTCGTTGCTTTTCTTGAAGAATTCTCTTGAGCCCTTGGTAATCTGCGAGAGACAATCTTTTCGGGCCCGGCTCCAGAATGGGAATCGTCTCTCCCAGGATTACATCCTCCTCACGGAACTCTTCACCAAATAGGTCCGAGGCAAACTGGGCAACGGCTCCTTGATCACCCTCTCCACCGACGAGCGTGGCGCTGGTAGCGATACAGCGGAACGGCTCTGAGCGACCACCCTCACGAAGCCTTTGTTTGAGCCGGCGCAGAAGCATCGCCATCTCAATGCCACGCGAGCCTCGGTATTGATGGGCCTCATCCAGCACGAGAAATGTCCACCACCGGGCGCGTTCGTTGTCAAAAAGCGGGCTGTCGTCAGGCCGCAGCAGCAGGTATTCCAGCATCGAGTAATTCGTCAGGAGAATGTGGGGCGGTGTGCGGCGCATTTCAGAGCGAAGCACCAATTCCCCGTGCACCACATTCCCGTTTTCAAGGATTGAGTAACCCTGCTTATCCCGTTCCGCCAGGTGGTCTCGTGCATGTCGCTGGGAGTCGTTTTCATCCTCGGGTGTCTCACCGATATACTGTCCAAAGGTGAATTGAAGGGGAGAATTCGTCTCTTTAAGCCGCTTGCAGATTTCTCCTAAGCGTTCTCGTTGGTCGTTTGCCAGGGCATTCATCGGATACAGGATCAGGGCGCGCACACCAGGTCCTAATTGCCCTGTTTCAAATTCCTGGTAAAGGTGGAGCAAGATGGGATACAGGAAAGCCTCAGTTTTTCCGCTCCCTGTACCCGTCGCCACAACTATATTACGTCCTTCGAACACTTTCTGAATCGCTTCTTCCTGATGTTTGTAGAGAGGTCTACCGCCCTCCACTGCTTTCAGAAAGCCTTCATCTGGTTGATGGCCAAGAAGTGTTGGGAATAACTGCCTTGGCATCCGGCCACGCCGGAAGACCGGTGTGGCTTCAAGATACGGCCCCTTGCTCAGATGCCCCGAGTCCAAAGCTTGTTCAAAAGACCTACGAAGTACCGGGTCTTTGAAGTAAAAGGTGGTCTTGAGATAGCGGCGATATCTTTCTTCAATCCGGGATGCCAATTCTACTGGGTTCATTGCTTACCTCTCCTATTGGCTTTAGAGGCTTTCACTCTGACTCCTCCAAATCCTGCTTGCCGCAGCAAAGGCATCAGCCGGGGATCATAATCCATTAGGGCACGTGCTATGGCATGGGTCACTGCTTTGGCTTGCTGCATAGTCGTTGGATTGCTTCCCTGAACGGTGATGTTCACTTCCATCTGTGATAATAGACCACGCACTTCCTCCAGCCCAAGCAGTCGTTCTAAGAATTGCTTGGCTCTGCGGGGTGCTGGCTTGAAATAATCATCCAGGCGCCTTCCGTTCACCTGGATTTCCCCGGCGCCATTCCGCATCACTGCCTTCGCCATGGCGGTCTTCTTTCTGCCCAAACCAGACCAACTTCGGAGAGAAGGTGAATGCGGAGGCGCTACCGGCAATTGTGACCTCTGTAGGACAGCAAGAACTCCCTCTATCTCTTGCTGGTTACGTGTAATCCAGAGCCTCAGAGGATATTCTTGTGTTTGATCGCGTATCTCACTAGAATCGCCGAACTCGCGAAACGGGATGGCAACTGTGTGCTCTGTTACCCTCACGTCATAGGGTCTGGCCTTGGAGCGTTGAAAGCCTACCAGCACCTGATCCACCCAACGGCGTCTTGGGAGTCGCAACCACAGCGCCTTGTTCGATGTAGCTTTAAAATCTTCACTAGAGAGTTCGACAGGTCGGTCCTGCCATTTAGCGGGTGGCTTGTTCTCTTCTCCTATAGCCCACCAGATTCTCTCTACATTGATAGTAACTTCCACCCCGGGCCCGCCCTTTGGGCCTATTGACCACCGGGACTCGTCGCAGGTCGGATCAGGCGGGACCCTCAGGAGTGTTTTGTCATTCTGACGCTCAACTTGAATCTTCGCTAGATTGCTTACTGGCTGCACCGCGCAATCAGCTTCGTGAACCAATTCGATGCAAGCCGGCTTATGTCCATCTCCAGTAGGAAGGTGAGGCAGTGGGGGTAACCCGATCTCTCTCAAGACAGTCAGAAACCTAAAATCCATGCTCTCAATCAACCCGCCATCCTGGTCATAGAACCTGAGAAAATACCATCCGCCCTTTCTGTCCGCCACCTCCGAAGGCAAGTCCTGTTCTATTTGACTTGGATCAGGATTAAATGCCGTTCGCCACTTCCCTCGACCACTGCCCTCTTCGCCAACAACGATCGTCCCAACATCTTTCCATGCTTGCGCATCGAATGCACGAATCCGTGGCGGCCTTTCACTGAAAAGTGGTCCTATATGTTCACTTGCATCCTCGAGTTGTCTCCCCACCAATTCAAAACGCGGCGACTTCAATTTGATGACCAATTGCCGTCCCTCGGGGAGGAGGAAAGCAATCTTGTCGTTACTGCCCTTGTCAAGGTCAAGAAAGAAGTGAGCGTTGTAACCGGCGAGCGATACAGGTTCAGGCTTCATTGGCGGCGGCCCTGAGAATGTTTCGTCACGCTCCCAGTTGTCTGGGGCCATCACGAGATATGACCCTGAGGACGGAGATCGAACAAATCGCCCTCGATTTAAGTCTTGGCCACCCAGTTTGAACAGAAGATAACCGTCCTGCCCAAGCACGATCTTGGCCTCTTGGACAGCCTCGTCTTCGTTCCAGCGGACTATCACTTCGCCAAATACCTGCTCTAGACGCCAACAAGTCTCTTTGGATTCGTCTTGCGAGAGGGGAAATCCATTTTGAAGGATTGTCAAACCGGGTTTTGTGAGTAGTTCTTCTGGCACTTCCACAGCGGCGATCCACTGCCGTTCTCTTTCCCAGCAAACGATTTCGGGCTTTGAGCGGCGAGGTTGGATTCCTTGCGTTCGCTCTTTCTCAGGGTCCTGAGTGGACCCGCGCGGTTTGCCTCCCTTCTTGATGGGTTCTCGCGCCCCCCTCTTTACCTCCGCTCCTGCTTCCTCAGCACCTTCCGGCTGAACTTTCTCCGCTCCTTGTGGTTGGGTCCGTTCTGTTACTGTCGGCTCTGTTTCCTCTGCTGCTATCGCTTGGGCTTGTATTGCTTGGGCTTGCTCTACGGCTATGGCCTGGGTCTCCCCTGCTCGCGAGGTTTGTATTTCCTTAACAATGATTGTTGGTTGAGTCTCAGCCGGAACTGTCTCTTGGGCTTCCTGTACCGTCGCCCATGAAGTCTCCTCTGCTATGGGTTGCGCTTCCTGCCCTTTTCGGGATTGGGCCTCCTCTACCGCTGTAGGCTGCATTTCGGCCATTGCCGGCAGGTGTGCTTCATCTATTCCCGTCGGCTGGGTTTCCGCTAGCGGTGTCAGTGGCGTTTCCCCTGCGAGTGTCCGTTCTGCCTCCTCCACTACTGGCGGTTGAGGTTCCTGTGGCACGATATATTTCTCTGCCCCTTCCGGTCGCCTCGGCTGCCGTCTCTTGCGGTTATGGATCACGATGCCAGCGATGACCGCGGCGGCTATAACTAACAAGACTAGGGCCAATAAGGTGATAAAGGATTCCATCTATACCCCTCGCCATTACGTCAACGCTTCGCTTCTTGTGAAAGAGGCGGGCTAACGGCACGCGCATCAGCCGCACGCGGAGCGAGCGCAGCGAGCGGAGCGTGTCGGCTGGATGCGCTGGTTAGCCAGCGCCCTGCATTTCGGAAAGACGCTATCGTCCCTTTGCGCGTCTTTCATTCCTGCAAGACACCCACGCTTGCTCAACCTTGCCACTTCAGACCACGCTCGCGCTTGCTTTCAGCGTTCGCCCTTTGCCACTTTACTCAATGCTCTGCTGGGCTACTTGCTGTCGGCTTCGCCAGACGCGGCGAAACACGCACCTCTGGTTTGGTAACTCGCTTGCACAATGTCGCGTTGCAAGCCACGCGCTCCTGTGTCGTAGGAGTTACGCCGAGTGTCACACCGCCCAGGTGGTTTCTCGTGATGTAGGTTTCCGCCCTGCCGTGCCATTGCCCGCAGTTGCCATTCTCTTGCGCGTGCCTTTGAAATGGACGCGCCCGTTTGCAGTTCGCAAGGCTTGAACGGGTTGCGGCTCTTTGGAAACCATTGTATCGCTTTCACTCGCCGAACGCAACTGGGCGAACGGCGGTCTTCACGCTTTGTCGCGCCCGCT
>JASFBC010000305.1:0-8609 GCA_036172315.1 Anaerolineae bacterium | reverse complement strand
ACATCCTGGCCGACGGCGCGGACCTGATCCCGGTGGAGGTCAAATCCGCCCGCGCGCCGGCCCGCTCCTATGCCTCCCACGTCCTCCAACTGGCCGCCTACTGCCTCCTGGTCGCCGAAACCTCCGGCCGACGCCCGCCCTGAGGAAAAGAGCATCACTACCGGAAATCGGTTTCTCGGAGAGCGCTTCCAGGTACCTCCTGCGTGGACGTCTCCGATCAGCCCGTGCTAACCGGGAACCACCCCCCTAGGCAAGTCGGATGGTAACTATTCAGCGCTGACTGAAAGTCAGCCTCTCTGGGCCTGCGGCCTCTGGACAGCCTGCGCCGTCCTCCCAGGGCGTCAACGGAGGTTGACGCCTGGCGTGAAAGCGCCCAGAGGAGGCCGATTTCCCATCGGCGCCAAGAGGGCGATCTTCATCGGGCTGAATAGTTACGTCGGATGTATCTGGCGAGTACAAGCGATTGGCCGAACGGCCATATCGGCCACAAGTCCGATTTCCCCCAAGGGAAAAATCCGTCCATAGGTGGAGAGAAAATCCTCCCCGGGCCTCTTGATTTTTCCCCGGAACATGAGTATTTTGATGGTGGAACCCCGGTGGATGGAGCCAATACTTGGTCCTACTCCGAGAAAGGAGGTTGTCATGCGTCACATAGACCTGAGCGAACTGGAAATCGTGGATGAGAGCATCCTGAACTCAGGGGGCGGGGCTCTCCCCTGTTGGCCTCCGGGCGGCTATATCTGCGGTCTGGGATGCTCGGGGGGCAATATCTGTGGTCTCTGGTGCACTCCCTGATGGAGGTGGCCGATGAAGGAATACACCCTCATAGACCTAGAAGACCTCAGTGATATTGAAGAGTCGGCTGTAGCCCTGCCGATTGGTGGAGGTGCGTGCCCAGGTGCGGCCTGCGGAGGTGCCTGCGGTGGCGCAGCTTGTGGCGGACTATGTGCCGGCTTTTTCTGCGGCGGGGTCTGTTAACCCCAGGGCAAGGAGGAAACCCATGTTGGTCCAAGCGATAGATCTGACTGAACTGGAGATAGTAGAAGAGTCTACCGTGCAATCTGCCTCCCCGACGGGTGGATTCTTCTGCGGCGTTGGCTGTGATGGCCTGATCTGTGGTCTCTGGTGTGGTCTGTGGTCTCTGGTGTGGGCGATAGCAGCGCTGACATCCGCCGGGGTCCCACCGATGAGGAATAGCAAGATGTCCAGCATCCGGGTTACTGTAGGGGTTATCTTTTCCCTCGCAATTCTCTCACTGGGCGGCTGTGCTCCCCGCTTTACCCTTCCGGATACTCCCTGGCAACTCTCTCTTCAGGGTAGCGCGAAGGTTTTGCTGTTCCCGGGGGATCAGTCTTATCAGGATGGGGACAGCCTTCTACTGATGAGTTCTTATACGTTAGAACATCCCCCTACCCAGATAATGGCTTTTTCGCTGAGTGAAAGGGAAGAGAAGTGGAGGGTTGACCTGCCAGCACCACCTGTTCAGGCGGTGCGTTTCGGCACCTCTTATCTGGTCGCGACCATTCCCTCCGAGTCCTCAGGAGAAGCCTACGTTATCGCGTTGGATGCAGAGACAGGAGAGCAGCAATGGGCACGGGCCTGGGGAAAAACGATGATTGCACTGGCTTCCGATCCAGAGCAGGTCTGGATCGCCTGGGAGCAAGGAGTAGCTTCTATTGATCCGACAACCGGGGAGGCCCGCTGTACAGTTGCGAACTGGGAGCATCCAACTCGCTACGGAAGCCAGCGGGCCCTGGCTGTACAGCGGGGGAAGGAAGAGACGTTTATCGCAGCGGCTGCCGGGCGAATGGTCTTTTTCTACCAGGGACATGGCAGAGAGTGGAAGCTGCTCGGGAACTTTCAAAGCGCTGGGCGGGTGCTGGAGATTCACGCCTTGGAAGGAGAGGCCGAACCAATCTGGCTGCTCCTGGCGCACAGTTATGCATATAGCATCGGCCCAGACGGTCAGATTCTCTGGAGGGTCAACAACTCGGACTATAATCTGGATGGACAACCCGTTCGCTGTGAAGACCAAGACCTGTGGGCCTTTCGAAATGTCATGGGGAAACTATATCTGGTGACCCCAGAGGCGATCGTTCGCTCCTGGCAGTTACCCGGAGGGCCCGCCCATATCGGCCCAATCCCTCTGCCCTTCCCGGAGCATCTGGCTTTCGGTTTGCAGGTTTCTGACCTGAACGGAGACCGGGAAGACGAGTTGATTGTCCGATCCATCCAGCACCTTTTTGTCTTTGACTGCCGGGCGGATCTGAAAGCCTGGGCTCCGGTAGGGATCCCGGAAGGGAAATTGGTTCAGCAGTTGCGGCATTCCCGTCTCCATCGCCCGGGCGTTGCAGGAGGAGTGATCGTTACGCCTGGAGAAGAAGGAATCTTGTATTTTGAAGTACATGATTAGCGCTCATCTATTGCTTCGACAAACCAGGAGCATGGTTCACGGGAGGGCCTAAATGGAAGAGTACCACCTGATTCCAGATCCAGCAGGGACCATACTCTATGATCCGGAAACCATAGCCTTCTATCGACTTACTTCGGAAGGGGAGAAAGCCCTGCGAAGCGGCTTACTCCACTACCGATGTTCACTTCCCGGAAGGAACAGGATAGGGAAAATTTATCCCTCTCTCCTACTTCTCAATCTCTGGAACGATTAGTGCTCATCGTGACCACCGAGTGTAACCTCCGATGGGCGAAATTTAGCGTAGAGACACTGAGAATTCAGGAACCGCACATTGTGCCTGTATGTACTGAACCGAGCAATCGGATCGGGTGGCATAACGGAAACCAAGCAGTGCTGGTGGAGAGCTACCGAATTGCCGCAAACCGGGCCTTTGACTCCTTTCTTGCCCCTACTCCCCCTGTGACTTTTACCCTCTTCTCGGGTCTTCTGCGCATTTTGGCGACCCGAAAGGGACGAGATGTCATCTGCCCCGCCGGAATTGCCACCCTGGCTGTAGACCCAGAAGGGGATATTTATCCATGCTTTATGTTTGCCGGTCAGGCCGAATACCGATTGGGCAACGTCTTTGATTCAGAACAGGAGATGTTCAAAACCAGATTGGGATACTTTCATAACTTCAACCTGAAAGAAACCCGTGTAAAATGCCGTTCATGTTGGGCACGCAAACTATGCACAGGCTGTATGGGCAACATCCAGATGAGCGCCGGTTCACTGGAAGGAGTCTGGGAACCCATGTGTGACATCATGAAAGCCATTGCAGAGGAAATTATGCGCTTACTGGCTTCGACCCGGGAAAATACCCGGCTGTGGGAACAGTTCGTCGCCCGTTACCGGATGCTCCGTCTGAGAAATCTCCAGTGCTGATCTGGAAGGTTTCGTGATGGGATCGTATACACTGCCTCCTGATATTCGCTCATGGGAACTGTTCCCTGAAAAAGATGGGCAGAAGACCTATCTGGTGGGGAGTATTACACTGGACAAGTACGTTGTGGTTCCATCAGAACAATACCCTGTTGTCCTCCAGATTATGGATTTGATTCAAGAGGGGCACAGTCCCGAGTGGATCCAATCCGTCTTGCTGGAGAGAGGGATTCAAACCGACGTAAGGGCCTTCTGTCAGCGGCTGGCGGAGAAAGGGCTGTTGAGCGGAGAAGAGTCATCCACTCCGGTTCCCTCTGGATGGTGGACCTCTCTGTTTGCACACCTTCGGGCTCTCTCGTGGGAAGTATTCAGCATTCCTCTGGATTTTCTGCAAAAACCGCTGAACAGGTTAGCCCCCTGGCTTTTTCGGTGGTTACTTCTTGGCATTCTGGTCAGCACACTGGCTATCGTTATGTCGGGGGGGTTCCGGTGGGAACTGCTGCGAGAGTTGGCACATTTTGCCCGAAGGGGTTATAATTTCCTGTGGATGCTGGGCATCAACATGATCGCTGTCCCGTTCTTTATCCTGCTTCATGAAATGACCCATGCCATACTCGCTGCGGAGGGACACATCTATCCCAAACGGCTCTCTCTCCGCTGGTTTTTGACGGTTCCGTACTTTTCCTTGCAACTCCCAGGCCTTTACACCCTTCCTTTCAAAAAGCGATTACTAGCGATCGCGGGAGGCCCACTGGCTGATCTCCTGGCAGCCAACATTACTTTCCTAGTAGCACAGAAGACGGCAATACCCTGGCTATGGTTGATGGCCATGCTGAATTACAGCCGGTTTTTCTTTAATACCTTGCCCATCTTACCCATGACGGATGGCTATGCTTTGCTGTCCCAGGGGTTGTTTCGGGAGATAGATATTCGCGGACGCGCGGGGCATGAATTCCGCCGCTGGCGACAGCGAAAGCCCAACCGGTTTCAAGGGAAATATGTGTTCTTCTACATCTTTAACATAGGGGTTGGGCTGTTCATTCTTGGTAGCGGGCTCTGGCAACTCAACGCGATGGTGGCCACACATCTCCGCCTGCTTTGGCCCTGGCTACCCGGCTGGGCCCTGTACGGAGTACTGGGGATGATGGATCTCCTGGGGGTGTACCTCCTCCGAAACCGTCTGCGCATTTTGTTGGCATGGTGAGCCCGATGGGTGGATCAAACATTGTGTTAGAAACCATTCATCTGGCCAAATGTTTTGGGCCTGTTCGGGCTGTGACAGACCTGAATCTTTCCATCCGTACTGGTGAGGTATATGCTCTTCTGGGCCCTAACGGCGCAGGAAAGACCACCACCCTCTCTCTCATCGCTGGTCTGCTTCGCCCATCTGCAGGAACGATTCGTTTCTTTGGAAAGCCCGGAGAGATGGCCGGATTCATCGGCGTTCCCCCGGTCTATCCCCACCTCTCCGGGTATGCCCACCTTCAACTGGCCTACCAATCCCGGGGTCTCCCTCCGGACTTGAAACGAATCCAAGAAGTCCTTATGCTGGTAGGATTGGAACAGGCTCAGCACCGAAAGGCGGGAACGTATTCCACAGGTATGCGGCAGCGGCTGGGAATTGCCCGCGCCCTCCTGTTCCCGGCCCGGTTGATTCTCCTGGACGAGCCTACATCTGGCCTGGACCCGGAGGGGATGCTGGAAGTCCGGCAGTTAATTCGCACCCTTCATCAAGAAGAGGGAATCACCATCCTCCTCTCCAGTCATCTGCTGGGAGAAGTGGAGCAAGTTGCCAACCGGGTTGGGATTCTGGTAGATGGTCAGTTGCGCTGGGAGGAGGACTTGGAATCGCTCAAACAAGAGAGCCGACTGTGTGAGGTAGAGGTATCAGAGCCTGAGCAGGTTGGTGAGGCCATAGTTCCATGGGGTACCGTGGTGGGACGCCGGAACAATCGCCTGACCATACGACTGCATCCGGGGATCTCCCTGGATCAATTGAACGCCGGCCTGGTCCGGAATGGATTCTCTATTTCCCATCTTAGTCGTAAGGCCAATCGCTTAGAAGCCGCTTATCTGGAAATCTGCCATGGAATCCAACTATGAGCGGAATGTTCATTCTATATGCCGAAATCCGTAAATATATCACGACCCCTCTGTTCCGAATCCTGAACGGCATTGGGCTTGGGCTTCTCCTGCTCTACTCCTTTCTCCTGCTTGGGGCTCACCAGGTCGGATTATGGTACATGACGGCTTTTGATTATTGGGTAGGGTCTATGAACCTCTATGTGACCAATGTGCTCCCCTTTCTCTTCCCTCTGTTCGCTGCCTATACCTGCGTGAGCGAAATCCAGTGGCGAACACTGATGTTTCCTTGCTTCGACGGCATTCCTCGGCGGGCATGGATCTCAGCCAAAGCCGCTTTGGCAGGGATCAGTCTGCTGATCTTCACCGGGCTGTATATGGTGGTAGCCATAATGCTTGGCGGATCGCTGTTCCCTTTGCGCGAAATTTACCTGGAAAATCTTTCCCTCTCCCCTGGAGAAGCCATGTTGAGGGTAGCTGCAGGGGCGTTCTGGATCGGTTTTATCCTTTATCCTTTTGGATTGCTGGCGCAGATGCTGGCGATTCTTTCCCGGAATTTTCTGGTCGGGGGGATCGGCGGTGCCCTGACCTTTCTGGCCATTCTCATTCTCCAGTCCAGTGCTTATAATCCTTTCCGCCCCTGCTTCGCTGTTGCTCAGCAGATCGTACAGGTAGGAGATCTGCTGACCCCCGCCTTTCTCGCGCTGGCCACGCGGGCTCTGCTTATGAATCTGCTCCTGGTCGTGGGCCTCCTATTAGCCCTTGTTTCAGTTTTTGAGAAAAAAGATATTGTTCTGGAATAAACCGGCGATATGCACCTTGCGTTGCCCTTTCGGTGGAGACTTGCACTCAGCTACATGTTGGTGGCGATACTGACAGTGATTATCCTGGAGATCATTGCGCTTGCCCTTCTCTTCGGATTTCTCCGGTCCAACCTTCTCCCCCAACTGGTGGCCCACGCGCTCCAGGAATCCGCCGCTGAGGTCGCCCCCTATCTGGATACCAATCCCCCTTCCGTGGAAGCACTCCGCCGGTGGGCGACCACCTTTGCCCAACCGAACCTCAGTTTGCAGATAGGTGAAAGGGGCCTGCATCTGAGCACATTCCCGATAGGCGGCGAGGGATATCTTTTGGTCCTAGATTCTCAATACCAGGTGCTTGTCTCAGTGCCGGATACCATCCCCGAAAGCGACGTTCTTTCGCCGAAGGATTTCCCTGACCTCTCTCCCCTCCTCCAACAAACCCTGGCCGGCACCAGGAAACCAATGTACATCCGTCGTCCGGACGGAATTTTGCTGGCAACTGCCCCTATTATCGGGAGGAACAGCCACGTCCTTGGCGTTATAATCGCCGTCTTTCATTTTCCCGTTAACTTTCGGCTCTTCCTAACCACAGTGGGCCAAATAGCAGGGAAAACTCTGCTCCTCCTGATCGGTCCGGTCAGTATCATCAGCCTGCTAACCGGTATCATCGTTTCCCGTCCCCTGAGTTGCCGGTTCCAGCGCATAGCACAGATTGCTAGCCAGTGGAGGCAAGGGGACCTTGAAGCCCGAATTAGAGATCCATACAAGGATGAACTGGGGCAATTAGCCTCACGATTGGATCAGATGGCCACCCAACTTCAGGAGCTTTTGAATGTGGAGAGGGAGCAGGTGCTGCGCGAGGAACGACGGCGGATGGCGCGGGATCTCCATGACACGCTCAAACAGAGACTGTTCGCAATCCATATGCAGGTAGCCGCTCTACGGGCACTGATCGGAAGCGGCAAGGCAATTGTTCCAGAGGTACTGGACAGGATAGCCGAAGAGGTTCAGCAGGCCCAGGGCGAGATCACACAGGCGATCCATAATCTCTGGCCTCCCGAATCGGAGAAGGGAGTGGTGGAAATGATCCAAACCGCCCTAGACTCTTGGTCTCACTGGAGCGGCGTAGAGGTCACGTTCCACCCCCCTTGCAGCATGTGGGAGCCCACACCTCAAGTAAGAGCGGGCTTACGGAGAATTCTCCAGGAAGCATTGGCCAACGTGGCTCGCCACAGTGGGGCAACTCATGTGGACGTTGCCCTGGAGTACGATGTCGGCCAGGTTCGCCTTGTTGTTGCTGATAACGGGAAGGGCTTTATTCCTGCCCGGGCGAAGAGGAGAGGTCTGGGGCTGACTTCTATGGAGGAATATGCCCACGCTATTGGAGGGAGCCTGAGCCTGGAGAGCGCACCACATAAGGGCACTACTGTGGTCGTGCAAATCCCTATTGAAGGAGCATTCTATGAGCGAGCCCATCAGCATACTGATTGTAGATGACCATCCTGTGGTGCGACAAGGGATTCGGATGTTTCTGGAAACACAGGCTGACTTTATAATTGTGGGAGAGGCAGCTTCAGGGAAGGAGGCGCTTCTCATTGTCCAAAAGTATGTTCCAGATGTGGCCATCGTGGATATGGTACTTCCGGAAATGGACGGGGTGGAGGTAACACGCCAAATCCGGCGGATCAGCCCTCACACCCAAGTGGTGGTTCTGACTTCTTATGATGAAGACAAGTATATTTTCCCTGCTCTGCGAGCCGGGGCGATTTCCTATATCCTGAAAGACGTTGCTCCCGCCGAACTGGTGGACATTATCCGGAAAGCAGCACGAGGGGAAGCGGTACTCCACCCCCGTGTAGCCCTGCGGGTGATCCAGGAAATGAGAAGGGAATCTGCTACGCCCACCCTCTTCACTGAACTGACCGAGAGAGAAATGGAGGTGCTGATATTAATCGCTCAAGGTCTCTCTAATGCGGAAATTGCAGAACGACTGGTCATCAGCCAGAAGACAGTTAAAGACCATGTAAGCAATATTCTGAGCAAGTTGCACTTGGCCGATCGGACACAGGCGGCTGTGTATGCCTGGCGTCAGGGACTGATGCAAACCCCATTTGAGCCCCAGGGCAAAAGGCGACGGGGTCACACGACCAGCCCGGGCGGCGGCAGCAGTGGTGGCTGATTTTGGAAGGAACGACGGATGTCATGGATTTTGTAGCAAAGCAAGTCGTTTCCGATAGTGTCCAAAGAGACCAACCGCATCATCCGGGCCAGTGAGATCGGGCAGTACCTCTTCTGTGCCCGCGCCTGGTGGCTGGGGTCGGTAGAGGGGATACCCTCCGCCCACCGGGAGGAGATGGACGCCGGGGAGAGCGCCCACCGCCTGCATGGTC
>JASFBC010000304.1:0-1178 GCA_036172315.1 Anaerolineae bacterium | reverse complement strand
CCCGACCCAGTCATCGTAACTGAAGCCGCTGGTGCCGATCAGAACGGTCATGGAAGCTCTCCTTCCAGCACATAACGGGTGAGTTCGCTCACGCTCATTCCCTCAATCCCTATCCGCTCCAGGGTACGGCCGCGCCGCCAGCAATCGGTGCGGTGAACGATGCAGGCTAGGATGTGGCGGTGGTTCGGCGATATTCTCCGGCGTCCGGTTATAGAGGGTGACCGGAAAGCCTATCAGGGCCAGGTGAGCGGCACCGACGACGGTGTAGTGCGCTTTGTGGTTTCATAGCGACTCCTTTCTCTGGGGACGCCGATGAACGCAGATTCACACGGATTATTTAATCTGCGTTTCATCGCAACTACCTACCAGGCGGTGGTTGAATCCTCACCCCTTCCCTCTCCTGAACAAATTCGGGGGAGAGGAGGGGATGGCGGCGAAGCCGCCGGGGGTGGGGTGAGGAAGGGCAGGTAGTTACGTTTTATCCGGCCCTGCCCCAATCCCCAGGCGGGTGATGGGGACGCAGATGGACACGGATTTTTTAATCCGCGTTTCATCTCGGGTGACGATCTGGCCGCGCGCGTAAGGGTTATTGTGCAAGCGGGGGGCATCCAGAATCCCCGTCGTCGCCTTATTATACCTTGCCTTTCGGCTTTCTGCCAGTGCACCCAGGGCTTTCATTGCCGGGCTGACGGGTTGCTTATTTGTGCCAGGATTTGCCTCTGCGCCAGAGTGGGGTAAAATAGAATCTGAACGGGAACCATTCAGCGCCGACGGAAAGTCAGCCTTTCCGGGCCAGCGGCCTCCGGACGGCCTGCGCCATCCTTTCCAGATGGACGACGGACGACAGACCACTGACGACGGACCACCGACCACCATCGTCTGTGGTCTATGGTCTGTGGTCTGCGAGGGAGGCCGATTTCCCATCGGCGCCAGGAGGGCGATCTCCATCGGATCGAATAGTTCCCTGAAGGGATTCCCTGGGCAAGATAAACCTTGCGCTACGATGCTTCCTCAAGGATGGCGGAGTACGGTTAGCATATGGAAGGGACATTGTTGAACGGAAGGTATCGGCTGGTGGAACTGCTGGGCTCCGGCGGGATGGCGGTGGTCTATAAGGGGGTGGATACGGTGCTCCATCGCCCCGTGGCGGTCAAAATTCTGCGCGAGGCCTACGCGGG
>JASFBC010000303.1:0-2948 GCA_036172315.1 Anaerolineae bacterium | reverse complement strand
AATACCTTTTCCCCAAAAAGCGTACCAATGAAAAATCATAAAAAGCCCGGATTGAGAGCTCCCCAACTGGACCGCCCAGTTCCAGGGCTTCCCCGGGTAGAGGCCAATGGCTTCCCGCAGCCATCCCACTCGTTGAACGTTGCCGTAGAGGCTGGAAGTAGAAGCCAGGATGAACTTCTTGACGCTGTGTTCTTTGCACAGCTCCAGCAAATTCAGCGTGCCGGTGACGTTGATTTCGAAGGTAGACCCAGGGATTCTCGACGGACTGGCGGGCGCCGGCTCTTGCGGCCAGGTTGATGACGGCGTCGAAACGTTGAACGTTAAACGTTGAACGTGCCAACATTTCACGGTCGGTGATGTCCAGGCGATAGAAGGTGAAGTTTGGGTGATCCTTGATTTGATCGAGGCGCCAGTGCTTGAGGCGTGGGTCGTATGCATCATTGAGGTTGTCCACCCCGATGACAGTGTGGCCTTCGGCGAGCAGGAACTCGCAGACTTTCCAGCCGATGAAGCCGGCGCAACCGGTGACGAGGACTTTGGATTTCGGATTTTGGATTTCGGATTGCGGATTTGACATTGTGAAGTCCTTGGTCAGTTAACGTTCGTGGGAAATCTCGCTAGCCCACTCCCGATTCGCTTGATACCAGGCGACCAACCGGGCCACGCCTTGCTCAAACGACGATTGTGGTCGCCAGCCTTGTCCTGAGCCATGCCCTGAGTGGAGCCGAAGGGCTGGTCGAAGGGCCAGCAACCGCCCTGCGTTGCCGCCCCCACAAAGTTGGGGGGAACGGGGGGCCCACCTCATTTCGGATTTGGGATTTGGGATTTATCTCCTTGCCTTGGAGGTTTTGCCGATACTGGTGAAGATCGCAAGCAACCCTCCAGCTTCTTGGAGGAGCCAACGACGTTCCGTGGGATCACCGATGTCCGCCTCCTCGCAGAGCTCTAGCCAGTATTCGGCCTCCGCAGCTTCCTTCTCAACGATGCCTATCTTGTTGATGAAGTCGTCCCGTGATACAGCCCGGTTAGCCTCTCGATAATTTAGCGCCTATGGACGTGCCGGCTTTCAGCAACTGATAGCCCAGCACATCGGTCACCTTACTTCTGGGCAACGCTCCTACGAAGCGGATCACCCGCAAGGCGAACGTTTTCGTGCGCTGCTCTAGATCGGCCTTGTCCATCCATCAAATCCGAAATTCGCAATCCGAAATCCACAATAAGGGCATGCTCCGCCGCTCCAGCGGGCAGCGCCTGCCAGAGGAGTAAACCATCAGCCCTATCGCCTCTAAGCCGATCATCTGAGGCAACTAACCTTAGCGAAACAAAACCAAAAATAAGCAAATAAGCGGGGAAAAATGGCTGTAGGTAATTATCGTATAACGATATAGCATATTTAGCGATGTTTGTCAATACCCCCGCAGCCATGATTCAGGGCTTTTCAATAATTTTAACAAATGAGGGGCAACCCCATATCCGGACGAGCAGCAAGACGGCGACGGGCAGCGGGAATGGGGGGAGAAGTTCAGCAAGATCGGAGCCCGCTCCTGGCCCCATTGCCACATCCCTCGCAATACGGGAGCGGTGGTCGGGAACTTGTGCGAGACGCGATAATAAGCTCATCCTTGTCCCTCCCAAGAGAAGTTGTTTGCCCAATTATACCGCATCGTATGACTGTTGAAAAGCCCTGGGCGAGATCCTTAAGGGGGACATTTACAAAGAACGAGCTTTGTGCTACAATATTGCCCAAAATATCAAGCGACTTAATATGAGGAGGTATCCGAGCCTGCCATGGTCAAAGTTTACGTTCCTGCCTTGTGGCGTCACCTTGTCGGTAATCAGGCCACTATTGACCTGAAGGCTAACAGTATGGCCGAACTATTGGAAGGGTTGGGCATCGCCTATCCTGGTCTAAAGGATGTGCTGGTAGACGAAAAGGGGCAAATCTTCCCTTATATCAATATCTTCATTAATAGAGGGCTGATCGCCCCTGATAGTGGTCTGGCTATTCCTCTAAACGATGGCGATGAAGTGAGTTTTATTCCTGCCTTTGCCGGCGGGTAACCATCCAACCTTGTGCCCATTTCCTGTCCTTTTTGCTCTCTCTGGGGCTGACTAAATAAAACGCTAAGATGCAAAGACACAAGGGCCAGAAAGGAGGGGACAAGGGGCTCCTTATCTTGGCTTCTGTATCTGTATCGAGATCGAAAAACTACTGCAGGGCTATTGACCGGAGAGAAGTTTTCTAGTATAATAATATTGCTTGGAAATATCGCCAAGCCGACGTAGCTCAACTGGCAGAGCAGCGGTTTTGTAAACCGCGGGTTATGGGTTCGAGTCCCCTCGTCGGCTCCAGATAGCGCTCTGTATTGAGCAAGGCGGGTATTTCAAGCCCTGGTGCACGGAGGGGTGGGTGAGTGGTTAATACCAACGGGCTGTAAACTCGTCGCCTGAAATGGCTACGGAGGTTCGAATCCTCCCCCCTCCACCAGCGCGGTTTGTCGGTACTTACCACCGCGAACGCGAAGGGTGATAAGACGGAGAGCATCGCGCTATCCTGGCAACAAGCATTGCCGCTCATAAGACAAATCTCGTGTTACAGTTCTGTGGGGCTCTGGGATAAACAAGCACGCTTGGATCTTAGATTCGTGCCCAAGTAGCTCAGCAGGTAGAGCACGGTCTTGGTAAGACTGAGGTCACCGGTTCGAATCCGGTCTTGGGCTCCATTTTTTACTTATTTTTTTGAAGAGATTTTAAAGCACAAGTATTATTGATGATCAGGGAGGATCGTTAAATGGCTAAGAAGCGATACGAGCGGACGAAGCCGCATGTGAATGTAGGGACCATTGGTCATGTGGACCATGGGAAGACGACCTTGACCTCGGCCATCACCAAGGTGTGCAGCATGCTGGGCTGGGGGGAGTACCGGCCCTTCGAGAGCATCGACAACG
>JASFBC010000302.1:0-2066 GCA_036172315.1 Anaerolineae bacterium | reverse complement strand
TAGAGCGGGCCATTCAGATGTACGGGGATATGCTGCGCTCCCGAAGGTAGACAGCGGACGACGGACCACTGGGGCCCAGGGTCGGTGGTCTGCATAACGTCATCCCGATTGGGGGACAGATAACACTAACCTCCCCGGTTTCCCCCGCTATACTGTAAGATGGGTAACTATTCAGCGCTGACGGAAAGTCAGCCTCCCTGGGCCTGTGGCCTCTGGACGGCCCGCGCCGTCCGTTCCGGATGGACGACGGACGATAGATGACGGGCCACCGACCACCGTCGTCTGTGGTCTGTGGTCTGCGGCAGGGAGGCCAATTTCCCATCGGCGCCGAGAGGGCGATCTCCATCGGGTTGAATCACAAGGTTCATTCCCGCCTCGGCGCCAGGACGACGATCTCCGTCTCCTGGGGGAGATTCCCTTTGGTGACCTTGAGGGAATCTCGGGCCTCCGCTTTTTCCATCCCCATCTGTTTGAGGAACCGGTTAAGGGTTCCCAGAGGGAGGGTCAGGCCGGGGATTTTGTACCACATCGGCACCACGATGGCCGGCTCCAGCAAACTGATAACCTCTGACGCCTCGGCGGGAGTCAGCCCGCCGTCTCCGCCAACGGGAATGAGCAGGATGTCCACTGCTCCCAGTGCTTCCACCTGTTGCTGGGTCGGTACCTGCCCCAGGTGGCCCAGGTGGCAGACAGTCAGGCCATCGTAATCAAAGTGGAAAATGGTGCTCAGCCCGCTCTTCTTCTTGTCGGTATAGGCGGGGATCCCGGTGATGAAGACGCCGCCGATTTCGTACTCGCCGGGGGTATCCAGCACCCGGAACGGCCCCCGCACTGCACGGGCATAGTTGCACTCCGGGACGTCCCGGCTGACGGTGACCATATCGGCCTTGGGGCGGGGCAGAGCCAATCCGACCTCCGGCCCGTAGGGGTCGGTGACGACGGTTGCCATCCCCCGCTCCGTCAACCGGAAGCAGTTCAGTCCATACCAGACGATTTCCATATTCGCTCCTCCCCGAAAATTATAACCCAGAATCCCTAATCGGCAATCTCCCTTGACCGAAACCCATTTTTGCGGCATACTCCCATTGGAATCTGACCCATTTCCGTTCCGTTGAAATCCCGGGAGGGTACACGAAATGCCACATCGCCTGACCGGATGGATCGGCCTGTTGTTCCTGCTTCTTTCCCCTGCTTGTGGGTTTCTTCCTGCTCCGACCCCCACACCTGCCCCGATGGCAACTCCGACACTGTCGCCCACTCCCACCCTGGAGCCGCCCGATACAGGCTGGCTGGAAGCGGGGGACGGGGCCGAAATCCGCCGGATGCGGGTTGGGTTGAATGGGGGAGGGGCGGAACGGGTGACACTGGTGCGCCTGGACCCGGCGCAGGTCCGTTTTCGCGTCCTCTATACGCCCGGGGAGGGGCGACGGGTGTCGGAGTGGGCTTCTGCGCTGAGGGCCGCCGGAGAGTCGCCGCTGCTGGTGGTGAACGGGGGGTACTTCACACCGGAGTACCTTGCTACCGGCCTGCTGGTCAGCGGGGGACGGGTCTATGGGACATCGTACGCGGGCTTTGGAGGGATGTTTGCCGTTCTTCCCGATGGGAGGGTGGAGATTCGCTGGCTGGTTGCCCGCCCCTACCACCCCACGGAGGTGCTGGTAGAAGCCGTGCAGTCCTTCCCGCTACTGGTCCGGCCGGGGGGAGTCCTGGGGTTTCCCTCCGATGCCGACGATGGTCGCACGGCTCGCCGGACGGTGGTGGCGCAGGACCGCCGTGGACGGGTGCTGTGCATTATTGCGCGGGATGGCTTCTTCTCGCTCCACGCCCTGGCCCGCTGGTTGCTGGAATCGGACCTGGACCTGGACGTAGCGCTCAATCTGGACGGAGGGCAATCTACCGGGCTGTATTTGTGGACGGGCGGGGCGGTGGTGCAGATAGATTCCGGGGTAGCGGTGCCGGCGGTCATTGTCGCGGAGAGGGAATAGGGAGGAGGGGCGGCGAGGATGATGGGAGGAAAAGGGGGAGAGGGGATGGGGGCGGGGGGGGGGGGGGGGGGGGGGGGGGGG
>JASFBC010000301.1:0-3247 GCA_036172315.1 Anaerolineae bacterium | reverse complement strand
AGTGAGGGAGAGATTAGGAAGATCATCTTTGTGGAGGTAAAGACGGGCAATTCAGAGCTGACCTCAAGGGAAAAGTGGGTACGGGATGCCATTCGCTCTGGCAGAGTAGAGTGGTTCGAACTGCGCTTTTCCCTGCCTTTCCCTACTGGGCGGGCCATCTCCTGAGTCAGGCGGAATCGCAGAAACAGGCTCAACGGGATGGCAGCAACAAGCTTTCCCTATTGAGCGGGCCATCCCTTGAGTCAGGCAAATCAGACGGGTGAGCCATAATATCACAACCGTACTTGCGTCAAAGACCCTGTTCGATAGCAGGCGGCGAAACACATGCGTGGGCTGATGGCAGAAATGGACCGCGTCCGGCCAGCGGTATTGCCGGCAGTAGGCAAAAAAAGAGAGCGGACTCCCGGCAATTTGGCCTGGCCTTCTCCGGGCCGGGGCAGGTCGGCGGGCAGGGCGTCCCTACGGACCCGCCGAGTTCGTGGCGCGGTCCCTCCAACGACGAAATGCTCGACAAGATATGAGACTGCGCCCGAATGCCCGATTTTCGGCCAACTCGAGGAGGATGTCATCGGCCAGAACATGAAGGGGCCGATCCCGGAAGAAGAACGCCACGCCCTCGGTCAGTACTTTACCCGCGAGGATCTGGCGGATCTGATCATCGGCCTCGTCGCCGACCGGGACGAGGCGTTTTACCTGGACCCCACCTGTGGCTCCGGGGCCTTTCTGGACCGTCTGTATAGCCGTCTGCGGCGGCTCTCCGCTTACAAGGCGACCCCCGGCGATCTCCTGGGACGGCTCTGGGGGGTGGATATTGCCCATTTCCCGGCCGAACTGGCGACGATCAACCTTTTCCGCCGGAATGTCCGGGATATCTACAACTTCCCGCGTGTCGTCGTCCAGGATTTCTTCCGAATTCGGCCCGGACAGGAGTTTGAGTTCCCGCCAACACGCCCCTCCCCTCGGGCAGACAGCCGAATTCGCCTGCCCATCCCCTCGTTTCACGGCATCGTTGGCAACTTTCCTTACATCCGCCAGGAACTGATAGGACGCCGGAGCCGGGGCTACAAACGGGAGATCGTGCAGGCCATCGCCCGGGAGTGGTTCTGGAAGGACCCTGACCTGTTTGATGTAAAGGGCGTCCGGAAGGGAGAATGGGAAAAAGTCCTTCGGGAAGGCCCGGAGAGGTGCCAGGGCTGGCTGGACGAGCAGGTTCAGAAGGGCCGGGTGGACCTGCGCCTTTCCGGCCAGGCCGATATCTACGCCTACCTCTTCTATCACGCTGCCGCTTTTCTGGAGGAGGGTGGACGAATGGGCATTGTCACCTCCAACGCCTGGTTGGATGTAGCCTATGGGGAGGAACTCAAGCGTTTCTTCCTGCGGAATTTCAGGATTATCGCCGTCGTCGCCTCCTGGTGCGAGCCCTGGTTTGGGGATGCCGCCATCAATACGGCCTTCGTGATTTTAGAGCGATGTGAAGATCCTGAGCGACGGGCGCGCAATGTCGTCCGCTTTGTCAAGGTGAAGAGACCGCTCTCGGAGCTTCTCCCCCGCGACCTCCTCCTGCGGGAAGCGGAGCGCTGGGATAAAGTGGACGCTTTGGTGCGGGAGATCGAGGCAGCCGACGCCCTGGTTGCCTCCTGGGACCCGACTGCCGGCCGAATGCCGCCCCTGAAAGGCATCCACACCGTGGAAACCGACGCCTTCCGCATCCGGCTTGTTCCCCAGGCCGAACTGGAGGCGGAACTGCAGGCCAAAGGCCCCACAGCCAAATGGGGCCTCTATATCCGCGCTCCCCAGGTCTACTTTGACCTCCTCCGGGAGGCCGGGGACAGACTCGTGCCCCTGAGCCGGGTGGCCGAAGTACGTTTTGGCATCAAAACCGGCATCAACGACTTCTTCTACCTGGAGCCGCTGGATGAGCCGGCAGAGACCTCCGGTGCCGTGCGGGTGAAGAACGCCCGGGGGTGGGTGGGAGAGATTGAGGAGGCGTGTCTGCGGCCTGTGATCAAAAGCCCCAAGGAGGCGAAGGGGCTGGTGGTGGATCCGAGCGGACTGAAATACCGCCTTTTCTTCCCGCCGGTGGATCCCACATCCTCCGCCCCTGAGCAGGACTTGCAACATTATCCCCTGGCCTATCAGTACGTGAAATGGGGTGAAGGGCAGCGCACTCCTACCGGCCAGCCCTGGCCCCAGGTGCCCAGCGTGCAGGGACGCAAGGCGTGGTGGCTACTACCGTATCGGACGCCTGGACGCATTCTAATGCCAATGGTCAATGATAGGCGTTTCGCAATTTTTCAAAACGCTGATACATGGGTGGATCATAACCTGTTTGAGTTCCTGGTTCCTGACGAGTATGTGGAGTTGGTTGCTGGGCTAATGAACTCCAGTCTTTTTGCCTTAGTGCGTGAGGTGGTTAGCCGAGTAAATCTTGGAGACGGAGCTACAAAAACGGAGGGGGTCGATTGGAAAGAGAGCATTCTGGTTCCGGCACCTGGGGGAATAGACAAGGAAGTACACGGGGCAATTGTAAGCGCCTACAACAGGCTGAAGAACCGTCCTGTCGGGCCCATCGCTCAGGAGGTGAAGCGAGAAGACCGCCGCGCGCTGGATGAAGCGGTACTGGAAGCATTGGGGCTGGACCCCGGGGAATATCTCCTGCGCGTTTATGAAGGGCTCGTAGGGATGGTGGAGGAGCGGCTGGTCCTGCCCAAGATGCGCATGGCCCGCGAGAAGGAAGGACGGCTGAATTGCCAGGTGAAAGGGCATGTCCGGCGAGATGCCCTCCCCGCCGGACTGAGGCCGATCACGGCCTTCCTCCCCCCTGGTAGGCGGAGATGATGACCATCTCGCTGACCGGCCGGCCGGTTTCCTGGCACCCGTTCCTAACCCCGGTGACACTGGTGGATGAACATTGTCGCTGTCACCTTACTGGCGCTGCTGAACATCGTCTGGCAATTGGACCTGCAGACCCGCCTGAAGCGGCCGGAAGAGAGATACCGCCGTCTCTCCGGGGCGAGCGTGGAGGAGACCGGCCCTCAGGTCGGCGTGGGGACCTTGCTGGCCCAGATCGGCTCGGTGCGGGACCGGGTGGAGAAACTGGAAGCCCTCGCCCGGCAATCCCGATAATCGCATCAGTGGTACTTTTTTAAAAATGTTGCGCCTAACCAGCGCATCCAGCCGACACGCTCCGCTTGCTGCGCTCGCTCCGCGTGCGGCTGATGCGCGTGCCGTTATCCAGCTGAACGCA
>JASFBC010000300.1:0-4281 GCA_036172315.1 Anaerolineae bacterium | reverse complement strand
GCGCGGTCAACTGGACAGCCTATGGGCCTACGTGGGCCACAAGGGTAAAAAAGGCTACCCAGAGACCGCCGAAAGTGGGCCGTTCTGGCGCGCCACACTGATGGATATGGACACCCGCCTGCGTGTGGCCCGTGACCGCTATTCTCAAACATACTATTGACAAATTACACATACTGTGTTATACTTTCTGGTGAGGAGAGGGCCTTATGCCTGGAGGTAATTGGCGGTGGCGGGGGTGCTCCCGCCGGATGGTGCGTTTTCTGGAGCCGATGTTGCTCCTGCTTCTGCATCGCCGCCCGGCCCACGGCTACACCCTCCTTGAACGCCTGGGAGAGTTTGGCCTTGCTGAATTGAACCCTAGCGTTATCTACCGGGCGCTGCGGGATATGGAGGAGCGGGGCTGGGTAGCCTCCTTCTGGGATGAAGAACAGAGCCAGGGTCCACCCCGCCGCGTCTATCGTTTGACCGAGGCGGGAGACAGGGCGCTGAGGCTGTGGGCCCAGGACCTGGAGGAGACGCGGGAGTTGATTGACCGTTTGCTGGGATCCTACCGTCAGCACATGGAAGAGGGCGAGAGTGAGCACCATTGACCTGTTGCCGGGTGGTCTGCAGACCGAACGCGTAACCGCTCAGGCCAGGCAGATTTTACCACCAAGACACAAAGGCACGAAGGGTGGAATAGCTTAGAAACACTGGTAGATTGTTCTGTGTTCCTTTGTGTCTTGGTGTCTTTGTGGTGAAAACGCCATCCACCTGAGCAATTACCAGCGCGCAATACATAACATGCCGAGGAGATGAAAAGGTATGATTGATCAGGCACAAATCCTGCAGGCGCTGACGGGGGTTGAGGACCCCGAACTGCGCAGGAGCATCGTCGAACTCGGGATGGTGCACGATGTGGAGATAGAGAACAGCGTCGTGCGCTTCACGCTGGCGCTGACTACGCTGGCCTGTCCGCTCAGGGAGCGCATCCTGGAGGATGCCCGGAGGGTGATCCTGAGCCTGAACGGCGTGCAGGACGTCCAGGTGAACTTGCGGGAGATGACGCTGGAGGAAAAGGAGCACATCTGGCCGAAGCAGCGGCAGCAGCAACAACAGCCTGGCGTGGCCGCGCACCTGAACCACGTGGAGCGGGTCGTCGCGGTGATGAGCGGGAAAGGCGGGGTGGGCAAGTCGTCGGTGGCGGCGCTCCTGGCGACGGCCCTTCGACGACAGGGGAAGCGGGTCGGCGTGCTGGATGCGGACATCATCGGCCCCAGCATTCCCAAGATGTTCGGTCTGCATGAGCCGCCGCCGATGGGGCCGGTGGGCATCCTCCCCGCCGAGACTGCCACGGGCATCAAGGTGATCTCCATCAACCTCCTGCTGCCGGACGAGGACGAAGCGGTCGTCTGGCGCGGTCCTCTCATCAGCGGCGCCATTCAGCAGTTCTGGGGGACGTGGTCTGGGGCGACCTGGACGTGCTGGTGCTGGACCTGCCGCCGGGCACGTCCGACGCTTCTTTGACGGTGATGCAGTCCATCCCTCTCAACGGCATCCTTCTGGTCACCTCGCCGCAGGACCTGGCGGGGATGGTGGTGCGCAAGGCGGCGCGCATAGCTTACCACCTGAAAGTCCCCATCGTGGGGCTGGTCGAGAACATGGGTTATGCCGTTTGTCCCAAATGCGGTGAACATATCGAGGTCTTCGGCCCCAGTCAGGCGATCCATACCGCGGCAATGCTGGGGGGGCCGTTGCTGGCGCGGCTGCCGCTGGACCCCGACCTGGCCCGTCGCTGTGACGCAGGGGAGGTGGAGCAGTACACTGATGGCGCTGTCGAGGCGCTGGCCGGGGAGGTACTGAAGCGGTTGCCGGCGACAAAGAGCGTGCTGTTGTTTCTTAAGTAGAAAGCAGGGAAGCAAGGAACACAAGGAACAAAAGGCAGGGCGTACAGCGCAGAGGCACAGTGGAGAAAGGAGCTGACAGGGACGATGGCAGTGATCGGCGCGATGGAAGAGGAAGCAAGGAATCTCCTCGAGACACTGGAGCGGGGGGACCGTGAGGCCGTGAGAACGGCCCAGCAGCGCTTCGCACAGGCCGTCGAGGAGTCGTGGAGGCGCTACCAGGAAGGGAAAGTCGTGGTGGCCGTGCGCGGGTTGCCGCGGGTGATGTATCAGTGGGTGATGGAGGAACTCCCCCGCCAGGTGCAAGACCCGGCGAGGTGGCCGGAGGCGCGGCGGGAACTGGCCCGGTTTCTCCGTACCGTTCAGTGGGTCGTGGAGCCGGAGGAGCAGGGTTGAAGGAGCCACTGACTCTTACACCGGAGCAACGTCGGGGGGTGCTCACCTATCAGCGGGCCGAGATAACTGAGCATCACATCTACAGCCGGCTGGCGCGGGCGACCGGGTCGCCGGAGAACCGTGCTGTCCTGGAGCGCATTGCCGCAGACGAGTTGCGTCACTACCGGTACTGGCAGGGGCTGACCGGCCAGGATGTCAGGCCGAGTCGGGCCAGGATATGGTTCTACACCGGGGTAGGCCGGTTGCTGGGCCTCACCTTCGCCATCAGGCTGATGGAGCGGGGAGAAGGGGAAGCGCAGGAAAACTACCAACTTGTCGGCGAGTTTGTCCCCGAGGCCCTGACCATCGCCCAGGAAGAGAAGGAACACGAGGGGGCGCTGATCGGCTTGCTGGACGAGGAGCGGTTACGGTACACCGGCTCTGTGGTGCTCGGTCTGAACGACGCGTTGGTGGAGCTGACCGGGGCGCTGGCCGGCCTGACCTTTGCGCTGCAGAACACTCGCCTTATCGCCATGACGGGAGCGATCACCGGCATCGCCACGGCGCTCTCTATGGCGGCGTCGGAGTACCTTTCCACCCGCACCGAGGAGACTGACCGTGATCCGCTCAAGGCGGCGCTCTACACGGGCGTCGCCTATGTCTTCACCGTCCTGGTGCTGATCCTGCCGTATCTGCTCTTCAGCAACTACCCCATCTGTCTGGCGGCCACGCTGGTCGGGGCACTGCTCATTATCGCCTTCTTTAACTACTACATCTCCGTTGCTCGGGATGCGCCGTTCCGGCGCCGCTTCGTGGAGATGGCGCTCCTGAGCCTGAGCGTCGCTGCGGTCAGTTTCGGCATCGGTGTTCTCATGCGCGTCGTGTTCGGTATGGAAATGTGAGAAAATCGTACAAGGAGAGACGTAAATGTGGATCGTTGTGTCGTCCAATGGCGTGAATCTGGAAGCACAGTCCAGCCCGGTCTTTGGCCGTTGTCCCTACTTCTTATTCGTGGACACAGAGGGCATGGCTTTCGAGGCCGTTGAGAATCCCGCGTTGGCCTCCGGAGGCGGGGCGGGTGTGCAGGCGGCCCAGTTTGTCGTCGAAAAGGGGGCTCAGGCCGTTGTCTCCGGCAATGTCGGCCCTAACGCCTTTCAGGTCTTTCAATCCGCTGGCATACCGGTGTACTCCTTCGGCGGGGGGACGGTTCGGGAAGCGGTGGAGGCGTTCAAGGCGGGCCGCCTTGCGGCGCTTGGCGGGGCCACAGCCCCGGAACATGCCGGCATGGGCAGGATGGGGAAGAGCCCCGTATGACCGTGGTCAGCCCCTCCCGCGAGCAGGAGATCGCCCAGTTGCAGCAGGCCGCAGCGGACCTCCGCCGGCGACTGGCGGAGATCCTGGAGCGGCTGGAACAGATAGAGAAAGGAGCAAACGCATGAGGATCGCAGTTTCTGCAGATGATGGTCGGGGATTGGAGAGCGTTGTCAGCCCGCACTTTGGGCGCTGTCCCTATTTTGTGCTGGTAGATGTGGAGGGGCAGGAGGTCAGAGATGTCCGCGCCATCGCCAATCCCTTCTACGGCAACCACCAGCCGGGTCAGGTGCCCGGCTTTATCCACGCTCAGGGGGCGGACGTGATGCTCACCGGGGGGATGGGTGGCCGGGCTATTACCTTCTTCCAGGAATACCGCATCGAGCCTGTCACCGGGGCCTATGGCACTGTGCGTACCGCGCTGGAGCAGTATCTGGGCGGGGCGCTCCGTGGGGCCGCGCCGTGTGCCGAGAGTGCCACACACGGCCACGGTGAACTCCCCGCCGCAGGGGAGTACGAGAAGGATGAAGTTGGCCGGCTGCGGGAAGAGGTGGAAATGCTGCAGCGGCAGTTGAATGAGGTGATGGAGCAGTTGAGAGGGTTGGAGAAGATGTAGGAAGGAGGTGAAGGAGATGGCCAGAGGTCGTGGTCAATGCGGAGGCAGAGGCGGTGCCGGACGCGGCGGCCGGGGGCCGGGCCGGCCCCGGCCTGG
>JASFBC010000299.1:0-7167 GCA_036172315.1 Anaerolineae bacterium | reverse complement strand
CCGAACTCCCGGCACAGCTCTAACAGATTTAGCGTGCCGATGACGTTGGTCTCGTAGTAGACCCAGGGGTTCTCCACCGACTGGCGGACGCCGGCTCTCGCTGCAAGATTGATCACCGCATCATATTGCGGGTTGCGAATTGCGAATTGCGAATTGAACAGCATCCGCAGTGCGCTTCGGTCACAGATGTCCAGACGGTGGAACTCGAAGCCGGGTCGGCCTTCGAGTTGCGCCAGCCGCCAATGCTTGAGACGGACATCATAGGCATCAATCATATTATCCACGCCCACGACGGTGTGGCCGTCGGTCAGCAAGAATTCAGTGACTTTCCAGCCGATGAAGCCGGCGCAGCCGCTGATCAGAGCCCGCATTGCGATCTCACCCTCTGCCACAAATGACACGAATTGCACTAATTTTTAGCGGTAATTCGTGGAATTCGTGGCTGAATTGCCCATCGCGAATCAGGTCATGATGGGTCATAATCGGGTCAACACCCGCATTGTGCGCCACGAGATCAAGTTTACCAGTTTGGCGTGTTTGTGGCGTCTTTCTGGCACGTTTAGCGTGTTTGTGGCGCCTTCAGGATGTAGAAAGTTCCTTTGCCAGTCTTACCTTTCTGTTCGACAATTCCTTTTTGTACCAATTCGGCAAGGTCCCGACTGGCTGTGCGCATGGATACCTGGCAAAGTTGCTGGTATTCGGCGTTGCTAATACGCCCCTTTTCCCTGATATGCAGCATCGCCTTGATCTGCCGCTCGTTCAGCCCCAAGGAGCGAAGGTACTCTTCAGTGAGGATATCCTTATGGAAGGTGACCCACAAGCCGCCTGTTCGCTCTTCAAATTCGGGTTCGGGTAAGCCCGCAGTGGCACACTCGTCCAGCATCTTCTGAATGCCCCTTCCCCATCGCTCGATCCAGCCAATGTAGAAGAACATTTCGGCGATGAGGCGGTTGCGAGGGACTGAGGGGTGCTCTCGCTTAAGTTCTTCCAGTCGTAGTGGGGGCGGCAGCCCGCCAGGATTAAAGAAGATGAGGTGGTCGTCATACCAACGCACCTGCACATGCGGGGTCTCCAAATAGTCCCGGTGGCACACGGCTTCGTGGGCCAATGCCTCTTCGTACACGGACTCCAGGAAGCCAGGGCCCAGAATCCGATGCACCTCCATTGCCGCGCCAATAATGGCATACGTTAGGTCCTTGTAGAGAAACTCTTGTTCAGTCACGCGCCCTCATCCCCCCAATCTGTGAAATCTGTGTCATCTGTGGTTCGTAGCTTCGGGACATCTTGCGAGACATCATCGGGACATCACGGGACACCCTACAGGACATCACTTCGGTTCCTCCTTGAACACGTAGTGTGTGTACCGTCCCGTCCCCCTTGTCTCCAAAATGCCCCTGGCGACCAACTCCGCCAGGTCCCGATAGGCTGTCTTGGTCGCTACGCCGGTCAACTGCGCACACTCTTGTCTTGATATCTGGCCATGTTTCTTAACGTACAACAATGCTTCTACCTGCCGCTCATTCAGCCCCATCTCCGCCCAACGCATAGCCTGCTCGTCTGCTGCGATCTTGCCCATGTCGGCAGCATAGGCCGTCACGATCACCCCGCCAGGGACCTCTTCGAATCTAGGCAACAGAGGCTTCAAGGGGTGGGTCTCATACAGTTCCCTGATCACGTGAACACCGTCACCGTATCCCTCGACGTATCCGTAACCGTAGAGCATCTTCATGATGTTCGGATTGCGATGGACCGGTCTGGTGGTGTAAATCGTCTCCGGCGTGATGGGCTCGGGAAATCCGCCCGGACTGCCGATCTCCATCCGATCTGTGAACCACTTGACGATGACATAGGAGCCCATAATCTGGTACTCACGGTGGGCCAGGGCGTTGATGATGATCTCCCGAATGGCCCTCACCGGATACTCCGGTATATCCTCGCGCCGGGGACCAAAGCGCACTACATCCCTGATCGAGCCCACCTGGATGTGCTGGCTCACATAATCGGTGGCCCGGTCAATCATCTCAGGCAGCGTCCCCTCGACCTCCAGAGAGTCGAGGATGTTGCGGGTGATCCTGTCGCCCGGATATCTAACGATGACCATACGGCTCTGAGGAATGGAACGTTGAGGAGCTCTGCCGAAAACCAGGATGCCAGCCACCGTGGGGTAGTAATCACCGTTACGCTCGACAACGGCCCCCAGGCTCTCCAACAGGCCCATATTGGGCATGATAAGGCGCCGTCGCCGCTTCTCTTGGTAAGCCTCTCTGAACCTGTCTAACAGATCGAGGTCCAGATCATCTATAGTCGCTCCTTCGGGGACCTCCGCTTCGTACCGTAGCCTGCCACGGCGGCTGGCCAGGGCAGTGATCTCGTGAGGTGCGGCGCTGACGTTTTCCGTCCCCCGCCGCAGAAGTACCCGCCCCTCGGCGCTGAACATCTCCTGGTATTGATAGGGCACAGTCACCAGGAAGACCAACTGGCCCCGGTAAGTCCGCTCCTCGACGGAGATGTTCACAGCGGGCTGGCAGCAATCGAGGCTGGCGGCACGGTGAATGTTGTCGAGAGTCTCCTCGCGGTTGGGGATGCCAGTGGGCGTGCGGGTGGTTTCGTCAATCCCTACCACCACGCGCCCACCGCCCGTGTTGGCGAAGGCCACCAGCGTACGGGCCAGGGTAGACGGTCTCACCCCGGCGTCTTTGAAGTCCAGATAAGGGCCCTCCCCCTCAGCGATAAGCCGCTGCAACTCCTCATCCGTCATCAAGGGTCTCCGTTAGTTCTGTGGTTCCTCACCTGCTCTTCGATCCAGAACCACAGATTGCACAGACTGAAGGAAGCCTCGGCAGCCGGATATTCTTCCCGAAGATCATGGGCCGGGCCAATCCGGCTGCTACTCTCCGGTTTGGCTTGCCTGAGCCAGTTCTTCGAGGAATTCAGCAAAAGCCAGCAATTCGGCACGCAAAGTGGACCATAAACCGGGCAAGACGGACATCAATCTGGTCATCCTCTCCGGCACCAAACTCATTGTGTACACGCTACGCACCAGATGGCGAAACCGTCGGAATTCGTCTAGTGCCAAAGCGCTGTCCCGACTGATCACAGCGGGCCGAACGTCCGCTAATTCTTGAGCCATCTGCTGAAGCAGGTCGCGATGCCAGGTTTCGCCGGATGGAAGACTACGATCCACGTGCCTGGCAATTAGCTCAAACGGGCGCTCCAGCCCCGAATAAAAGCCATGTAGGTTTAAGGCCACAGAATCCAGGTATGCGCTCTCGTGCGGCATCCGCATGGCTTGCGACCAGGCCGCCAATGCCCGCTGAACGACGCGTTCCAGGTCTGGAACCTCACCGTGGACCCGCTCGGACAGTTCCTGGTAAGGGGCCTTCACAACTCCACTCCATAGCGCTCAATCGCCCGGCGCAGAGACTCCCCAGCCATCTCGATCTCAATCAAGTCCACCAGCCGATCACCGATGACCTCTTCAACCAGTCGCCAGGCCTCCCAGTAATCATCGCCCGCCAAACCTTCAACCGCCAGGTCCACATCGGAATCCGGCACGAACCATGCTTCATGGGCCAGCGAGCCAAAGAGCACCACCCGCCGGACGCCAAAGCGAGCCTTCAGCGCATCCGCCGCTTCTTGAAGGCGAGATAAAACCCGCTCACGTTCGTTTCGCTCCGCCGGCGTCGGCTCTGACGGAACCGGCCGATGCCGGGCAGCCTCCAGATAAGGCTTCCAGCCCTTGCGGGTCAATTCCAAAGCTGTTGGCATGGCTCTCTCCTACTCCTCGCACTTCCCGCGCCAGCGGATACTTTGTGAACTTTGTGGCAAGCGGTCAGGTCCCGCTAAAGTTCTCCCCGCCCCTTTGCTCTCATCGCTCCTCCAGCGCCCGAACTCTTGCCTCTATCCCCTCATCCCCGGGCTTCCATTCCAGGGCCTGGCGGTAGGCGGCCAGGGCATTCTCTCTGTCCTCGCCCTCAGCCAGCCAGTCGCCCAACTGGACCGCCCAGTTCCAGGGCTTCCCCGGGTAGAGGCCAATGGCTTCCCGCAGCCATCCCACCGCTTCGTCCCGCCGACCCTGCCGGTAGAGGCTCTGGGCCAGGTAATAGGCGCTCCAGGGATGTTGGGGGTTGAGTTCCAGCGCCGCCCGGAAGGAAGCCTCGGCAGCCGGATACTCCTCCCATAGATAGTGAGCCAATCCCAGCCAGTATTTGGGCTCGTAGCGATTCGGAGCCAGCGCCTCCGCCTCCCGATACCAGGCCAGAGCGCCGTCGTAATCCTGCTGGACCCGCCGCACATGCCCGACGCTCAGGTAGGGCCAGAAGAGATCGGGGCGGGCTTCCAGGGCCCGGCGATAGGCGGCCTCGGCCCGAGCCCAGTCCTTCAGCCGCTCCCAGGCTGCCCCCTCCCGCATCCGGAAGTCGTAGGGCTTGGGGCTGCGGCGGGCGCCCTCGCCATAGAAGAGAGCCGCCCGTTCCCACTGCTCCGAGAGTTCCGCCGCCCGACCCAGGGCCCACCAACGGTCGGGGTCGGAGGCAGGGAGATAAGCTGCCAATTCCTCCCACACAGCCACCGCCGCGTCCTTCTGCTCCCGCTTCAGGTAAAGTGCCTCCAGTTTCCCGGCCCCCCGGCGGTCGGGGTGGACGGAGAAAGCCCGGGTGTACCACCGCTGCGCCACCTCCCATTGCTCAGCCTTCTGGCTTCGGTCACCCAGGAAGAGGAAGTAACCCGCCACCCCTTCGGCCACGGCCGGGTCGGGCTGCAGCCCATCCCCACCAGCGGCCAGGTAGAGAACCCAGGCAACGCGATCCTGAGGGGCCAGAACGAGGGCATGCGCCCAGGCCCGGAGGGCCTCTTCACAGCGGCCGGCGAGCCATCTGGCTCGCCCCTGCAGAAGCCAGGCCCGCGCGTTCTGGGGGTTCAGGGCCAGGGCCCGCTCCAGCCAGGCTTCGGCGATGAGGGATCCCGTATTGCCCCCGCAGGTCGGGATACCCCCCTCCCTGCTGGCCTGCTGCCAATGAGGGCGAAGGAGGAGTCCCGCCCCATTGTGGAGCGCGGTGGCAGCCAGGGTTTTCCCCTGGAGGGCCAACAACATCACGGCCAATGCAGGAATCGCCAGTTTTCTAATCACGGTTTCACAGTTTCTGCACCCCGGATGAGGGCCCAGGCCAAATCCCCATACGGAAGTTCCGGTGTCGTTGTATCTCCTGGCCACAGACTCTGTTGTTAACGGATAGCACAGATTTCACAATTATTTTACCACAAAACTATTCCGAAAATTCGGAAATTTTTCGGGAATCTGCCCGGAAGGGAAACTACGGATAAAAAACCCGGTAATCTGTGGTTTTTCATCTCTCCCCGCCCCGCCACCACTCCACCGCAAACGCGCCGAAGACCGCCAGCATCAGCCCCAGCACACCGGCCAGCGCGGTGTTGAGCAGTTTGCGAGGACTGGCGGGCCTCTCCGGCACCGCCGCCCGGCTGGCCAGCCGGACCTCGCCGGTGGAGGCATCCTCGGCGGCGATGTGCGCCTCCTCTACTTTCCGCGCCAACGTCATATATGTCTCTCGGGCCACGTCCCGCGCCCGGACCAGCCGATCCTCCTCGGTGTTGATCTCCTGCAACTCCCGCTGGAGGGCCAGGATCCGCGGCTCCAGCTCCGCCAGCCGCCCCTCAATCTCGGCCGACTTGGCCTCCAACACCCGTACCAGGTCATCCAGAAACGCGATCTGCTCTGGCAGGGATTTCTCCGAGAGCGTCGCGGCGCTATCTACCTGTAACTGGATGGGCGCCGAAGCCTGGGCATTGAAGACCGTCAAGGCCGTCTCAGGTGGAGCGTTAGGTCCAGCCGGCCACTGGATGGGCGCCGAAGCCTGAGCGTTGAAAGCCTTGATCTGAAGGAAGAGCGCGGTCAACTGGTCCGCCAGCGTCGCCGGCCGGTCGGCGGGTTGGCGGCTCAACTGCTCCCGCAGTCCCCGAATGTCCTGCACGATGTAGGTAATCTGGCGCCGGTCGGCCAGGTAATCCGCCTGCATCTGGCGGTAGGAGTTCAACTGGTTCTGCAGGACCGATTCCCGGTTGCGGGCCTGGAACGCCACCAGCGCCTCCTCCGCCGCGGTCAGTTCGGCCCTCGCCCGCTCCAGTTGCTGCTGATAGAACTGGAGTTGGGATTGGGCCTCGGTGCCGTAGATTTCGTTGGCCCGCCGGACGAAGACCTCCGCCCAGAGGTTGGCGACGTGCGCAGCCGCCTCCGGGTCCCGATGGCGGACGATCAGGCGGATCACGCTCGGATCCGCGCCGGATTTCGCACTCACCATTCCCTGCAAGTCCCGCAGCGTCTCCAATTTTTCCGGTCGCGGGTTCAGCCGGTCCAACACCTCCTGCAGGACTTGGTCGCTGGCCGCCAGTTCCGGATAGGCCTTGTAGGCGGGCTGGATGTTGTTCAGGGTCTCTATGCGGGGATCAAACTGCATCACATAGCGGGATTTGGTGACCGCTACGAGGGCCACGGCCTCGTAGGTGGGAGGGAGGAGGAAACTCACCACCAGGGCGACAACGGCCGCTGCAACGGCGGTCCCGAGGACCCACTTCCAGTACTTGAGGAGAACCAGGACATATTCTCGCAAGTCAATTTCTTCTTCCATAAGGGGATCCTCTCCTGGGGGATATCTGCTCTGTTAACGCGTGCTGTGAATTCTATACGCCGAGGACATATTGTCGGCGCAAGATAACTATTCAGCGCCAACTGAAGGTCGGCCTCTCTGGGCCTTCGGCCGGAGGACGGCCTGCGCCGTCTTTTCAAGATGGACGACGGACGATGGACCACCGACCACCGTCGTCTGTGGTCCGCGGCAGGGAGGCCGATTCCCCATCGGTGCCAAAAGAGGGCGAACTCCATCGGGCTGAATATAATTTTACCCCAAATGGCGGATTTTGCAAAACGCAGTCGTGCGCTACCGCACCGCGTGCAGGAGAAGCATCCCCACCCGCGCGGCCGCATCGGCGTCAGGGGTATGCTCCAGAAGGACAGCCACCGCGTAGCGAGGGCGCCCGGCCGGGGCAACGCCCAGGAACCAGGCATGGGGCGGACGGCCCTCCCCGGCCACTGCCGTCCCCAGATGGCCTGCGACGTCCGCCGAGAGAGGTTCCCACGCCGAAAGCAGGGCCCGC
>JASFBC010000298.1:0-21939 GCA_036172315.1 Anaerolineae bacterium | reverse complement strand
GGCGGAAAGGATGAGCGTCACCGGCCCGAGAAAAGCAAGGGCGCGTTTCATGGCTTCTGTCCTCCTTCGGCGATTAGGCCGCCCAACGAATCTGTCGAAAAACCCCTTTTCAAAGCCGCACCGCCCGGCGGAGCGATTTTTCACTGTGTTATGAGATAGTGCACTTGCAAAACAGGTATTTCGTGCAATTCGTGGCAAAGAACTCCGTGGGATTTCCTGGTAGGTAGTTACCGGTGCAGGCCGTATCGTTCGACGAAGGCCCGGAGAAACGGTGCGTCGCCGCAGGCCGGCTCCAAGTACCCGGAGGCGAGAGCGCGTAGGGGCTGCCAAGGGGATCATAAATGATACAGGTCCGGAGGAGTAGCCACTGCTCCCAATGCCCGTTCCCGCTCCTTCCTGCTCAATCCCGGGTTTCCAGAGATGCCCTCCACCAACTCCCTCCCGCCTCTCTACACCTTCTTCCCAGCGGCCCGGACTTCCTCCTGCTCCTCTTCCCCTTCCTCCACCGGCCAGACCTCGGTAGCCCGATCAATGAAGAGGACCCCCTCAGTGTGGTCAATCTCGTGCTGAAGGACGCGCGCCAGGTAGCCCCGGGCCTTCAGCCGCACCGGCTTCCCTTTCGGGTCCATCGCCCTGACGGTGACCTCTATATGGCGAGGGACGGTTCCGGCCCACCCCGGCACCGAGAGACATCCCTCCACTCCGTCTTCTAAATCCCGGGACACTTTGATCAGTTCGGGGTTGATGAGTGCCAGGGAAGTCCCAGCGTCCGGGTCGTCCATATCCTCCGGAATTTCGGCCACGATGACCCGCAGGGGGACGCCGATCTGCACCGCCGCCAGTCCTACGCCCCGCGCGGCCCGCATGGTCTCCCACATATCCCGAATCAACGCCTGGATCTCGGGCGTTGGACGAGGAACCCGGCGGGACTTCTCCCGCAGGATCGGTTGATCCGCAAACAGAATCGGTCGTGGCGCCACTATGAACGTTCTCCTGATGAGGATTCCGGCAATGATGACCGGCGCAATTCGTCGTATGCCGCCAGCCAGTCCAGCATTTCGGTCCGACGCTGGCGGGCCTCTTCTTCCTGCCGCAGACGCCGGGCCGCCTCAATGTGGGCGAAAATTTCCCGCTGTACTTCCTGGGGACGGCTGACCTTCTGGAAGTGAAACGTGCCCGCCGGAGCGGCCGTCTCCACAAAAACATCGCCGTAGCGGAGAATTTTGCCCAGGATGCCCTGTTCAAAACGGACGTTGGTCACCTGCTCCAGGTTCGCCTCCCGTCGTTGCTCCCGCAAAAAGAGCGGCAACCGGTCCACCTGGACGATACGGGTAGAGGTTACCTGGAGAAAGTCGTTCTGCCAGTCCTCAAATTTCCAGAGAAACCAGGGGAGGGAGAAGAACATCGCCAGCGCGTAGAGCAGCGCCACCGTCGGCGAAAGTTGGGGGGCGAGACGGGCCATCAGTACTGCGATCAGGCTTGTGCCTGCAATCACCAGTGCAGGAACCCAAACCGCTCCCAGTAACGTAATCCAGTGGCGGCGCCAGGTAACCGTCGCGCCCTCCCGTTGCCAGGACGGAGGGATGACATACCGCACCCACCAGAAACAGCCCCTCCGCGCTGAGGGCGGTGCCGCTGGCGGCGTTCCACCCGCTTCCTCCCCCTCAAAAAGAAAGTGGTGACGGACGGCTCTACGAATGGCTTCCCGCTCCTGGATACGCACCAGGGAGCGCGCCCGCGCCTGCTGCTCCAGGATGGCCCGCTGGACCGACCAGGGGTCAGGGATATCGCGAAAAACGACATGTCCTGCCGCTCCGGCGGTCTCTATCACCAGATCACCGAACTTCAGAATCCGACCGGTAGGGCCAATCTGGGAAACCTGGACATTCTGGATCGCCTGAAGAGGTGCGGAGGAGAAATTCTCCCGAATCAGAAGCGCTCCTACCCGCTCCCGGTGCACGACCCGCCGGTTCGTCAGGACATAGATGTCGTTGCGCCAGTCTATGTAAAAATACAGGATGCTGACCAAGGGAACGGCGGATCCCATGACCAGCATCCATCCGGCAATCCGGAATGCGCCCTTCCCTGCCCCCACGATCAGGAAGACTCCTCCCACTACCACCAATAATAGAAAAGTGATGACCGAAAGAATGGCCCGATCCAGGAAGGCAAAGGGATGCTTGCGCAGGACTTTCAGCGGCAATTCCCCTTCCTCCAGCCAGGGGAAGCGGGGATAGCGCCGCCGCTCCGCCACGTCCGGGCGCATCTGCAGGGCCCGTTCTATGGACGGGTCGGCAGCCAATAGCCGGTCGAAATCCTCTTTGTCGATGCACAGGAAGACCGTCTCCTCCACGGTCTCCACCGTGGCATCCCGCACGTCGCCCAGGAGCAGGGAGGTCTCGCCAAATGCTTCTCCGGCGGCCAACTGCCTCACCTCGGCGACCCGTCCCTCGGGGTCCACGCGGGTCACCCGCACCGCGCCCTTCATGATGATGTAATAGCGCAGGCCCTGTTCCCCCTGCCGGCAGACAGTCTCCCGAGCCGGATAAGGCACTTCCTTCACCAGCGGGGCCAGCCGCCGCAGTTGAGGCCGGCTCAGGCCGGAGAAAAGGCGAACTCCCCGAAGGATGCGGATAATCTCTTCTATTGAGGGCATGGTGAGGACGCCACCTCCGCTACCCTTGGCTATATCGGCGACCCTTCCGGTCCCAGTTCAAAGAGCAATGGGCTGAGAGCCTCCTCCCGCCCGGCGCGATGACCAAAGAGAGCCTCTACTTCCCGCACCAGGGTGCGGTTGAGCAGCATCAGCGGGAGCCCCATCGGGCAGACCCGCTCGCATTCCCCACACTCTACGCAACGTCCTGCCAGATGGAGGGCCCGACCCAGATGGAAGAGGTATTTCTGCGGGACCTCAATCCCGGCATCCACCCACAGGCCGTCGTCCCGCTCAAACATGCAGGTGGGGCAGTAGCAGCCCGGGCAGACCTGCCGGCAGGCATAGCAGCGGATACAGCGGTCAAACTGGGCCAGCCAGAACGCCATGCGCTCCGTCGGAGACATGGCGGCAATGCGGTCCAGGTCCGACCAGTCATCCGGGGCGGGCGCAATCGGAGGGGGTTCACCGATCAGGACATCGTAGAGGACGGGCATCCGGTCGGTGCAGCGGGCGCACCGGGCGGCGGTCCCTCCGGCCCCATCCACCACCCCTTCGCAAGCCACCCCAATGACGAAGAGGCGGGCCCGCTCTATCTGCCGCTCGGCGAGAAGGACGTTCAGCGTCCGACTATCGCACGGTTTGACCACAATGCCGACCCGGGGTGGCTGCTCACCGCGCCGCCGAGGCTTTTTCTTGTTGTGCAGGTAGGTGGTCAGGTTGTGGACGCACTCCGGCCCCCAGATCAGACGGTCGGTCTCTTCGGGAGCGTAAATGACGGCCGGGCGAGCCCCTCGCCGCCCTGCTTCATAGCCGATCACGCAGTCCACCGACTTCTCCTCCAGCAACTGGCGGACCCGCTGGCGCAATTGCTCGGTCAGCGGTTCGTTGATGGGCATAATGCCTCCTGAATGACAACGGCACTCCGTTATGCTTCGTGCCTGACTACGAACGGGCCACGAACGATCACAGGACACCCAGTTCCCGCAGAGCGTCCAGCGCCCGGGGTGGTTTCCATAAGCCATCTCTCCCGCAGCCAGAAACCCTCCACAGTCCGGGAACGGTAAATCCCCTCCGCATCGGGGAAGATGGTTCGGTAGCGCCCCCGCTCATCCAGGACGTAAAATTCAGCCTGCTCCGCATCCGGGTCTATGAGCCAGTATTCGGAGATGCCTGCCTGCGCGTACTTGTAGAACTTTTCTCCCCGGTCCCGGCCGATGCTCTCCGGCGAGACAACCCCCACCACCAGGTCGGCAGGGCCATCCAGATAGGTCTCCCGTAAGCGGTCCAGGTGCGCTGTCGCCACAAACATCAGGTCCGGCCCCCGCCCCGACCCGGCCAGTTTCACCTGGAAGGGGGCAAGAATCACCAGGCCCAGGTTCTTGAATCCACGTACGCGCCCACTATTTGGGCCAGAAAGGCGATGATGCGCTGGTGCTTCAGCGAAGCAGGACTATACATGACCACTTCCCCATCCACCCACTCTGCCAGAGGGTCTTCGTCGGCCCAGGCCAGGAATTCCTCGTAAGTCATCCGGCGGGGACGGGGCGGCCGCAGGAGGGCTTCCAGGAGGTCCCGGCGCAGGTCTTCGTCCAGCACCTCCGGCTCTCTCAGCAATTCCAGCAGTTGCTCCCTCCGCCCGACCATTGGACACCTTCACCTCCAGTATAGCACAGCCGGCCCACTTTGCCAACGAATGACCCGTACCAGCGAACTTACCGCAAACCGATTTCTTCTATATTCCAGAGTTCGCTTTCCTCAAAAGCGCCGGGGATAAATCCGATCACCTCCGGTCGGGCGACAGCAATGCGAGCACGCCAGAAGAGGGGCAGGGAGGGGAGTTGTTCGGTGAAGATGCGCTGCGCCTCGGCGTGATTCTCCCGGTACTCAAAGGTGCCCGGGAGCGCGGCCCGCGCGGCCCGGCAGACGGCATCGTATTCGGCGTTGGAGAAGCCCGACGCGTTGGAACCGCCCCAGTAGTTGGCCTGGTCCGGAATCTCCTCCGTGGTATAGAGGTAACAGGGAGGGGTCATTTCTATCTCCCAGGTGAAGAAAACCAGGTCAAACCGACGGCCGTAGATGGGGCCCCAGGGGCCGTCGGCGAAGAAGTCCCGCACCGGACGGGAGTCCACCGTCACCTGGATGCCGCAATCAGCCAGATTGGCCCGGATGATCCGGGCAATCGTCTCCTGCTGGGGGTCTCCCTGAATCGTCAGCAGGGTAACCGAGAAGGGGGTGCCCGCGCGGATGCCGGCCACGTTGTGAGCCTCCAGGACGCCGTTGCCATCTTCATCGGCCCAGCCAGCCTCCGCCAGAAGCGCCCGCCCCATCGGTGGGTCGTACGGCCAGCGGGTCAACCGGTCCCCGGCATACAGGGGGTGCTCCGGAGGGATGTACGAATCGGCCACCCGCCCCAACCCCAGGGTCACCTCGTCCACTATCGCCTGCCGGTCTATACAGTGGGCAATGGCCTGCCGGACCCGCACGTCCTCAAAGAAATCCGGACGTTTGTAGGTGGCGACGGGGTTGATGCCGAACTCCAGGTGCTCCCCCTGGTTGGATACAGAGGTCACCAGGTGAAGGAGTCCCCGTCCCTCCGCCTCTTTCAGGAACGGCAGGAGCAACTCGGCCCCGTCACCCGGCAGCGCCAGGTCGCACTCGCCCGCCATCAGCATCGCCACCACCCCCTCCGGGTTGGGCGCAAAACGGAAGACCAGCCGGTCTACCCGGGGGAGACCCTCGTCGGCCCGAAAATAGAAGGGGTTGCGCTCCAGCGCGATGTGGTCACCCTGAACCCATTCCGTGATGCGGAAGGGTCCCCACCCGATGGGCTGACGGGCACTCTCTACCCGACTCAGCAGGTCGGCAGGCGTTGCCCGGAGTTGCTTCTCCCAGAGGTGCCGGGGCAGAGGGCTGAAGAAATTCAGCATATACAGGTCGTCCACATACCCCGGCAATCCGGTCCAGACGACGGTGCGTTTCCCGGCGGCCGCATACGAAAAGGTTCGGTCGCAGATGTATTTGGAGGACGGCGTGTCCGGGTGGCAGGCGAGTTCGTAACTGTAGACCGAGTCGTCCGCCGTCACCGGCTCCCTGTCCGACCAGGTGATTCCCTCCTTCAGCGTCCAGGAGGCGACCATCCGCTCCATCTCAATCGGGGTACTCCCGTCAAAGGTGACCACGCATTCGGGATTCGCAGCATCTCTACAGGTATGGTCGGGGAAAACCCGGGTCCCCTGCTCAAGGGTGACCGGTTCGCCCGCAATGTCCACTACCCGGTCTCCAGCCTGGACGGTGACCGTCTGGAAGTACGCGTCACCATCCGCCACGGTGGGCAGTTTCTCCAGGATGACGGGCTGGGAATCAAAGGAGTGGTAGTCTATGGGGCCATCGTAGATGGCCTGCAGGACGTTCCGGGCCGCGTAGGAGCCGCCGTAGAGGTAGAGGCTCTCCGGCTCCCCGACCTGGCAGACGGTGAGGGTCGTGGGACCGGGGGGTTCTGTCGGTTCCGGAGTGGCCGTCACCACCATCGTCGGGCCCGGGACCTCCACTGTCTGGACGACGGTGGCAGGGGGCGTACAGGTGCCCAGTAACAGGACCCCGATCAGGGTCAGAACTGATGCCACGGTCAGTTGACGGACCAATTCGTTTCTGAGCACGGTCTCTCCTTGAAATGAGAACGTAAGGTGAAGATGGCACAGGATGGTGCAAGATTAAGACAAATCGCAACTATTCAGCCCGATGGAGATCGCCCTCTTGGCGCCGGTTGGCAATCGGCCTCCCCCCGCAGACCACAGACCACAGACGACGGTGGTCCGTGGTCGGCGGTCTATCGTCCGTCGTCCATCCGGAACGGACGGCGCAGGCCGTCCAGAGGCCGCAGGCCCAGGGAGGCGGACTTTCCGTCAGCGTTGAATCGTTACCCCAACCTTGCACCCCATAAGAGCGCCGCAAGGGCCAAAAATGTTCAGCCGTTAGGGGGCTGGATTTCCGCCATCAGGCGAGCGATTTCCGCCCGAATCCCCTCCCGCTGGGCGATTTTCTGACGGGCAGGCCCCGCCAGTTGCTCCTCCCAGGTTGTCGCCAGTTCTAGTATCCGTTCTGCCAACGTCTGTGCCGGGTCCAGGACGTTTTTGAGCAACGGGTTCACAATCCAGCCGTTCAGCCCGGCGTCGGCGCGCGGGCTGAACCAATCATCCATCGGCTCCAGAACGCGGGTATAGAGGTTCTGGATAAAGGCGGGGAGAACGGAGACCACTTCGCCGACCCGCTCCAGGCCGCTGCGAGTCTGGCGGGCAAAGGTGAGGGGCAGACGGTCCAGAATTCGCGCCAGAAACCCGCCCACCGTCTCGGCGACCGGGCTGGAAAGCCCCAGGACCTCGTTGATTTCGTTTTCCAGCGCGGTCAGCCGCTGGGAAAGGGTGAGCAGGGTATCCCGCAGCCAGCGCAGGCCGGATTGGAGGGAAGGGAAGCGGGATTGGAAATCCAGAAGCGCTTTTCGGGCCTTCTCAATCGCCTCCATCAGGCGGGCGGCGGCCTCGCGAAGGGTCTCTATGATAGACGCAATGGTCTCTATTCCGCGCTGGACGAGGTCATCCAGCCCCAGGTCATCCATTTGCCGGTAAAGGGCCAGAATTTGGCGCAAGGAACGGATCTCTTTCTCCAGCGCGGCCGTGTGGGCGGCACTCAGTTGCCAGAGGACCAGGCCCCCGGTCAGGGCGACGACCACCCCTCCGGCCGCCGCCGCGCCCAGAAACTGTCGCCGGTTCATGCCAGCAGGCTTCTCCGCACCGGCCCCCGTCACTCCGACCAGCGCGTCGGCCGTCATCCGGTCCAGCACTTCCAGCGTGCCGTCATCCAGCCGCTGGAGTCGCTCCATAATGCGGGCGATGCGCGCCGAGCGTCGCAGTTGCTCTATCTGAGGTTCCCGTTGCATGGCCCCTCCCCCTCATCCCGGGGCGACGTATCCCATTCGCCGCACCCGTTGCATATCCCGTCGCCAGTTCTTGCTCACTTTGACCCACAGGTCCAGATAGACCCGTCCGCCGACCATACGCTCTATCTCCTCCCGAGCGGCGGTTCCGATGCGGCGGAGCATCTGACCTCCGGCCCCGATCAGGATGCCTTTCTGGGACTCCTTCTCCACATAGATGGTCGCCGCAATATAGACGCCGCCCGTCTCCCGCTCCTGGTATTCCTCCACAACAACCGCTACGGCATGGGGGACCTCTTCGTGGGTGAACCGCAGAACCTGCTCCCGGATCAGTTCGGCGGCAATCTCCCGCTCCGTCTGGTCGGTGATCAGGTCGCCGGGGTAATACCGGGGGCCCTCCGGGAGGTGGGCGATGACCATATCCAGCAATTTGTCCAGGTTGACCGCTTCGGTCGCAATGGTCATCATCCACCCGGCATGGTCGGGCACCAGGGCCCAGTACGCTTCGGTATGGGGTTTGACCCGCTCCGGCGGCAACAGGTCCATTTTGTTGAGCACCAGGATGACCGGATGGGAGGTCCGCTGCCGGATCATATGGGCGATCATCCGGTCCTCTTCGGTGGGCATAACGGAGACGTCCACCACGAAAAGGACAACATCCGCGTCGGGGATGGCCGAGGCGGCGGAAGCGACCATCACCTCGCCCAGTTTGTGGAGTGGTTTATGGAGCCCCGGGGTATCCACAAAGATTATCTGGGCATCCGGGCGGGTGAGGATGCCCCGGATGCAGGTCCGGGTTGTCTGGGGCCGGGGGGAGACGATGGCCACCTTGTGCCCCAGCAGTTGGTTCATCAGGGTGGATTTCCCCACGTTGGGCCGCCCGATGACAGCGACAAATCCGGAACGGTGGCCCGGCGGAACGGATTCCAGGTCTTCCCAGAAGGTTTCGTCGTTCATTGGGACATAGTTATGGAAGGCAGAGTTGCATCTATTATCCACAAATCGGATGGGGCGTCAAGGTGTATTCTGCACGGCGGGCAGGTAAAGCATAAAAGGCGCGGCCAGTAAGCCGCTCCCGGTCATAGTGTATGCGCCCCCTCCGAAATCCCGGTACGTCTCAAAAACCACCGACGGCCCATCCACCCGGATCAGGATAAACGTACTGGGGGCCCCGGTATCCCCCATCCCCCGGGCATGCCCTGCATCCAGTTGCCAGATACCGTCCACCTGAACGGCGCTGTAGTTGTGGGTGTGGCCGCAGATATACGCCCGGACTCCCCGCTCCCGCAACAGGTTCCAGAAACGGTCCCGGCGGGCCGGATAGGCGTTCAGGCTGTCCTCCATATGACGCGTCCGTCCGGTATCGGCATCGGGTTGGGGGTAAGCCGGTTCGTGGCCGAAAACGAAGATGTGGGGCCGGTCGGTGGCTGCCAGGTCGGCGGCCAGCCAGTTGTAGAGGTGGTCGGGGATGTCCCCGTCCGTCACGGCGTCGCCTGCCGCGTCGCAGTAGACATTGAGGACAACGAAGTGGACGTTCTCGTAGTCAAAGGAGTAAGTGGTCGTGGGACAGCCCGGGGGGCCAGGGCGGACCGGCGCGCCATCCGGCGCGGTCAGGGCCGACCCATACTGGCGCAGCCAGGCCATGTCCTCCGGCGTCTCCACTTCGTGGTTGCCGACGGCCGGGTACCAGAGAAACTCTGTGCCGAGGGTACGGGTAATCGTCCAGAGGACTCCGGAGGGTGGGTCCACGTCGCCGGGGCTAAGCATGAAACGGCACTCCGCTTCGCGGTGCGCCTGACTACAAACAGCGGCGATGGCCTCACAGGCGCCCCGGAAATACTGAGGGGTATCGTAGGCGCCGGGGCCGGAGTAGAGGCGCATGTCGGCGGTGACGGCAAAGGTAAAAGGCCGGTATCCGGGAGCGGGCGGAGTCTCTGACCCCACCGGTATCTGCGGCCAGGGGGTCGGCGAAAGGGAGAAGCCGGCCGGGGATACCGCCTCGGGCACCCGCAGGGGCGATAAGGAGAGGGGGCCGGCCGAAGGCGGGGTGCGGATAGGGGTCGCCGACGGCGTCGGCGCGCAACCCGCCAGGAGGCAGAGGGTAATTGCCGCGATCAGAAGTGTCCGCATCTTGGCCCGCGAATGCAGGCCTGGCGGCCTGCGCTATGGGACGGCAGGGATGCGGATGGCGGCGAAGCCGCCGCCCGCACCCCCATCCCCCTTACTCACTGCCTCTTTGCTTGGGCAGATGGGGGATCAGCCACGAGAGAAACGCATCCGTGGAGCGGGTCTGGAGAAGGACGCGGCCAGGGCCAGTTAGGTCCACCACCAGCCCTTCACCGCTGAAGATGGTGGACTTCAGCCCGCCCACCCGACGGACTTTGAAACCGATACTCTCGGTAAAGGCGACCAGATGGCCGGTATCCACCGTGTACGTCTCCCCCGCGCCCAGATTGACCTCGTGGATGGCACCAAAGGAGGAGAGGAGCAACTTACCCGTGCCGGAGGCCCGGAGCATGAACAGCCCCTCGGAAGCAAAGTAGATTGGTAATTGGTAGATTGGTAATTGGTAGATTGGTAATTGGTAGATTGGTAATTGGTAGATTGGTAGATTGGTAAATTGGGCGGCAGGGCAGTGAGTCAGGGGGCCGCCGAGCCGCCAGCCGGCCGCTCCCGCACCAGATAGATGGTCGGCAGCCCCACCAGCGTCACCGCGCCCTTCAGGAGGACGTTGGCCCAGAAGATAGACCAGACCGTGGTGACGGGCAATCGTCCCCCAAAAGCGCCCCAGCAGAAGATGAGGCTATCCAGCGGGATGCTGACGGCGTTGCTGGTCAGGACCCGCATCCATTGAAAGTGTCGGGTAACACGGGTCACCCAGAGGTGATAGATTTCCGTATCGGTCAACTCGCTGAAGACTTCGGCCACAATGGAGGCGACCACGATCCGCCAGACAGGGGTGAGGACGGCCGCGAACTCCCGCTGGAACGGCCAGGTGGGATCGGGAGGGAGCCAGGCCGCAAAGGCGAAGAGGCCCGCCATAACGAGATTGATAACCCCGGCCGCGACGATGACGGTCCGCGCGGCGCCCCTCCCCAGCACCTTATGCACCAGGTCCCGCAGGGTGAAAGTGAACGGGTAGATGAACGTCCCGGCATCCACACTGAAGCCCGCAATCCAGGCAATCTTCAGGCTGAGGACGTCGGAGAGCATCTGAGCAGCAATGTAGGCGGAGACGGTCAGGATACCCGAGAGGAGCATGGGTGAAAGACCTCCCCAAGATACATGCCAGGCACTTTGGAAGCGCCTGGCCCGTCTACCTCCACAAGCGGCAGAACGCGCACAGGTCCGGCACGGTGGTCGGCTGGCCGCATTGGGGACAAGGATGCATTGGCGGCGGCTCTACAGCCTCTCCACAGAAGAAGCCCTCCTCGCGGGCCCGCAGGAAGCCCTGATAGAACTGCAGTTTCGCCCCCGCCGACTCCATCTCCATCCGGGCCAGCAGGTCCTTGTAGAAATTGGTCAGGTTCCCAATGGCGTAGGGGCACTCATCGTAGATGTAATCTATGCCCCGGACCAGGGCGTAGGCGGCGACTTCCCGCTCGTAGGACCGGCAGAACGGCTTGACCTTGCGGGTCATCCCCTCCCGCTCCACCAGTACCGGCGCCTGACGGGCCAGGTATCCCGTCTGCCAGCGGAGCAGGTTGCTCAGGAGGACCGCTACCTCGTCATCCAGATTGTGACCGGTCGCCAGGACGGTGTAGCCGTGCTCCTGGGCAATGCGGTTCATCTCGTGCCGCTTGATGAGGCCGCAGACGGAGCATGGCTTCCCCCGGCCGCGCAGTTTCCGGTCGGCCACCTCGGGAATCGTCTCGCCGTAGAGGGCCGCCACGTCTACCACATGGAGTTGGACGCCCGGGCGGTCGGCCAAAAAGGCCTGGATTTTCTCGTAGGAGATACGGGAATAGCCGAATCCGCCGTCAATCCCCAGGTCAATGTAGAGGCCGTCGGCCCGATAGCCCAGGCGCAGGAGCACGTCCCAGAGGCTGAGGCTATCCTTTCCGCCGGAGACGGCGACCAGGATACGCTCGTCCCGGCCGAACATGCGGTATTTGCCGATGGCCCGTTCGGTGTAGGAGACGAACCACTCCGGGAAGTGCTCCTCGCAGAGGGCCAGTTTGTGGTGCCGCATATTGATAACGGCGGGTCGGCTACACTTTCGGCATTTCACCGGGTCAGCACTTCCTCCAGAAAGGATTGAATCAGCGAGGTGACCCGATCCGGCTGTTCCAGGTTGCTGATATGGCCTGCTTCGGGAATGATCTCCAGGCGAGCACCAGGGATGAGTCGGGCCATTTCCTCAGCCTCGGAAGGCGGGCGGGCAAGGTCATCCGCCCCGACGATGATCAGGGTGGGTATACGAAGTTCCGGCAGCCGCTCCAAGAGAGAGGTACGGGAAAAGATGGCGCGCCCGATAGCCACAATCCCCGGGGCGCGCTCCGGTGGAAGGGTAGTCAGCGCGGTCCGGAAGCGGGCCGGGAGTTCCGGCCTCTTTTCTACCGTAACGGGCGAAAAGATGAGAGAGAGCACCGCCTCCGCAACCGGGGCCGGAACAGCACGGACCTTCTCCACCATGTCCAGCATTCCGAAATAACGGAGGCGTTTCTCTTCCGGTTCCGGGCCCACATAGGTATCCATCAGCACCAGTGCCGCCACGGCCTCCGGATGTCTCAGGGCCAAGTGCGCTCCCCACATCCCGCCCACCGAAAGACCGATGACGGCGAACCGTTCAAGCCCCAGGGTCTGGACAAAGGCCCAGTAATCATCCGCCAGCGTCTCCAGGCGGGAGAAATCCGCCGGCGGCAAGTCGGAGCGACCATGAGCCCACAGGTCCGGGACAATGCACCGATAGGCTGAGGAGAGCGCGCGGACCTGCGGTTCCCACATCGCGCTGTCCCAGAGATAACTGTGTCCGAAGAGAAGCGGGAAACCGGCCCCCCTCTCTTCATAAAAAAGTGAGCGTTCTTTGACGGTAGCGATAGGCATGGGTTCCTCCTGTTGGGAATAGTTGTCCAGTTAGACGACTCGTGGCTTGCTCCGTCGGGCCCGGTACGCGCTCAGCGCGCCGTCCAGTTGCTGGGAAAGCCCCAGCCAGTCCTCCACCAGTAACACCAGTCCGGCCCCGTTGGGCAGGAAGAGGTGGCGGTCAAACCAGAGGCGGAGCCACCAGGGAGGCACAGGATATCCCTTCAGGTCCACCAGCACAGCGGTCATCCCCCAGTAGGCCGGAGGCCAGCGGCGGGCGGCCCGGTCCTTCTGGGGGTCAAAGACCTTTGCCAGCGGCGATAGCCGGGTCCGCTCCACCCGCCGGTAGGAGATGAGCAGGGGCATCAGCGGCCCCTGGAGGCGCAGGCCCGTCGGCTCGCAGCGGACATGGGCGACGCGCGGAGCGAAGCGGCCGTAGACAAAGAGAACCCCACCCGCCAGCACGGCCAGCAGGGCCAGCGGGCGCAGCGGTGTGGGCCCCAAGATGCGCGGCATAAAAAGCCAGAACGCCCCCACCACAAGCGCTGTCAGCAGACCCAGCGAGCCCCACCGCCGCAGGGGGGTATAGACGAGAAGAGGGAATCGGACCCGCTTTTTCATCGGACAAACTGGCTCACGAAATCAAAGCCCAATCCTTTCCACTCCATCAACGCCGCTCCGCCTGGCTTTGTAGCCCTGTTCGTAGTGAGGCACGGGGCGCCGCGAAGCGCCGTTTTGACGCCTCTCCGCTTCGCTGCGGGGCTGACTACGAACATCGCGATAAGCGATGCGAGGTATACGGCTAAAACTCCGTCGCGCCGGTGAAATGGAAGGCGGAGATTTTCAGCGCCGGGGCCCGCACCACGGTGAAGTCCGGACGCTCGCAGTGGACCTTTCGCCCCACCATTTCTACGTTTGCCAGCGCTTCCACATAACTCTGGGTGAAGCGCAGGTTGCGCACCGGCCCGGTGATCTCGCCCCGCTCAATCAGAAAGGTTCCGTCCCGCGTCATTCCGGTGATGACGGCCTGGCGCGGGTGGACGATGCGGGTGTAATGGAAACGGGTCACGTAGAGGCCGTAGTCGGTGGCGGCAATCATCTCCTCCACCGTATGTTCGCCCGCCCCCATCATCGGGTGGAAAGGCAGAGGGCCGGCCGAAGCGGTCATCCACGGAGAGAAGGGGTTGGCCGCAGGCAGAGCATGGCCGGTGGGCGTTTTCCCCATGATGGCAGCCCAGCGCCGGTCGTAGACGGGACTCCCGACCCGGCCCTCCCGGATGATGTCCACCCGCTGGCGGGGCATGCCCTCAAAGTCAAAGGGGAGCGGCCAGCCCGCCGGGTCCCGCCCGTCGTCCCAGATGGAGACCGCCGGAGCCGCGACCGGCTCCCCTTCCTCCCGCCCCGTCATCCAACTCCGCCCCTCGGCGACAGCCATGCCACCCGCCATCCCGGCGATAAAGTCCACGATGTCACTGACGGCATAGGACTCCAGGACCACCGGATAGACCCCCGGCTCCAGTGGGCGCGGGTTCCGTCCCTGCAGCGCCTTCCGGATGGCCTCCTCCCCCAGGGCGACGACGTCCACCTCCGCCACTTTCCAGGACGCGCCGGCGGCGTATCCGGCGCTGTCATCGGTCATCACTACGGTTGTCAGGTCAGCGATGGTGGTGGGGTGGTAGACGAAGAGGCCGTGGCTGTTGGCAACGGCGAACTCGTGGACGGCGGTCCGGAACGACCCTGAGGCGTTGACCCCTGCCTCTTCCGCCCGCCGACAGACCCTGGCGACGTCCCGCGCCCGGTCGTCGGGCGTGTACGCGGCCGTCCTCTCGTCAAAAGCCGCCACCGGCTCCACCGGCACTGGGTCCGGCAGGCCGGGATAGTGGGGGTCTTCGGGCTGAAGACGGGCCGCCTGGATCGCTGCCTCCAGGGCCCGCTCCAGCCCGGCATCGGAGAGGTCGTTGGTCACGCCCACACCGGTCCGGCGGCCCACCGCCGCCCGGACCACTACCCCGGCATCTGTCTCCGCAACGTTCTGGTGAATGGTGTTGTTGGCAAAACGGGTCAGCCGCTCCTCCAGGCCGAAGAACACCACCTCTGTCTCATCGGCCTGGGAACGGGCCAGCACCCGCCCGATCATCTCGCGGATCTGTTTTTCGCCAAGCATGGGTTTCTCCTATACGGACACTCCGCTGTGCTGCGTCTCTTGCTACGAACGACGGCACTCCGCTGTGCTACGTGCCTGACTACGAACATGGGGGCTACACCTCCGGCCCAGGCGCGGTCGGGCTGATGCGGCGGATTTTCTCTATGATCTGTCTCCTTCGGGCCGCGTCCTTCGTCTGGGCCAGTTGCTGACGCAGATGACGCAGTTTCCGCTTACGGTTCTTTCGGCGAATCCGTTCCCGATCCGGTTCTCGTCGCATTGGGACCTCCTGGTACGACGCATTATGTGCTCCGTTACGCTTTGCTACCAATCTGAACATTGCGAAAGCGAGCCGGAGCAGCGCCGTGGCCGGTGTGGGCAATCTGGATGGGCTGACCCTTGCCGCAGTTGGGTGTTCCCCAAACCCGCCAGTAGTCGGCGTTGCAGATGGCATCGCAGGAACCCCAGAACTGCGGCGTTATGCCGGTGTAGAGGGCATTCTTCAGCAGACGGACCATTTTGCCCCGGCGGATTTCATAGGCGATCTCGGTGCCGAACTGGAAGTTGAGCCGCTTGTCGTCTATAGACCAGGAGCGGTTCATCTCCATATAGACGCCTTCGTCGGTATCGGCGACGAGGTCCTCAAACGTCCACTCCCCCGGTTCCAGGTTGACGTTGGTCATCCGGACCAGCGGGATGCGGTCCCAGTCAGAGGCGCGCATAGCGCCGCCGGAGCGAGCCTGCGCCGGGTCCAGCCCGCGCAGGCGGGCCAACCGGACCGCCGTCTCCCGGGAAGTGAGGTAGCCGACAAAGATGCCCTCCCGCACCAGCGGCACCCGCTGGGCCGGGACCCCTTCGTCATCATAACCGAAAGTCCCCAGGCCGCCGGGGATGGTGGCGTCGGCGGTCAGATTGACAATGGGCGAGCCGTAACGGAAGACGCCCAGTTTGTCCGGCGTGAGGAAACTGGTGCCCGCGTAGGCCGCCTCGCTCCCGAAAACCCGGTCCAGTTCGGTAGGATGGCCACAGGACTCGTGGACCTGCAGGGCCAGTTGGGTAGGCCCCAGGATAAGGGTGGTGACCATGGCCGGGCACGGGTCGGCGGTGAGCAGGGCGACTGCCTCCTGGGCAATGCGCTCGGCATTTCCAGGCAGGTCCATCACCAGGACGATCTCCCAGCCGCCGGTGCGCTGGTCCCGGGCGAAGGAGTTCGGATAGGAGCGCTGCTGCATGTCCTGCTCGTCCACCGCGTAGGCCACGATACCGCCGCCGGTCTCCACGATTTCCTGCTCAATGTAGGAGCCCTCGGTACTGGCGAAGGTCTTGTTCTCCCGCCAGGCGACGACGGCCCCCCGGGCCACCCGAACCCCCGGCACCCGCCGCATGGCCTCATCCGCTGCCAGGAGCAGGCCGATTTTCTCCTCCACCGGGACGGCAAACGGGTCTATCTGGAACGGGGTCCGGTAGGTATCCCCATGGACCTCCGGCGGGCCCAGGTCCACTGGCTCCCGGAGCGCGGTAGCGCTGGCCCGGGCGATGCGGACCGCTTCGGCGGCGACCCGCTCCACCTCCTCGCGGGTCAGCGTACTGCTGGCGGCGAAGCCCCAGGCGCCGTCGGCGACGACACGGACGCCGAAACCATGGGTCTCCGCCTCCGTCAGGTTGCTGACCGCGCCGTTGCGCACTTCCACCTGCTGGGTGCGCCGATGGACGATACGGATGTCAGCATAGGTAGCGCCTCGCAGGCGCGCCGTATCCAGGGCGAAGTCGGTGAGTTCTTTCATTGCTCGTGCTCCTCGTCAGAGAGAATTCGGAGAAGCCGTTCTACTCCGTTGGCGCGCGGGCGATGAGGACGGGTCGTCCTGCCGCCTCCGCCACCTCCACAGCGACGTTGGGCCGGTAGAGCCGCCGCAGGCTGCGCGCCGAATACGGTGAGCCCACTCCCACCAGGTCGTACTCCCCTTCCCGAATCTCGTGGAGAATTTCGTGGACGACGGGACCGTGCCGCACGCGTACCTCTGTCGCCACGCCCATTTTCTCCAGCGTCTCCAGTGCCCCCCGCAACCGGCGGGCCTGAGGGGTATCCGTCTCCAGGAGGCGGGACCAGTGATTCTTCACCTGGTTCGCCACCGGATACTCCAGCGTGACCGGCTCCACGACGTAGAACAAGGTAACGGTTGCCCCGAAGGCCTGCGCCATTTGCCCGCCGGTCCAGATGATCCCCTCCGCGTAGCGCAGCCCCCCTGTACAGAGGAGAATCCGCTTCAGTTGCATAGGGGCTCCGGCGACATGGAGGATGGGCGTCTCCACCGCCGCCAGCAACTGGCAGAGGGTGTGGGCCCAGACCAGGCGAGATGTCATCGGGCCGACGACGGTCAGCATCCCCTCCCGGGCCAGCGGCGGGATGACCTTCTCGGGCCGGCCCGTCTGGACCCGGCGCTCATACGGGATGCCCGCTTCCGTCAGACGGCGCTCCGTCTCCGCCAGCAACGCCTCCACCTCCGGTCGGCGGGCCGGTTTCTCCACCGTCCCCAGCAGAACCACCGCACGGAACAGGGCTCCCCCGGCACCGGCCAACCAGGCTCCGTATTCCAGCGCCGGACGGGTATCGGGATGCCCGTTGGTACAGAGAAGCAGGTTCATCGGAAGAGCCAGATGCCCACCAGTCCTGCGGCCAGAAGGACGAGGGTAGGCGGGACTTTGAGTTGGAAGGCGATGAAACTGACCAGTGCGACGATGATTGCTTTCCAGTTGCGAGCGTCTTCGCCGAAGATTTTCCAGGCTACCAGGAGCATCAGGACGGCCACGGCAGGCGCCAGACCCTGGACGAAGTTGCTGACCCAGGCCTCGCCCCGGATCCGCTGCAGGAGCGAAACGATGAGAAGCATCAGGAGCGTGGGGGGCAGGATGGAGCCCAGGAGCGCTACCAGCGCGCCGGGCAATCCCCCCACCCCATAACCGACAAACATCGCCAACTGAAGCGCGTCGCTACCCGGCAGGACGCTGGAGAAGCCCACGGCCTCAATGAACTCCTCCTCGGTCATCAGATGCCCCACCGCCTCTTTGTAGAGAAGGCCCGCAGAGGCCGGACCCGAGGTGGTCAGCAGGTTGACTTTGATAAATAACCAGAACAGCAGAAGCCATTTATCCATAGCCACCTCCTCAAACCTCGCCGCGCACCTCGGCATCCAGCCGGGTGAAGAACTCCACCATAAAGGCATGCCGCTCTTCAGCCAGGGCGCGGCCAGTGGCGGTGGTCATCGCATCCCGCAACCGGGAGAGTTTGAGGATGAACTCGTGGACTGCCGTGTGCTCCGGCGTGCCATCACCCTGGGCGACGGCGACATCCGGCGAGACCCAGAGCCGTCGGTTCTGGGCTCCGGCGCGGGCGAAGGCCCGGGCGATACCGACCGCTCCCATCGCGTCCAGTTTATCGGCGTCAAAGAGGGCACGGGCTTCCGGAGTCGCGGGCGGCGGGCCGCCGCGGAACCGGTGGGACGCGATGGCCTCTACTACGGCCTCCACCTTCTCCGGCGGATGGCCGGCCAGGATTTCCCGCGCCCGCGCGGCGCCGATCGCCGCATGATCCTCTCCGGTGACCTCTTCCTGGGCCCGGCCGATGTCATGCAGGAGCGCCGCCGCCCGCACGACCTCCAGGTCACCCCCCTCCGCGCGGGCGATCCGTTCGGCCAGCACCAGCACCCGCAGGATGTGGTCAAAATCGTGGCTGGTCTCGTGGCCCTGATAATACTGACGTGCTTCGTCTATGCTGATCAATTATGCTCCGAGGGGCGGGGAAAAGTTACAGAGACCTCACCCCAGGCGACGGCTCACCCAGATAGCCAGGAAGGTGAGCAGAATGCCCAGCACCAGCACCAGGAGGACGGTGGCGATAACCCGGCGGCGAATCTGCCAGGCCTGGTAGCGTCCGGTGACCCAGAGGAAGAGGCCCAGAGCCAGCCCGGCGCCGCCCAGTACCCCCACAGTGTAGGCCAGGGCGGTCGCCATCAGGCGCGGCAGGTCTACCCGGACAATCAGGTCGCCGAAGAGGAGGATGGAGTACCGGCTGGCCAGCAGAGAGTAGCCCGCTCCCACCAGCAACCCCAGCAGGGTCACCACGATCCCTTGCCAGCGCCCCGGCCCCCGCTCCAGCCACAGCGTCAGCAACCCCAGCAGGACCAGGGTCAGAGAGAAGGTCAGAACCAGGATGGATAACAATTGAATCATGCCGCCTCCGCGTCGGACCCGGAGAACCTGTGAACCTGGTGGGAATTATTATAGCCCAATAGCGGATAGAGGCAACCGAACCCCGAGATTCGGACGCGAGTCGGGATATATGGCTGGTGGAGGTATCCTCGCTGACGGAAGGTCCGCCTCCCCGGGCCTTCAGCCTCCGGACGGCCTGCGCCGTCCTTTCCCGATGGACGACGGACGAGAGACCACCGATCACGAGCCACCGACCACCGTCGTCTGTGGCTATGGCCTGTGGTCTGTGGTCTATGGTCTGTGGTCTATGGTCTGTAGTCCATGCCGGGGTAGTCCTTGCACCTGCCCGTCCCTGCCCTCCATCGGCGCCGGGAGGGCGATCTCCGTCAGGCTGAATGGCTACGGCGCTAAAAGAAAAAGCCCCCCAATGGAGGGGGCCGGATGGCGGAGAGGGTGGGATTTGAACCCACGGAGCCTTTCGGCTCACGCGCTCTCCAGGCGCGCGCGTTAGGCCAGACTACGCTACCTCTCCGACATTAATTATACCCAATCTGACCGATCTTGGCAAGTCGCCGCGCTAAAGTTCAGGCGCGAGTTGGGACATGGGGTTGGTAGGGGTATCCTCACCCCGCTCCCCGGCGGCTTCGCCGCTACCCCTTCGTGCCGCCGAAGGCGGCGGGGGAAGGGTGAGGACTTCCCTGTCCCAACTTATGTAGACACCGACCGGGTGGAACTCCGGGCCTTCCCGGGCCGCTTGCCCTCCGGCCTGCTGAAGGGGGTCCTGGTTCCGGTAACATTTGACTTGACCCAGCGCAGGCCATTATTCCCACGGCACCTGGGGCGAGCGGTAGAAGTTCACCCCCAGCGCCTCCAGGCGCGGCCCGTGACGCCCCAGGCGAACCCGGTACTCTTCCCAATCCCGGCCTGGGGCCGGAGACCAGCCGATTTCGGCGTAGCCCATCAGCCGGGGGAACGCCATCCACTCTATATCTGCCATCGTCTGGACCGTCTCGGTCCAGAGAGGGGCCTCCACGCCCAGGACGTGCTCCTCCCGGATGCCCTCCGCCACCGTCGCCGGGTCCCATTCATAGGCGTCCTGGACTTCTATGTACCCGGCCCAGTGAAGCCCCAGCGGGGTCTCCGGCGTGTACTTCATATCCAGGTATGCCTTGAAGGCTGGGGACATAATGACCCGATTTCCCTGCCGGACGGCCTCCCGGCCCATCCCGCCGTGCCAGACCTGGGCGACGGTAGCGGGATGCAAGGAGGCCTGGGCGATATCCTCCCAGCCGATCATCCGTTTGCCGTGAGTCTGGACGATGGACTGGACCCGTTCCACGAAGGCGATGTACTGGGGCAGCGGGGTCGCCATCGCCTCGTCGCCGCCGATGTGGAAGTACGGCCCAGGTGTCAGCGCGGCAACTTCGCCCACCACGTCGTCCACAAACCGGTAGGTGACCTCTTTCTCCAGGCAGAGGGAACTGAAACCGACCTCGGTGCCGGTATAGAGGGGACGGGCGACCCCGTCGCAGTTGAGTTCCGGGTAGGAAGCCAGCGCGGCGTTGGTGTGTCCGGGCATATCTATCTCTGGGACGATGACGATATACCGGCTCTGGGCGTAGGCGACCAGCGCGGCGTACTCCCCCTGGGTGTAGTACCCGCCCGGCCCCCCGCCGACCTGGGTACTCCCTCCGTGAAGGGCCAGATTGGGCCAGGAGCGAATCTCTATACGCCACCCCTGGTCGTCAGAGAGATGAAGGTGGAGACGGTTGATTTTGTAGAGGGCCAGCAGGTCTATCAACCGCCGGACCTCCGCTAGGCCGAAGAAGTGGCGAGAAACGTCCAGCATCATCCCCCGCCAGGGGAAACGGGGCCAATCCCGGATGGTCCCCGCCGGGAGAGTCCAGGGGCCAGCCTGCAGGGTGGGGGATTCCACTCCTGGGGGGAGCAATTGGCGGAGAGTCTGGATGCCCCAGAACAATCCGGCCGGATGGGGGGCAGAGAGGACGACGGTCTGCGGGGTGATGCTCAATTCGTACCCTTCCTCACCCAGAGCGGGGTCACTGCCGGAGGTGGTCAGGTAGATGGAGCCAGGGAGCGGCGCGCCGGCCGCGGCCTGCACCGGCAGGGGGTAACCGGTGGCAGGCCGGAGGCGCTCCGCCAGGTACTGCCCAATGGCCAGGAGTTCCGGGCTCTCCGATTCCACAAATATCCGCGCGTCTGCTGTCAGGCTGAATGTTTCTCCAGTGAGGGTAACTGAAGCGGGTCGGGGGATGACAGCAATGGCAGATGCAGAGGGTATCCTGCGGATCGGTGTGGTCGTTTCCGTTGCATACGGGCTCATAGGAACCTCCGTCGGCATCTGGCAAGATGCCAGGATAAACACTGCGGCGAGCAGAGTCGCGAGGGCGGAGTGCTTTTGCGAGAAGGGGGTGCGAACCATAGATGCTTTTCAATAGCACTTGACAAAATACGCGCTTGCGGTAAAATATAAGCGCATTAGCCGAAGTGGCGGAACTGGCAGACGCGCTGCGTTCAGGGCGCAGTGGCCGTACGGCCGTGTGGGTTCAACTCCCACCTTCGGCATCACCGCCTGAACCATTCGGTTCGGGCGGTTTTTTTATTCGTAACCATTCAGCCCGATGGGGGACACCTTCTTGGCGCCGATGGGAAATCGGCCTCCCCTGCTGCAGACCACAGACGACGGTGGTCGGTGGTCTATCGTCCGTCGTCCATCCGGAACGGACGGCGCGGGCCGTCCAGAGGCCACAGGCCCAGGGAGGCTGACTTTCCGTCAGCACTGAATAGTTACCCTTTAATCTTACAGTATAGCGGGGAAAACCGGGGAGGTTAGTGTTATCTGTCCCCCAATCGGGATGACGTTATGCAGACCACCGACCCTGGGCCCCAGTGGTCCGTCGTCCGCTGTCTACCTTCGGGAGCGCAGCATATCCCCGTACATCTGAATGGCCCGCTCTA
>JASFBC010000297.1:0-39931 GCA_036172315.1 Anaerolineae bacterium | reverse complement strand
TTATTCTACCACAATGCTCCCTCTCGTCAAGCGCGTGCGGCTGAGGTTCGGACGCGACAGGTCACCTCAACCTCACCCCACCCCCAGGGCGGGCCTCCGCGTGGCCCTGCGCTGCCCAGCCCGAAACGGAAGCCCGACGGTGCCGACCCCCTCCCCTCTCCAGACCTTCGGCCTGGAGAGGGGAGGGAGTCGGGGGGGTGAGGAACCTGGCGCTGGGGCCACCGTTTCTTCCCTGCAGGAACGTACCCCGCGCGTAACTATTCAGCCCGATGGAGATCGCCCTCTTGGCGCCGATGGGAAATCGGCATCCCCTGCCACAGACCACAGACCACAGACGACGGTGGTCGGTGGTCCGTCGTCCGTCGTCCATCCGGAAAGGGCGGCGCAGGCCGTCCGGAGGCCGCAGGCCCAGGGAGGCTGACTTTCCGTCAGCGCGGAATAATTACCCCCGCGCGTGGGATACTCGCAAGGTCAATCGCCCCGATAAATCCTGCGCCATGGTCGTCCGGATTGGCCCGGGGTGTCAGGGGCCAGAAAGGGAATCACTCCTCCGGCCAAAGTCCCAGGGCACGGGCCTGCTCCGGCGTTAAAGAACCGGCCCTTCTGACCTGCCGCGCCGCTGATTCTTCGTGAGGGGGCAAAAGACGGCTCAACTCCTGCAAGGTACGCCGTAAGAAGAGCCATACTACACCCAGGCGACGGGGAGGAGGCTGACGGCTGATCACAATTAAGAGCAAACGGCTATGGGACGCCACTCCTACATAAATCTGGCGCTGGCTTCCTTCATAATGATGCAAACTGATCCCTGTCCCATCTCCGATGGAGCCCCCCAGGCGAACCGTCAGAGCCGCCTCCTCCAAAAACAGGGGGAGCAGGTCCTCCATGAGGATGTCCTCTGGGATGCCGGTCTGGGCAATCACTTCCCCTTGCCCACCGGCCAGCAAAACACATTCCCCTCCAATGCCCCGTTGAAGGGCGACCAGGGACTGCTGAACAGTTTCCATCCAACCTGAGGATAACCGAGGGGAGAACAGTGGTCCCTCGCTCATTCCGTACGTCTCCTCTGGCATCGGTTGGTGCCACTACGAGAGGCGGCGATGGTATTCGTAGCGTACCACAGAATGAGCGAGTCGGGGATTGCGAAGCCGTTACGATTTGGTTACAGGTCGTCCTCTTCCGATTCGGCGGACTCCGGGGGCACTCTGGGGAAGGTATACCCTACCCCGCGCACGTTGACGATGTAGCGGGGATGGGCGGAGTCGGGTTCCAGTTTTCGCCGCAGGCGCCGAATGTGAACGCGAACGATGGCCCGGGCACCCCATGGGTCCGTCTCATACCCCTGGGCCTGGCGAACCAGTTGCTGGGGACTGCAGACCTGGTCGGCTCGTTCCATCAGGTAGGAAAGCAATTTAAATTCGGTCGGGGTCAGTTCTACTAATCGGTCTCCGACCCAGACCTGGTGGCGCTCCCGGTCCAATCGTACATCCTGCACCTCCAGATACCGCTCCGCTGGCGAAGCCGGCGGCGCGATGGCGACATCCGGCTGCTCTATCGCCCGCAACTCCGAGAGCGTCTGCTCCAGGCGAGAGACCAGTTCTTTTCGCTGTTGCTCCTGATACCGTTTGCTCAGGCCTTTCCGAACGCTCTCCAGAATCTGGGAAACGGGGCATGGCTTCAAGAGGTAGTCGTGGGCCCCCCGACGAAGCGCCTGAATGGCCGTTTCCAGGGTCCCAAATGCCGTCAGGAGGATGATTACCGTATCAGGGGAACGCCGCTGGATCGCCTCGGTCAACTGCAGCCCGTCCATACCCGGCATCTTAATATCCAGGACCATCAGGTCAAACGGAGGGTTACGGTCCATTATCTCCAGCGCCTCCTCGCCGCTGGCCGCTGTGCTTACGTCGTATCCTTCCAGACGCAATAACTCCGCCAGGGAAATCCGGGTGGTCGCCTCATCGTCCACCACCAGAATGCGAGAGGTTCGGGCCTCCGGCATGGCATCTCTCCTATGAAGATTCTGAACCTGCCCCCATTGCGGGAGGGGGTACGGGCAGACGAACCACAAAGGTGGCGCCCTGCCCTGGCTGGCTGGAGACCTCTATGGTCCCGCCGTGTCGCTCCACAATGCCATAACTGATGGCCAGACCTAACCCTGTGCCGCTGGGCTTGGTTGTGTAGAAAGGTTCAAAGATGCGGGTCATCTGCTCCGCCGTCAGGCCAGGGCCGGAGTCCCGAAAGGCGACCAGAACCCAGCGCCGATCCTCGGTCAGCAGGGTACCCACCCGCAACTCCCCGCCGTCCGGCATCACCTCCACCGCGTTGATGATGATGTTCAGGAAGACCTGGGTCAATTGATCGGGTACCCCCAGAATCAGCGGCAACTTCTCTGCAAAACGGGCAGAAACCTGAATGTTCCCGTGCTGAAGCCGCTTATCGGCAATCGCCAGAGCATCCTGCAAGAGACGGTTGACATCCACCTGTACGATGCCTCCCTTAGAGGGGCGATAGAATTCCAGCATTCGCTGGACAATCTCTATCAGCCGTCCCACCTCTTTTTGGGCCATCCTCAGATACTCTCCCCGCTTTTCTACGGGGAGGCGGTCGGTCATTGCCAGGTGGATGGTATTGTGAATAGCCTGAAGGGGGTTATTGATCTCGTGGGCGATGGAGGCCGCCAGGCGGCCAATGGCCGCCATCTTTTCGGCCTGGACGAGTTGAGCCTGGGAATGCTCCAGAGCGCGGGCGTAATCGTTCACTTCTGCATACAACTGAGCATTCTCTACCGCCACTGCGAGGGAGCCGGCCAGCGTCTGGAGAAGGTCCCGGTCGGTTTCTGTAAACGGACCTTCTGTTTTGTTAACCAGTTCCAATGCACCGATGACCTGCTCCCGCACAATCAGAGGGACACAGAGAACGGAGTTCGTCTGCATCCCTCCCCCATCCACCCGAGGAGAGAAGAGGGGATCACGGGTCGCGTTGTTCGTCAGATACGGTTGTCCGGTGGTCACCACATGGCGAATAATACTCCGTTCGGCGGGGAGAGGACGGCCCATCAGCGGATGGCTTCCTGCCACACTCTGGTAAAAGGTCATATCCCCGGCCTCTTCATCCATCAGGACCAGAACGCCGGCGGCGGGGAGAATTCTCCGAACCCCCTCCATAGCGGCCGTCAATACTTCTTCCAGGTCCAGGCTGGAGGTGATGGTGCGGCTCACTTCCGTCAGAATGGCCAGTTCCCGGTTGCGCTGGCGCAGGACCTGCTCGGTGTTGCGGATGCGCATAATGACCTGGATGCGCGCTACCAGTTCCCGGGGGTCAAAGGGTTTGGTGAGGTAGTCATCCGCCCCCATCCCCAGCCCCATAGTCTTATCGGTGATGGAGGTTAGAGCCGTGGTCACAATGATAGAGGTGGTCGCCAGAAGGGGATCCGACTTGACGTGGGAGATGACTTCGTAGCCGCTGATGCCCGGCATCAGGATGTCCAGCAGGAGAACATCTACCGGTCGGTCCGATACGTTCTCCCGCCGCAGGAGTTCCAGGGTCTCTTCGCCGGAGCGGGCTTCCAGGACCTCGCACCCGGCCAGTTCCAGGACCTCCCGAATCAGGCCGACAATCTGGGGGTCATCATCTGCGATGAGGACACGAGGAGGTTTACGGTCTTCGGACATAGAAGTGTTTGCAATCCCTCTATGGTGGAGTGATGTCCGCCGAACACTTCAGCACGCCGACCCGCCCCACGCGCCATACGGAATGAAGCCCACGTCCAACTATGCCGACCGCCGCCAGAAGGCCGCGTACGTGGCGTGGTTGGCGTGCGTGTTCCCAGACGCGCAGGCTCAAGCGGCTACCGTATTCATATAGAGGGCCGGGTTACCGCGTCTTCTCCCCCCTCCTCCGGCGGATGCAGGACAGCGTCAATGATGCCGTACTGGACAGCCTGTTCGGCGGTCATATAGAAATCCCGATCGGTGAAGCGTTCTATCTGTTCGTCGGAGAGACCGGTGTGTTTCTTCAAAAGGTCGTTCAGGAGAGCCCGCTGGCGGAGAATCTCCCGCGCGGCGATCTCTATGTCGGTTGCCTGGCCCTCTACGCCGCCCAGGGGTTGATGGAGATGAATCGTGGCATGGGGAAGGGCGAAGCGTCGCCCTTTGGTCCCCGCCGTCAGCAGAACCGTGGCCATGCTGGCCGCCATCCCCACCGCGATGGTGGAAATGGGAGCCCGGATGAGTTGCATTGTGTCGTATATCGCCAGTCCCGCCGAAATAATGCCGCCTGGAGAATGGATGTAGAGGGAAATCTCCCGCTCCGGATCCTCCCGGTCCAGGAAAAGCAATTGGGCGATGACCAGATTAGCGATCTGGTCGGTGATCGGGGTACCGAGGAAAACGATGCGCTCCCGCAAAAGCAGGGAGAAAATGTCGTAGGCCCGTTCTCCCCGACTGGTGGATTCAATCACCATTGGGATCAGATTACGGGGTCTCATCCTTGCCTCCTGTGGGCAGTTCGGGTACCGGCTCGCCCCGAGCAATCGCGATCAACCGGTCCACTACCTTCTCATAGAGAATCTGGGCGCTCAGATACTCCCGACTCTCCGGCTTTTCCAGTTGGGCGCGCCTGGCTTCGGCCCGATCTCCCCACGTCTCGCTGATGGTCCGGATGCGCTGGTCCACTTCCTTATCGCTCACCTTCAGCCCCTCTGCCAGCGCCAATTCCCTCAGGACCAGCATCCGACGGACACGATAATCCGCAGCGGGACGGAGTTGCTCACGGAGGTCTTCCAGGGTCTGCCCGGTGACCTTCAGGTAATCCTGAAGGCTCATCCGTTGCTCTTCCCGCACCTTCTCCTCCATCTGCTCCACCAGGTCCTGCAATTGCTCCTCCAGCCAGATAGAGGGGTACTCCACCTCTGCCTGTTCCACCAGCCGCTGGAGAACCGTTCCGGCATATTCCTCCCGCGCGGCCTCTTCCTTCGCTTGTAGAAGTTGTCCCCGGATGTCGGCCTTCAATGCTTCCAGGTTCGGGTATGGGCCGGCCGCCCGGGCCAGGTCGTCATCCAGTTCGGGGAGAATGCGGTTATACAACGCCTGTAGCCGAACGCGGAACTCCGCCTCTTCGGAGGGTTGCCCGTTGGGCATCTTGAGGCGGAAGGTGCGCTCCTCGCCGGGCATCATCCCTTCCAGGGCGCTGTAAAAGCCAGGAGCCGGATAGGTATCATCGGGGTCCAGAATGACTTCCACATCGTCGTCCTTCAGAAACAGTTCACCCTGGTCTGTATGACCCTCCACCTGGATATGCAGGAGGTCCCACGGCTGAGCGCCCCGTCCTTCCACCGGTTCTGATACGGCATTTCCCCGGCGAATGTCCTCCAGTATGTCCTGAAGTTCCTCTTCCGTCACCTCCACGGAGGGAAATTCCACCCGCAGGGAGCGGTAATCCCCCAGCCGAACAACGGGGGAGAGGGGAATGGTAAAAACCAGCCGCATCGGGCTCAATTGAACGTCTTCCAGGATGGCCGGTCGGTAGGGGGTAATCCCCTCCTGGTCAATGGCGGCCCGATAAAACTCCTGGGCCAGGTCCTCCGCTACCTGCTCCCGCAAACGCTCCTCGCCATATCGTTGCAGAATCAGGGTGTAGGGGGCCTTGCCCTTCCGGAAGCCCGGAATGGTCATCTGCGCCGAAATCTCCCGGGCGATCCGGCGCATTTCTTGCTGGACTCGCTCTTCGGGAATTTCTACAGTCAACCGCAGGTCTCGTTTCCCAACAGGCTCCGTCGTCACACGGATCGCTGATTGCTCCATTCATCCTCCAGGTGATGGTAGATTGGGTCTCGGTAAACAGGTCGTGGGCTCATTCCCATCAGTGGGGAAGGCGGGACTCGAACCCGCACGGGAGGACCCACGTGATCCTAAGTCACGCTCGTCTGCCCATTCCGACACTTCCCCAGATAGACCACGGACCACCGTCGTCTATGGTTATGGTCTGCGGTCTATTATAAACCGAAGCGAGGTTTCCCGCAAGGACTGGCAATTTTCCTGTTTTGGTGTATGATTACAGGCAAGAGACAATAGATAGGAGGCTCTGATGGTAGACCCGGAACTGCTGGCGATTCTCCGATGTCCCTATTGCGTGAGCGGGGAGACCCGGAAACCCGGCGAGGACCCGGGACGACTGGAACTGGTTCACGGCTGCTGGCTGGTGTGCCAGGAACCAGACTGCGGCCGCAAGTACCCCATCCGCGATGACATCCCAGTGATGCTCATTGAGGAAGGGAATAAGTGGATTCACGTAGCGGTGGAGGACCTGCCGGTCCCACCGCCGGAAGCATAGTGACGTGAGGCGTGATGGATTGGCGGGTATCCGTTCTGGCTGCCCTGGGATTCCTGAGCATCCTGGGCGGCCTTCTGGTCATGGCCCTCCCTGACCCTTACGAAGGGGGCGCCCTTTATACGATGGATGCCTCCCACGCCATCTCCCGGATGGATCTGTTAGGCCTGGCGCTGGTTGCCCTGGGGGGAGGTATCGCGTGGTGGGCCGGGAGGGTATGGCAGAGAAGGGTGAAGAGAGGTTAGGGGGGATATGGGGGGTATACCCAGCCTGCCCGGCACGTATGTGCTGATCCTCCGGGTAGAGGAAGCGGGGTGGGTACAGGTCGGGCAGTTGGGGGATTTCCGGATTCCGGCCGGCTGGCTGGCCTACGTGGGCAGCGCCCGGGGGCCGGGCGGGCTCTCGGCCCGGCTGGCTCGCCACCTCCGCTACCCCAAACCGGCGCGCTGGCACGTAGACTTTCTCCAGCCCGCTGTCCGGCCCGCCGCCGTATGGTGGGCCGCAGGGAACGACCGGCAGGAGTGCCTCTGGGCGGCCGCACTGGTCCAAATGCCCGGCGCGTCCCGCCCCATCCCGGGCTTCGGATCATCGGACTGCCGGTGCCCGGCCCACCTGGTTCACTTCCCCGAACCTCCAGACCGGGAACTTTTTGTCCGGCTAACTGGCGAGGAGGGATTGGCAGAAGCCCTTATCGCGTAACCGTTCAGCCGTCGCAGACCACAGACGACGGTGGGTCAGGGGTCCGTCGTCCATCCTTGAAGAGACGGCACAGGCCATCCTCCGGCCGAAGGTTCCCGTCAGCGCTGAACGGTTCCCCACAAACGAGATGACGAACCCGTTGAGTCTCCTGGAAGAAGCCATTGCCGCCGATGATGACCTCCGGGCGGAGGAGGCAGCCCGGAGCATTGGGCTGTTGGGAGATGCGGCCCTGCCCACCCTGCTGGATTGGCAGGCGGCGCCGGACCGGGACCGCCGCTGGTGGGCCGTCCGGGCCCTGGCGGCGGTCGGTACCCCCCGCGCGGTGGCCGCCCTGATCGCCGCGCTGGAGGATCCCGACCCGGATGTGCGGGCCTGCGCGGTGGTGGGGCTGGCCACTCTCCGGCCGCCGGAGGCGGTGGAGCCCCTGGTGGCCCGCCTCTCCGACCCCTCGGCCTATGTGGCCCGCCTGGCCGCCGACGCGCTGGCCCAGATCGGCGCGCCCGCTGTCCCGGCCCTAATCGCCGCTATGGAGGACGAGAACGTGGCCACCCGCGCCGGCGCCGCCCGTGCCCTCAGCGCCATTCAGCCCGAAGAGGCCATCCCCGCCCTCTACGCCGCGCTGGACGACCCCAGCGCGCTGGTCACCTACTACGCCGAGGAGGCGTTGGAGCAGATGGGAGTTGGGATGGTGTTCTTCTCGCCCGATTAGTCTCGGAGAAGGAACCCCATGAAGGAAATTACTTTTCAACCTCGTACCGGATTGCGCTCCCTTCCCCGCAACATTTGGGCCACCGGCCTGACCAGTTTCTTCACGGACATCTCCAGCGAGATGATCCTAAACATCCTGCCGCTGTTTATGGCCAACGTCCTGGGCGCCCGCACGGGCATTATCGGTCTGATAGAGGGGGTCGCCGAGGCCACGTCCAGCCTGCTCAAGGTCTTCTCCGGCTGGTTCTCCGACCGGCTGCGAGCCCGCAAAGGGCTGGCCGTCGCCGGGTATGCGCTCTCGGCCTTCTCCAAGCCCCTCTTCTGTTTCGCTAACTCCTGGGGCCTGGTCGCGGCCATCCGCTGGGCCGACCGGGTGGGCAAAGGCATCCGGACCGCTCCGCGCGACGCGCTGGTGGCGGATTCCGTCCGGGAGGAGAACCGGGGGCTGGCCTTCGGCTTCCATCGGGCCGCCGACACGGCGGGCGCGCTGGTGGGGATTCTCATCGCCCTGCTGGTCGTCTGGCTGGCCCAGCGCGGGGCCGCCCAGCTGAGCCGCAGCACCTTTCAGACCGTCGTCCTTATCAGCATTATCCCCGGCTTCCTGGGAGTCATGGCACTGGTACTGGGCGCGCAGGATGTGCCGGTGAAAGGGGCAGCAGAGCGACCCCGTATCACCTTTCGGGGCCTGGGGCGGCGGTTCGCCCTCCTTATGCTCATCGTCGGCCTCTTTGACCTGGGCAACTCGTCGGACGCGTTCCTCATCCTCCGCGCCCAGGAGCGAGGGCTGAGCGTTGCGGGCATCCTGGGGATGCTGGCGACCTTCAATCTGGTCTACACCCTGGTTTCCACTCCGGCGGGCTCCCTCTCCGACCGCATTGGCCGCAGGCGGGTCATCATCGGCGGGTGGCTGGTCTACGGGGCCATCTACCTGGGAGTCGCGCTGGCCCGCACCGGCTGGCAGGTCTGGCTGCTGTATGCCCTCTACGGCGTCTACTATGGCATGGCCTCCGGCACCACAAGAGCCCTGGTCGCCGACACCGTGCCCCCGCACCTGCGCGGCACCGCCTACGGCACCTACAACGCCGTCCTGGGCATCCTGGACTTCCCGGCATCCCTCATCGCGGGGGTCCTCTGGCAGGGGGTCGGCCCCTGGCGGGGCTTCGGCCCCTCCGCTCCCTTCCTCTTCGGCGCGACGATGGCGCTTCTGGCCGCCGCGCTGATGGCGGGAATCTTACGGGAAGGCCAAAGATGACATTCTCACCCAGTTCGGAGAGGCGAAATCCCACCCTGGAAGAAATCCGACAAACCCTTCGGGCCCATCTGCCGGAATTGCAGGGTATCTTCGGCTCCTACGCCCGGAACGAACCGCGCCCGGATAGCGACCTGGATATTTTGATGGAACTGGAGGATCCCCCCGGACCAGCCTCCTGGGGCTGGTCAATGGTTATGACATGGTGGACCTGCACATCGTATGGAAAGTGGTGAAGCAGGATATTCCTGTCCTTCGCCCCCTGCTCCGGCAACTTCCGCTGGATGAAGAATTAAGCCAAGGAAAGGTGAACGATGAGATCTCTGATCATTGCCCTGACTGCCTCTGTTCTGCTTCTGGCCTGCGTCTGCTGCGCCTGGATTCCCGCTATAGACTGGGAGTCTCTGCTGGAGCTCCCTCTCAGCGCGGTGGAGCCTACGCCGGAGCCGCCTGTCACTCCCCAACTGACCCGCGAGCCGCCTCCAGCGGAGGCCGCTGAGACGGAGCGGCTCCTGGAGGAGACCCTCATCCCCGTCCGCGATCTCCACGAACTGGCCATTCGCCTGCGGGGCGTCTCGCCCGATACCCCCCGCACCGTCAACCTGGAGGGCGCGCCGGACTATCCCATCGATACATGCCGCGTCTTTCACGCTTCCAACGTGGATACGGACGAGCGGTTTGACCTGACCGCCTGTCTCCGCTACCGGAACGACGTCGTCTATATGTGGGTGGAAGAGGGTGTGAAAGTGGATGAGGCGGACCTGAAGGCGGCGGCGGATCTCTTCGCCAGTAAAACCTATCCCACCAACCGCAACTTTTTCGGCTCCGAGTGGAACCCTGGCGTGGATAACGATCCCCGCCTCCACATCCTCCACGCCCGCAACCTGGGCGATAGCGTCGCCGGCTACTACTCCTCCGCCGACGAGTTCGTCCCCGCCGTCCGGGAAGACTCCAACGCCATGGAGATGTTCTACATCCAGATTGAAAACGTCGTCGTCAACGATGACTTCTACAACGGCGTCCTGGCCCACGAGTTCCAGCATATGATTCACTGGTACAACGATCGGAACGAGGACACCTGGCTGAACGAGGGCTCTTCAGAACTGGCGTCCTATCTGAACGGCTACGATGTCGGCGGCTCCGACTATGTCTTCTCCCGCCGGCCCGACACTCAACTGAACTCGTGGCCGGAGGGGCCGGGAGCCGCCGGAGCCAACTACGGCGCGGCATACCTCTTCATGGCCTATTTCCTGGACCGCTTCGGCGCGGAGGCGACCCGGGCGCTGGTCGCCCACGACGAGAACGGCTTCGCCGCAGTGGACGCGGTCCTGGCCGACCTGGGGACCGGGATGACGCACGTGGACCTCTTCGCGGACTGGGTCGTCGCCAACCTGCTGGATAACCCGGACCTGGCGGACGGGCGGTACGGTTACCGGGAGATAGACCCGCCTCCCTTCAAGATAGAGACCCGCCTGGATTCCTATCCGGCGACCCGCGAGGCCACCGTCCACCAATACGCCGCCGACTCCATAGAACTGAAGGGGGACCGTCCCCTGCGTTTCTCCTTCGCTGGCTCCACCCAGGTTGGGCTGATGGATACCCGCGCCCGCAGCGGGAAGTACCTCTGGTGGTCCAACCGGGGCGATGACTCCGATATGACCCTGACGCGCGAGTTTGACCTGACCGGTGTCCAGAAGGCGACGCTGGAATACTGGTGCTGGTACGATATAGAAGAGGACTGGGACTACGCCTACGTGGAGGTCTCCACCGACGGCGGGAAGACCTGGAGGATTCTGACCACCCCCTCCGGGACGCCGGAGAACCCTAATGGCAACTCCTTCGGTTGGGGCTACACAGGCCGCAGTGGTGGGGGGAGCAAAGCGGAGTGGATTCAGGAGAAGGCGGACCTGACACCCTACGCCGGGCAGAAGGTGCTGGTGCGCTTTGAGTACATTACCGACGACGCGGTCAACCGGCCGGGCTTCGCGCTGGACGACATCGCCGTCCCGGAGATCGGCTACTTCGGCGATTTTGAGGCCGACGGTGGGGGGTGGGAGGCGGCGGGGTTTGTCCGCCACGCCAACGTCCTCCCTCAGCGGTGGCTGGTGCAACTGGTCCTCTTCGGGCCCCAGACCACCGTCCAGCGGCTAACGTTGAACTCCGACCAGACCGGGGAGTGGGAGATTCCGCTGGGCGGGGGCGTGGAGCGGGCGGTAGTGGTCGTCTCCGCCTACGCGCCGGTGACGACGGAGGTGGCGTCGTATCAATACTCCGTTCGGTGAAGGGGGTCCTATCCGAAGAGGGGTGGCTATCATTTACCAGAACCACCCGGCTCAGCGGGGCATACTAGGGATGGGCCGAGAGATGATAGGAGAAAACCATGGTGTCCAGGAACACCCGCCGGTGTCGGGCAAGGGTCTGCCGCAGTTCCTCTACTCCCACGCTCCCCGCTCCTCTTCCAGCCAGGCATCCGATTCCGGCCAGATTTCCCGGTGCAGTCCCAGCAGTGTTTCCGTGAAACTGGCGGGTTTGGGACGCAAAAATACCATATCGCCATCCACCAGAAAGAGCAATGTGTCCCGGGGCCGAAGATTCAGCGCCTCCCGAATGGCCTTCGGAATGACTACCTGATACCGGGCACCGATCCGCGCGGTTGCCGTGTGCATATTCCCCCCTTGCTATGATTGCACGCCTATGATAATATACGGCGGAAAATTTGTCAAATCATCAGAGAAAAGGGGTCATTGTCATACCATATGATCGCGCTCTTTGATTCCGGTGTCGGTGGGCTTTCCGTGTGGCGGGAGATTGTCCGGGAACTGCCCGGTATCCCGACCGTCTATGTGGCCGACCAGGCCCACGTTCCCTACGGGCCGCGTCCGCTGGAGGAGGTACGCCGCTTCGCTGAGGGCATCACCCGTTTCCTGCTGGCCCAAGGAGCGAAGGTAATCGTCCTGGCTTGCAACACAGCCTCTGCCGCCGCCCTTCACCACCTGCGGGCCCTTTTCCCCCAGGTGCCCTTTGTCGGCATGGAGCCGGCGGTCAAACCGGCGGCCCAGCGGACCCGCAATGGTCGGGTGGGCGTCATTGCCACCCCGACGACGTTTCAAGGGGAACTCTTCGCTTCACTGCTGGAGCGCTTCGCGCGGGATGTGCGGGTCATCCCGCAGGTCTGCCCGGGGCTGGTGGAGGCAGTGGAGGCTGGTGCGCTGGATACGCCGGAGACGGAGGCGCTGCTGCGGGCCTGCCTGGAGCCTCTGCTGGCGGCAGGGGTGGACGAACTGGTGCTGGGGTGCACCCACTATCCGTTCCTTCGCCCGCTAATGGAGCGCATCGCAGGACCAGGGGTGGAGATTATAGACCCGACCCCGGCGGTGGCCCGGCAGGTCCGACGGGTGCTGGAAAACCGGGATGCAGGCTATCAGCCTGCGCTACATGCAGGCTATCAGCCTGCGCTACATATTTTTTATACCACCGGCGACCCGGCGCGGTTTGCCGGCGCGCTGGAGCGACTGGTGAAGGTGGGGGCAGAGGTACGCCCGGTGTATTGGGAGGGAGAGGAGTTAAAAATTCCCTGCGGCGGGTGAGCCGCCGCAGGGAATCGTCGGGCCTTTCCTGATGAGATAACCCGGTGCGCCGGGTTCACCGCCAGAGCATGATGCCCTGAGCGATCAAAGGACGGCCTGCGCTGTCCTTGTAAGGTGGACGGCGGACGACGGGCCACCGATCATCGTCGTCTATGGTCTATGGTCTGTGGTCTATGGTCTGTGGTCTGTGGCAGGGAGACCGATTTCCCATCGGCGCCAAGAGGGTGATCTTCCTCGGGCTGAATGGTTACAGTTGGTAATCTTGGACGAATGGGCATCGGGGACCACCGATCTCACCCCATTGCCACGACGAAGGCAATGGCGTACTCCCGCTCGTGGGAGAGGCTGACGGCCCACCGGGTCAGGCCCAGTTGGGCTGCCCGGCTGGCCGCCCGTCCATGCAGGTAGACCTCCGGACGGCCCCGCCAATCCCCCAGAACTTCCACCTCATGCCATTCCACCCCCTCCGGCGCCAGCATGCGCATCCCCACTCCCAGCGCTTTGGCAACGGCTTCTTTGGCCGCGAAGCGGCCCGCCAGTTCCGGCACCCGCCCCCGGCTGTAGATGACTTCCGCCGGGGTGAAGACCCGGCGCAGAAACCGCTCCCCGTAGCGGTTCAACGCCCGCGCCACGCGGGGGATTTCCACCAGGTCTACCCCCACCGCCAGCGCCGGAACCGGCCGTTTTCCCTCTCCGGAGGGAGCCGGTGCGGCGGTCGGCCCGGCTTCCGGGGAAGGGGAGATGGTCCGCCGGTAGTGGACGTCGCGCCCCACTTCCTCAAAGCCCAGCGCCCGATGGACCCGCTGGCCCACCTCGTTGGCGATCTCGGCATTGGAGGCCAGTTCCCGGCAGCCACGCGTGCGGGTCCACTCCTCCGCCGCGCTGATCAGTGCCCGCCCGATTCCCCGGCCGCGCGCGCCTTCTTCCACAAACCAGCCCTCAATGTAGCCCACCGGAGAGGTGGTACAGCCTTCGGCCCAGGGCCGAAGGGAGACCTCCACAAAGCCATTGGGCCGGCCATCCTCTCCGATGCTGAGAAAGACCGCATACTCTTCCGGCCTGGCCAGAGCGGCCTCCATTTCCCGCAGATGCTCCTCCAGAGGATCCTCGGGCCACAGTTGGCGGCGGAGACGAAGCCAATATTCGGTATCGGGAAGGGAAAGGGGACGAATTGCCATCGGTCACAGGTAGGGCAACTCTACAGCGTTGCCCTACAGGGGCGGACCCGCCATGGCCAGGACGTAGGCATCGGGATGGAGCCAGCGCTGAGCAGCCGCCAGCACCCGCTCCGGGGTGATCGCCCGAATCAGGTCGCCGTAGCGCTGCAGGTAATCCAGCCCCAGGCTGTACCGCTCCATCTCCAGGATGGCGGCGACAACGCCCTCGTTGGTCTCCAGCCGCAGCGGGAGACTGCCCACCAGGAAGGACTGGCTATCGGCCAGTTCCTCCGGCGACACCGGCTCCTGACAGATGCGGCGGATTTCAGCCCGAATGCTCTCCAGTGCCCGCTCCACATTGGCCGGGTTCACCCCAGCGATCACGGTCCAGGGGCCCGGCCCCCTGCCCCCCTCCACCCGACTGTAGGAGTAGTAAGCCAGCCCTTGTTCGTCCCGGACCTTGTCGCCCAGGCGCCCCATCATCCCGAAGACTCCCAGGATGGTGTTGCAAAGCAGCGCGTCCAGGAAGGCCGGATCGGTGCGGGCGGGGCCGGGATAGCCCAGGACAATGTCCGTCTGGGTCTTGCCGGGGATGGGGACGAATTTCTGCCGGACCTCCTCCGGTGGCGAGAGAGGCGGGAAGGGAGAGCGCTGAGGGACGGGGCCGTTCCAATCGCCAAAGGCCCGCTCTATCATATCCACCGCCTCTACCGCCTCCACGGCTCCCGCAATGGTGATGACCATACCCCGAGGCGTGTAGTGGGCGTGGTAGAAGGCGGCCAGGTCGTCGGTCGTCAGCGGGGAGACCGTCTCTATGTAGCCGTTCACGCTGCGGCCGTAGGGATGGCCGGGCGGATAGGCCAGTTCCCGGAAGGTGAGCGAGGCCATCCGGCGGGTGTCGTGGGCCCGCTCCTCCAGGTCGGTGATGATTTCCCCCCGCAGTTTGTCCACTTCCTGCGGCAGGAAAGTGGGGTGTCGGAGAACGTCGGCCAAGACGTCCAGGATGCGGGGGAAATCTTCGGCCAGGCACTTGATGCCGAACCCGGTGTCGCGAATTCCAGCGGAGATGCCGATGGAGGCCCCTACGGACTCCACCTCCTCGTAAATCTGGTCAAAAGCACGATGGAGGGTGCCCCGGGTGAGGGCGGAGGCGGTGAAGGCGGCCAGGCCAGCCTGCGAGGGCGTCTCATCACAGGAACCGACCTCCAGGTAGCCGCTGAGGACCACCGTGGGGTTGGTGAAGTTCTCCCGTACCAGGAGCACGATGCCGTTGGGAAATTCGTGGCGGAGAATATCGTTGGGACCGGGGATGGACAAAGGGCACTGCCTCTCACCCACCCAGATATGCCTCCTTTACCCTGGGGTTATCCATCAGTTCCTGCGACATGCCCGCCAGGGCAATGGTGCCCGTCTCCAGAACGTAGCCCCGGTGGGCCAGTTTGAGGGCCTGGCGGGCGTTCTGCTCCACCAGCAAAATGGTGGTGCCGGCAGCGTTGATCTCCCGCAGGACGTCAAAAATCTCCCGCACCAGTACGGGTGCCAGCCCCATAGACGGCTCATCCAGAAGCATCAGCCGTCCGCCGCGCATCAGCGCCCGCCCCACTGCCAGCATCTGCTGCTCACCGCCGGAGAGGGTGCCCGCCAACTGATTCCTCCGCTCCTCCAGACGGGGGAAGAGAGAGAAGACCCGTTCGTAGGCCTGCTGGATCTCCTGGTCCTTCCGCCCCCAGGTAGCCAGTTTCAGGTTCTCCTGAACCGTCAGGTTGGCGAAAATCCCCCGGCCCTCCGGGACGTGGGAGATCCCCATCGCCGTCACTTCGTGGGGCGGGATATCCCGCAGGTCCACCCCCTCAAAGATGATACTCCCCTGCTGGATGGGCACCAGGCGGGAAATGGCCCGGAGGGTGGTGGACTTCCCTGCCCCATTAGCCCCGATCAGGGTCACAATCTCCCCCCGCCGCACCTCAAAGGAAATCCCCTTGAGCGCGCGGATCACACCATAGGAGACATGCAGGTCCTGCACGGAGAGGACCACATCGTCCTTCGTCCGTGGTCGGTCGTCTATAGTCTGCGGTCTATCGCCCCTCATACGATGGCCTCCTCCCCCAGATAGGCCTCAATCACCCGGGGGTTATTCTGGATTTCCGCCGGGGTGCCCTCGGCAATCGTCTCGCCGAAGTCCAGCACCTTGATCCGCTCGCAGATGCCCATCACCACCCGCATCTGGTGCTCAATCAGGATGATGGTCAGGTCAAACCGTCGCCGAATCCACTGGATGAGTTCCATCAGATCGGCGATCTCGCCGGGGTTCATCCCCGCCGCCGGCTCGTCCAGGAGCAGGAGACGGGGCTCCGTCGCCAGCGCGCGGGCGATCTCCAGCCGCCGCTGCAGGCCGTAGGGAAGGCTGGAAGCCACCCAGTTGGCCTGCTCCGAAAGCCCCATCAGGTCCAGCAGTTCCAGCGCCCGCTCCCGCACCTCCGCTTCTTCGTGCATGTACTTCGGCAGGCGGAACATCGCCGTCATCAGCCTGTAACGGGTACGGGCAAAATGGGCGATGCGCACGTTATCCAGCACGCTCAGATTCCTAAAGAGACGAATGGTCTGGAACGTCCGGGCGATGCCCAGAGAGACGATCTGCTCGGGCCGTTTGCCGACCAGGTTGTGTCCGTTGAAGAAAATCTCCCCCTCCGTGGGACGGTGGACGCCGGTGATGAGGTTAAAGATGGTCGTTTTGCCGGCGCCGTTGGGGCCAATGATGCCGATCAATTCCCCCGGCTCCAGGTCCAGGTTGAAGTCGTGGACAGCGCGCAGGCCGCCGAAGTAGTGGGTGAGTCCCCGAATCTGCAACACCGGCATAATCTCCCTCCGTCAATCCGAGGATCCGCCGACCGGAGCCGGCGCGGTGAGAGTTTCCCGCTTTCGCCGGACCCGCTCCCGAAGGGCCGTGACCGTCTCCGGGAGTTCCTCCCAGGGGATCAGGAAGCGCCATTCCCGCATGCCCATCATCCCGTACGGGCGGAAAATCATCAGCAGGACCAGCATCAGCGGGCCGACCACCCATCGCCAGACCTGCAGCGGTCGCAGCAACTCCAGTAGAACCGTGTAGACGGTCGCGCCCAGAATGGAGCCGCCCAGACTGCCGATGCCGCCCAGGTAGACCATCACCAGCACGTCTGTGGACTTCAAGATGGAGAAGGAGCGGGGGTTAATGAACTGGATAATATGGGCAAAAAGCCCCCCGGCGATGCCCGCGAAGAGCGCGGCGACGACGAAAACCGTGATCTTCACCTTCCGGGTGTCCACGCTGACCAGTGAGGAAGCGATCTCATCCTCCCGAATGGAGAGGGTTCCCCGGCCGTAGTTAGAATAGACCAGATTGCGCAGGAGGTAAATCGTAATGACAACCCAGACGTAGACCCAGGCGACGGAGGTCAACTTCTGCATCCCCATGAAGCCCCGGGGACCGCCGATGGCGTCTATGTTCTCCAGGACACTCTTGACAATCATGTTCCAGGCCAGGGTGACGATGGCCAGATAATCGCCCCGGGTGCGGAAAGAGGGGAAGGCGATGACCAGGCCCGTCAGGCCAGCGGCCAGGCCGCCGACTAACAGGGCAACCGGAAAGAGAAAGGGGATGTACGCCCCCAGCCCCCAGCGGGGGAAGATCCACACCGTCAGAATAGAGGCAACATAGGCCCCCACCGCCATAAATCCGGCATGGCCCACCGAAAACTCCCCCATGTACCCGTTCACCAGATTGAGGCTGGCCGTCAGGATGATATTGATGCCCACGTAGATGAGCACCTGCTGCCAGTAGAGGTTGAGAAAGGAGGGAGAGAGCAAGGCAATGATGAAGAAGATAACCAGCAATGCCGGCACCGTCCAGCGGCGGACCGGCATCGGGAGGGATTCATATGCGGAGCGAAAGGGTGCCGAAACGCGAGATAAGAAGGAGAACGAAGGTCGTTTCATGCCGGCCTCCTCACACTTTTTGCGCCACCGGGCGGCCCAGGATGCCATAGGGGCGGAAGATGAGCAGAATCAGGAGCAATGAGAAGGCGACGAAGTCCCGGTAGGTGGAAGCCGGAAGGATCACCGGGGTGAAAATCTCCACAAATCCCAGAACGTAGCCACCGATCATTGCCCCCCGAATGTTGCCGATCCCACCGACGACGGCGGAGATAAAGGCCCACCAGCCAATACGGATGCCCATATACGGGTCCAGTGTGTAGACCATCCCGAAGAGCGTCCCACCGACGGCGGCGATGGAGGCGCCGATGGCAAAAGTGATGGAGATGACGCGGTCCACCGGTACACCCATCAGGGGAGCAGTGAATTTGTCCCAGGAGACCGCCCGCATAGCCATCCCCACCATGGTCCGGCGTACGATGGTATCCAGGAGTAACATCACCACGGCGGAGACAGCGATAATGACAATCTGGACATTGGAGACAGCGATGCCGCCCACGGAGAACGTCCGCACGGGGAAGAACTGGGGAAGGAAACGGGGGTCGGGGCCGATGGTCGCCAAAGTGAAGTTCTCCAGGAAGAGGCCCACCCCCAGAGCAGTAATGACGGCGGAGACACGGGGCGCCCGACGCAGCGGCTTGTAGGCAAAGCGCTCAATCAGCACGGCCAGCAGAGCGGTGGCGAACATAGCGGCCAGCATCGTCAGCACGAAGATAACGATGCCGGGGAGGTGGAGAAGCCGGCTCATCAGCGCCGTACCAGCGAAGAAGGCCACGTAGGTGCTGACCATGAAGATGTCGCCATGGGCGAAGTTAATGAGGGTGATGATGCCGTAAACCATCGTGTAGCCCAGGGCAATGAGCGCGTAGACACTGCCCAGTTGAAGGGCGTTCATGACTTGCTGGATCAGAGCCTGCATAGGCTACCTCCGGAAAAGTACGGAAGGGATGGGCGGCAACCGAAGGCCGCCGCACCCCTTTTCCCCTCAAGGAGAGGGGGAGAAAGGGAAGCCCCTTTCCCCCCCAGAGAGTCCCCGTATGCCCGCCCCACCTTGAAGGCACCGGGCCCTTTCCTGAAGTGCCCAGCCCATCCTACGGCTGGGCCGTGGTGTAATAGACGAACTTCTCACCCTTGATCTGCAGGACGACGGCGCTCTTCACCGGATCGCCGGTGCCCTTGAATTGCATGACGCCGGTGACGCCCTCGTAGCGAGCAATATTGTGCAGCGCCTGGTTGACCGCCTCCCGGTCAATCTTCCCGGCGGCCTGGATAGCCTGGAAGGCCATGCCGAAGGCGTCATAGGTGAGCGCCGCCACGTCGTCCGGGGTCTTGCCGTATTTGGCCTCGTAGGCCTTGATGAACGCCTGGGCCTTCGGCGTGGCGATGTCCGCCGCATAGTGAGTGGTGAAGAAGTACCCCTCGCAATCGGCACCGCAGAGTGGGATTAGTTCCAGGTTGCCCCATGAGTCGCTCCCGAAGATGACCCCGGTGAAGCCCAGTTTATGCGCCTGCTGGACCTGCAGCGGCACCTCGCTATAGTAGTTGGGCAGGAAAAGGGAGTCGGCGCCGGACTGGATGATCTTGGTCAACTGGGCAGAGAAGTCTTTGTCGCCGGTGGTGTAGGTCTCAAAGGCCACCACCTGGATGCCGTTCTCCTCCATCGTCTTCTTGTAGATTTCGGCAATGCCCTTGTTATACTCAGAGGCGACGTCGTAGAGGACGGCGGGCTTCTTGCTGCCTAGTTCGGTCATACCGAACTTCGCGGCGACAACACCCTGGAAGTCGTCAATGAAGCAGGCCCGCATGACGTACTTCTTGGGTTGACCGGTGGCGGCATCAATGGTGGTCTTGGGGTTGGTGGACCAGGGGGAGATCATAGGCATCTTGTTGGTTTCAGCCACCTCGGCGGCAGGGATGGCGTTGCGGCTGGCGTTGGGGCCGATCATCAGGAGGACACCTGCGGCGTTCAGTTTCTGGGCAGCGGCGGCGGCGGATTCCGCCTTATCCTCATTGTCCTCAATGAGGAGTTCTATCTTGTACTTCTTCCCGCCGACTTCCAGTCCGCCGGCGTTATTGACCTCTTCCACCGCCAGTTCGGCCCCGTTCTTGCAGGAGGCCCCGACCACGGGAATGCCGCCGGTCAACTCCGTATTCAGCCCGATTTTGATGGTTTCGGGCCCCTTGGGCTTACAGGCAGTGACCAGGAGGCCCATCACAATCAGCAGACCGATAAGCAGCGATAGGCGTTTCATTGTAGCATCTCCTTTCTCCACTTATGGCTGGCGGAACAATAACAAAAAGAGTCAGGGGCGGACACGGATGGGGAACACTCCTTATATAAGTATAACTCGGATACCAATTTTGTCAAGCGGAAGACGCTGCTGAGGTTCGGATATAAGTTGGGAGGGGGAAACCCTCACCCTTCCCCCGCCGCCTTCGGCGGCAGCGGCAAGCCGCTGGGAGGTAAGGATACCCCCAGAAGCCCCATATCCCAACTCCCATCTGAGCCTCAGGGGCAGGGCTGGACAACTGCCCAATTTCTGGTACACTTAAACATATGGTGACCAAACGCCAACTGGGTATCTTCCTTTCTGCTGTCGCGGGCTTGCTCCTGCTCTGGATCGGCGTCATAGACCGCATCGGGATGGGGGAATGGGGCGGCTTCGGGCCGCTCCAGCGCATCGGCCTGGGCGGCGGCCTGCTCCTGCTGGCCATCGGCCTCATCCTTATCCGCATCGGCAACCGCCCGGCATAAGAACGGGAGGCAGAGATGGCTGCCATCGGGAAAATCGCTGTTATCGGGGGCGGCAGCACCTACACACCGGAACTGGTGGACGGCTTCATCGTCCATCGGGACACGGTGCAGGTAGAGGAAATCGCGCTCCACGACATAGACCCGGAGCGGCTGGAGGTTGTCGGCGGGTTGACGGAGCGGATGGTCCGCCACGCCGGACTTTCCACCCGCATCACGCGCACAACGGACCGCGCGGCGGCGCTGGAGGGCGCGGCCTTCGTCATCTCCCAGATTCGGGTGGGCGGGATGGCCGCTCGCATCCGGGATGAGAAAATCCCCCTGGCCCATGGCGCCGTCGGGCAGGAGACCACCGGGCCGGGCGGCACGCTGAAGGCATGGCGTACCATCCCGGTGGTGCTGGAGATCGCCCGGGACGTGGAGCGGCTGGCGCCAGAAGCCTGGTTCATCAACTTTACCAACCCCTCCGGCATCATTACCGAGACGCTCCTGAAGCACACGTCCCTGAAGGCTGTGGGGCTCTGCAACAATCCCATCAACTTCACCCGGCTGGTCGCCGGCCTCTTCGGCGTGCCCGACGAGGCAGTCTTCCTGGAGTGGGTAGGGCTGAACCACGTCAACTGGATACGGCGGGCCTACGTGCAGGGCCGGGACGTCTCCGCCGACCTGATGGCGCGGGTGCGGGAGGGGCTTCCCTTCTACCCCTTTGACGCCGACCTGGTGGAGGCGCTGGGCGTCTTCCCGACATGGTATCTGCAATATTACTACTATCCCGACCGGAAGGTAACGGAGATGCGCCAGGCGGGAAAGACGCGGGGCGAGGTGGTAGCGGAAGTGGAGCGGGACCTGCTCCGGAAGTACGCCGACCCCTCGCTGGCCGTCAAACCGCCGGAGTTAAGCCTGCGGGGCGGCGCGCTCTACTCCGAGGCGGCGGTGCGGCTCATCCTCTCGCTGGTGTTGGATCGACGGGACGTGCAGGTAGTGGACGTTCGCAACGGCGGGGCCATCCCCGACCTCCCCGCCGATGGGGTAGTAGAAGTCCCCTGCGTCGTAGGAGCGCATGGCATCACCCCACTGCGGATGGGGCCGCTCCCGGAGACGGTCCGCCCCCTCTGCCAGACGGTGAAGGCATGGGAGACCTGGACGGTGGAAGCCGGGGTGACCGGCTCCCGCCGCGCGGCGCTGCTGGCGATGGCCACCAACCCGCTGGTCCGCTCTGTAGACCTGGCCCGGACGCTCCTGGAGGAGATGCTGGAGGCGAACCGGGAGTATCTCCCTCAGTTCTTTCCCAGAGAACGCCGATGAACGCAGAACGCTCTTCCGAAGAGGGCACCATGCCCGAATTTCTCCGCCCCCTTTTCTGGGATGTGGACTTTGACCGGCTGCGCATCCCCGGCCGCGAGCGGTACATCATTGAGCGAATCCTGGATTGGGGAATGATGCCGATGAGATGCCGGAAATGCTGGTCCCCTGTCGCTGGGGTCAGGTCAAGCGGTTTTTCCGGGAGGAAGTCCGCCGGCTGATGAAGGAATTGCTGGAAGGGGGATCAGTTTTTCTCTCCAGGAGCGCTATGTGGCTCTGCGATCTCCATACGCACACCGCCTATTCCCGCGATTGCCTGGTCTCCCTGGAGCGGTTCCTGGAAGTATGCCGCCATCGGGGGCTGGACCGGGTCGCGGTGACCGACCACAACACCATCGCCGGCGCGCTGCGGCTGAAGGCAATGGACCCGGAGCGCATCATCGTGGGCCAGGAGATTCGCACCACCCACGGCGAACTCATCGCCTATTTCCTGACCGAACCGGTCCCGCCGGACCTGCCGCCCCAGGAGGCCATCGCGGCCGTGCGGGCGCAGGGAGGCGTCGTCGGCATCCCCCACCCCCTGGACCAGGCCCGACGGGAAGCGATGGGCCGGGCCGGAGTGGAAGCCCTGCTGGAGGAGGTGGACTTTCTGGAAGGGTTCAACGCGCGCTGTCTCTTCCCCGCCGACAATCGGGGCGCCCAGGCCCTGGCCCGGGCCCACAACCTCCCTGTCACCGCCGGCAGCGATGCCCACTCCCTCCAGGAACTGGGCCGCGCGGTCATCTATATGCCGCCCTTTGACTCACCCCGGTCGTTCCTGGAAGCGCTCCGTTCGGCCCGGATTGAGGGCCGGGTCTCCCCGGTGTGGGTCCATGCCCTCTCCACCCTGGCGAAGATTCTCCGCCGGATCAGACTGGCTCCGCCCGAATAGGACTCTGCGAGGTAACTATTCAGCCCGATGGAAATCGCCCTCTTTGGCGCCGATGGGAAATCGGCCTCCCCTGCCACAGACCACAGACGACGGTGGTCGGTGGTCCGTCGTCTGTCGTCCGTCTGGAAAGGATGGCGCAGGCCGTCCGGAGGCCGCAGGCCCAGGGAGGCTGACTTTCCGTCAGCGCTGAATCGTTACTCTGCGAGTCACTACCTGCCCTGCCTTACCCCACCCCCAACGGCTTCACCGCCGGGGGAAGGGGTGAGGACTAAACCACCGCCTGGCAGGTAGATCTCTGCGCCCTGTCCTTTCAGGAGGCTCCATTGGAAACCCTGATCGCCATACCGACCATCCTCGCTCTGGCCGTCGTGCCTACGCTCCTCTACGCGCTGTTCCTCTGGTGGATGGACCGCTACGAGAAGGAGCCGCTGGGCCTGATTCTGGCCGCGTTCCTGTGGGGCGCCATCCCCGCCGTCATCCTCTCCCTGATCGCCCAGATCGTTCTGGACGCCCCGATTTCTGACCTCTTCGGCTCCGACCTGGGGACTGAACTGGTGGGGGCCAGCCTGATCGCTCCGCTCACCGAAGAACCGTTCAAAGGATTCATGCTACTCCTGCTCTTGTGGTTCTTCCGCCGAGAGATAGATACACCGGTGGACGGCATCCTCTATGGAGGGCTGGTGGGCTTCGGGTTCGCTACCACCGAGAACTTCTTCTACCTTCTGGGCGCTTACGGGCTCGGTGGGTTGGGCGGCGTGCTGGAGCTGGCCTTCTTCCGCGCTCTCCTCTTCGGCCTGAACCACGCGCTCTTCACCGGATGCACCGGCCTGGGCATTGCGCTGGCCCGCACATCCCCCCGACAAAGGGTCCGCATCGCTGCCCCGTTTGTCGGCCTGGCTGTCGGAATCACCCTCCACGCCCTCCACAACTTCGGCGCCACGATCTCCAGCCTGACCTGCTGGGCCCTGCTGATCAGCCTAGCCTCGGACTGGGGCGGTGCCCTGGCCCTGCTGGGCTTGCTGACCTACTTCTCCATCCGCGAACAGCGCATCCTGACCCGCTACCTGGCCGACGAGGTGGAGAAAGGGACCATCCCGCCGGAGGACTACCCGATTATCTGTTCGTACTGGCGACGGGCGGGACGGCGACTGGAGGCGCTGATGCGCGGAGAATGGGGCCGCTGGCAACGCCTGGGTACATACTACCGGCTGGCCTCCGAACTGGCCTTTGCCCGGCATCATCTGGTGACCGTTGGCCGGGAGGAGGAGACCGTCCGGCGGGTCAACGCGCTGCGCCGGGAACTGCAACGGCTTTGCGCAGCCTTCTGAACCTATAGCGAACTGATGAGCGGGATAGAGCAGCCGCCACCGGGTACTCGTATTGCCCGGGCTGCCACTCAGGTGATGGCCCTCTTCGTCCTCTCCCGGGCGCTGGGGCTGGCCCGGGAGATGGTCATCGGAGCCATCTTCGGCACCCGCGCGGAGTACGACGCGTACCTGGCCGCCGCGCGCATCCCCGACCTTATCTTCTCGTTGATGGCGGGCGGGGCACTGGCCTCGGCCTTTATCCCCACCTTCGCCGGATACTTCGCCCGCAACGACGCCCAGGGCGGATGGCGATTGGCCAGCGCAGTGGTCAACCTGGTGCTGGTTGCGCTCATCCTGGCCGCGAGCCTGGCTGGGGCGGCCGCCCCGGCCCTGGTATCGGCCGTACTGGCCCCCGGATTTTCCCCCCCTCAGCAGGCCCTCACCGTCTCCCTGATGCGGACAATGTTGGTGGCTCCCGTCCTCTTCGGGGTGAGCGGCGTCATCATGGGGATTCTCAATACCCGCCAGCATTTCGTCCTCCCCGCGCTGGCCCCCAGTCTCCTGAACCTCTCCCTTATTGGGGCGGCGGGACTTCTGGCATCCCGACTGGGCGCCCGCGCCCTGGCGCTGGGATACGTCCTGGGCGCGGTGCTCCATCTGACGGTTCAGTTGCCCGCCCTGCCCCGGGTGGGAGCCCGCTATCATCCCGTCCTCTCCCTGAGCGACCCCGGCGTGCGGGAAGTGCTGCGGCTGATGGCTCCTCGCGTCCTGGGACTGGCCGCAGTTCACCTGAATTTCCTGGTCAACACGAACATCGCCTCGTGGCTGGGGGAGGGGGCCGTCTCCGCGCTGAACTACGCCTGGCTGTTGATGCTCCTGCCCCAGGGGGTCTTCGCCCAGGCGGTGGCGACGGCCGCCTTCCCGACCTTCGCCGACCAGGCCGCCCGGGGGGAACAGGAGTCCATGCGCCACACCCTGGCGGCCACGCTGCGGATGGTCCTCTTCGTCACCATCCCGGCGGCGGTGGGGCTATTGGTGTTGCGGCGGCCGCTGGTGGCATTGCTCTTTGAGCGGGGGGCGTTTCGGTCCTCCTCCACCGACGCGGTGGCCTGGGCGCTGGCCTTCTACGCGCTGGGGCTGGTGGGGCACGCGGGGGTGGAAATCCTCGTCCGCGCCTTCTATGCGCTCCACGACACCTGGACGCCGGTATGGGTGGGAGGACTGGCAATGTCGTTCAACGTGGCGTTGAACCTGACCATGCCCGGCGCCTTTGCCCGGATAGGACTGCCACCCTACGGGGGGCTGGCGCTGGCCAACTCCGTCGCCACCCTGCTGGAGATGGGCGGGTTGCTGGCGCTGCTGCGCCCCCGCCTGGGCGGCCTGGAGGGACGGACGCTGAGGACATCGGCGGCGCGCAGTGGGCTGGCCGCCGGGGCGATGGGGCTTTTGCTGATACTCTGGCAGGGGGTGCTCGCAGGGGCGTCTGGAGCGGTGGTAGGGGCCGGGGGTATCCTGCTGGGGGCCGGGGGCTACCTGCTGGCGGCCGTGCTGTTGCGGATGGAAGAACTGCGCGCTGTCCGCGCGCTGCTGTAAGACGTGCCGGACACTTCTGGAAGTGCCCGGCCCATTCGTTATACCTGATGACAGGCCACCCAGTGCCCGCCCCCCACGTCCCGCCAGACCGGCTTCTCATCCGGACACCTCGGGGCCAGGGGGCAGCGGGTCCGGAACCGACAACCCGGGGGTGGGTTGACCGGACTGGGAACGTCTCCCTCCAGGATAATGCGCTTCCGGGCCCGCTCCACCTTCGGGTCCGGCACCGGCACCGCCGAGAGCAACGCCTGAGTGTACGGATGGAGGGGATGGTCGTAGAGTTCGTCCTTCGGGGCCAGTTCCACGATCCGGCCCAGGTACATCACCGCTACCCGGTCGCAGATGTGGCGCACCATGCTCAGGTCGTGGGCGATGAATAAGTAGGTCAACCCCAGTTGGTCCTGGAGGTCTTCCAGCAGGTTCACAATCTGGGCCTGGATGGAGACATCCAGCGCTGAGATCGGCTCGTCGCAGACGATGAACTCCGGGTTGGAGGCCAGGGCGCGGGCAATGCCGATGCGCTGCCGCTGACCGCCGGAGAATTCGTGCGGATAACGGTTGATGAAGCGGGGATTCAGTTGCACCAGCCGGAGCAGTTCCTGAACTCGCTCTATCTCTTCCTGACGATTGGAGACTAATTGGTGGACCCGAATAGGTTCGCCGATGATGCGGGCGATGGTCATTCGGGGATTCAGGGAAGCGAAGGGGTCCTGAAAGACCATCTGCATCCGGCGGCGCAGACGGCGCAGCGCCTCGTCCTTCAAGGTGGTGAGGTCAATCCCGTCAAAGATCACCCGTCCGGCGGTCGGACGGTACAGGAGCAGGATGGTCCGGCCTGCGGTCGTCTTGCCGCAGCCGCTCTCCCCCACCAGCCCCAGCGTCTCCCCCCGGTAAATGTCAAAGGTGATACCGTCCACAGCCTTCACCGCCCCCACCTGCCGCTGGATGAGAATGCCCCGGGTAATGGGGAAGTATTTTTTCAATCCTTCCACTCGGACCAGCACGTGATCCCCGCTCATTTACACATCCACCCAGCAAGCCATCTCGTGGTCAGGGCCGACGGGGCGAAGAGCGGGCCGCTCGCATCGGCAGCGCTCCTGGACAAAGGCACACCGGGGCGCAAAGGGACACCCATCGGGAAGGCGGAGCAAGTCCGGTGGCAACCCGCCGATGGTCGCCAGCCGCTCTTTGCTGGAACGGTCCACCCGGGGGAGGGAGCGCAGGAGCGCCAGGGTGTACGGATGGCGCGGGTTGCCGTACACATCATCCACCCGCCCCTTCTCTACGATGAAGCCCGCGTACATCACCAGCACCCGCTCCGCCAGACCGGCGATAATGCCCAGGTCGTGGGTGATCCAGATGACAGACATCCCCAACCGGTCCCGCAACCGCTTGACCAGGTCAATGATCTGAGCCTGGATGGTGACGTCCAGCGCGGTAGTTGGCTCATCGGCGATGAGGATGCTGGGGTTACAGGCCAGGGCCATAGCAATCATCGCTCGCTGGCGCATGCCGCCGGAGAACTGATGGGGATAGTCCTTACAGCGCTCTGCCGCCTGGGGAATGCCCACCATCGTCAGCAGTTCCGCCGCCCGGGAGTAGGCCTCTTTCCAGGACATCCCCATATGGGTGACCAGTGTCTCGGCGATCTGGCGCCCGATGGTCAGGACGGGATTGAAGGCAGTCATAGGGTCCTGGAAGACCATCGCGATTTCCTTTCCCCGCACCTCCTCCATCCGCTCCTCAGAAAGTTGGAGCAGGTCCTCGCCCCGGTAGAGGGCCTGCCCGGCCTCAATCCGGCCCGGCGGCTCCGGGATGAGCCGCATCAGGGCCAGGACGCTGACGCTTTTACCGCACCCGCTCTCGCCGACAATCCCCAGCGTCTCTCCTTCGTTCAGGGTATAGGAGATGCCGTTGACGGCGTGAACGATGCCGTCCAGGATGTAGAAGCGCACGGTAAGGTCCCGAACATCCAGCAAAGGGGTCAAACTGCCTCCTGCTCAAACTTGCCCGTCATTGCGAGTATCCCATCGCGTGGGGTACGTTCCCGCAGGGAAGAAACGGCAGCCGTGGCGCAAAATGAACTTGCGCTCCTAACGGGCCAGAGAGCGGGGATCCAGCGCGTCCCGCAGGCCATCGCCGACGAAGTTGATGCTCAGAACAGTCAGCACGATCAGGGTGCCGGGGAAAATCCAGAGCCAGGGAGCCGTCTCAATGAAGTTGTAGGCTCCCTCCAGCATATTGCCCCAGGTGGCCGTGGGCGGCTGGACACCCAGGCCCAGGAAACTGATGTAGGCCTCCAGAGTGATGGCATTAGCGACGCTCAGCGTCGCCGAAACCACAATGGGCGCGATGGCGTTGGGGAGGATGTGCTGGAGGATAATCGGCCCCGTCGGCGTGCCGGTCGCCCGCGCGGCCAGGATGTACTCGTTCTCCTTGATGGAGAGAAACTCCGCCCGGACGATGCGCGCCAGGTACATCCAACTGGTCGCCCCAATAATCAGCACGATGACGACGACGCTGCCGCTGAAGGTGCGTCCGAAAAAGGTGATGTTAGGCACCCGTCCGCCGAAAAATTTGGCCATCACCAGGAGGAGGAAGAGTTGAGGGATGTTCAGCATTGCCTCGGTGAAGCGCATCAGGATGCTATCCACCCAGCCACCGTAGTAGCCCGCCAGGGCGCCGATGGTGACGCCGATGACCACCTCCACCAGCATCGCGGTCAGGCCGATGAGGAGCGAAATCTGCCCGCCGTAGATCGTCCGGGCCAGGATGTCCCGCCCGACGGTATCGGTGCCGAAGGGGTGCTCCCGAGAAGGGGGCTGGAGGCGCATCACCGTGTCGGTCCGATTGGCGTACGCCTCGGTGAAGAACAGGGCGCCACCCAGTGAATAAAGGACCAGCAGGAAGAGGACCGCCAGGCCGAAGAGGGCCATTTTGTGGCGGCGGAAGCGGCGCCAGAACAACTCCCGCAGGGTCAGGGGCGGGGCCTCCGCCTCCTCCAGCGGCACCAGGGCAGGGATGGCAGTTTCGGCACTCATAGGAGTCTGCGTACCAGAGAATTGGCTTTCTGTTGCAGTGCAGGCTAACAGCCTGCGCTACAGGCTAACAGCCTGCGCTACAGGCTAACAGCCTGCGCTACAGGCTAACAGCCTGCGCTACAGGCTAACAGCCTGCGCTACAGGCCGCCACGCCCGCTCCATCCGTTTCCTCTCATACTCCCATGGATTGTTGTCGGTTTTTCCAGAATCTTCCCCGCTTCCATAACACCGCTCTCCGTTGGGATGGCCGATTGGTCAAATAAGCCGCGTCTCCCTCACTCATACCGGATTCGGGGATCCAACCACGCATACACAATATCGGTGATAATCTGGAAGACCACCACGGCGACAGCGATCATCATCAGGATGCCCATCACCACCGGGGTGTCGCCCCGGGAAACGTGGTCTATGAACAAGCGGCCCATCCCGGGCCAGGCGAAAATCCGCTCGGTGACGATGGCCCCCGCCAGCAGGAAGGGGAGATCCAGCCCGACGACAGTTACAATGGGGAGCGAAGCGTTCTTCAGCGCGTGGACGAAAATGATGGTCGGGCGAGGAAGCCCCTTCGCGCGGGCCGTGCGGATGTAGTCCTGGCTCAGGACCTCCAGCATGGCACTGCGGATGTAGCGGCTGTAGGCGGCAAAGTAAATGAACGAAAGGCTGAAGACGGGCAGGACCATATGGAGCGCCACCTGACCGGGGGTCTTCCCCACCTGGGGATCAAACATCCCGACGGTGGGCAGATACGGCAGCCCCCAGCGCTTGAAATTGACGGCGAAGATGTACATAGAAAGAAGAGCGACGAAGAAGATGGGCATGGAATAGCCGATGAAGGAGATCGCCGTCATCAGGTGGTCCAGGAAGGAATACTGGCGAAGCGCGGAGTACATCCCGATGACCAGAGAGCCAACGATGATGACCAGTTCGGTGGTGCCCATCAAGAGCAAGGTATTGGGCAGGCGGTCCCAGATAACTTCCACCACCGGCTTCTTGGCGACCAGGGAGACGCCGAAGTCGCCGCGCAGGACCCCCTTGCGGCGACCCGGCGTCTCCGGGACACCGTCGCCATCCAGGTCCATCTTCTGCCAGTCGTTGCCGATGAGCCAGTAGAGGTACTGCATATAGAGGGGCTGGTCCAGGCCCAACTGGCGGGCCAGCCGCTGCCGGTCTTCGGAACGGGTGACCTGACGCCCGCCCAGCGTCGCCAGCGGATCGCCCATGTTCTGCATCAGCACAAAGAGGATGACGCTGATGAGAAACAGGAGCGGGATGGCCTGAAGCAACCGACGGATGACGTAGCGCAGCATGGTTTAAAAAACAGGTGACAGTCACCTTTGCAGGTGACTGTCACCTCCAGGGGTTACTGACTCAGGTCCCACTCTATGATATTGAAGAACGGCGTTGCGCCGGAGAGGCGGACGTTCTTCAGGCGCGAGCCCACCGCCCAGATGTCCGGGTCCTCCCAGACGCCCAGCCAGTAAACCTTCTCGTAGATGAGACGAGTGATCTTACGGAAGGTCTGCTGCCGCTCGGCGGGGTCCACCTGAGTGGCCTGCAACTGGAAGAGCCCGTCCAGTTCCTCGTCGCAGACAGCCTGCCAGTTGACACCGGCGGGGTTCTCGTCGCTGGGGATTTCTTTGCAGAGCCAGTCGGCGGTGTCCGGGTCGGGATAGTTGGTGACGGTGGAGTATTCAAAGATGTCGTACTGGCCCGTCGCGCATGGGCCCCCATCGCCGTAACTGCCGAAGAAGATGTCCGGGTCGGCGTTGGCCAATTCCAGTTTGATGCCCACCTGGGCCAGTTGCTGCTGCGCCACTGCCTGGACATCCCGACGAATCTCGCGGGTCGTAGTGCCCAGGGTGAGGACCAGTTCCACACCGTCCTTATCCCGCACGCCGTCGCCGTTGGTGTCCTTCCAGCCGGCCTCGTCCAGGAGTTGCTTGGCCCGCTCCGGGTCATAGGGCCAGGGCTCCAGCGTCGGGTCCTGCCAGGGGGTGTTGGCCCAGTAGGTCGCCGGGGGCTTGGTCAGGCCCAGCAGGAGGTCCTTGCAGACGGAGAAGCGGTCAAAGGCCAGCGCGATGGCCTGCCGAACTCTCACGTCCTTGAGCGCCGGATGTCCCTCCTCCGGATGGAGGTAGAAGTACCAGCCCTCATTGTAGCCGGAGAAGACTTTGACCATCTGGATGCCGGCCTGCTCCAGGGTGGGGATGTCCGAGTAGGCGATGAAGGTGCCCAGGTCGCCGTCGCCGGCCTTCAGAGCCGCCACCTGGGAGGCGTCATCAGGGACGAAGCGGATGAAGATTTCGTCAATCTTGGGGCGGCCCAGCCAGTACTTGTCGTTGGCGACGAAGCGGGCGAAGGAGCCGGACTCCCACTCTTTGAAGACGAAGGGGCCGCAACCGACGGTAGGAGCGCGGTTCCACTCGGCGTTGTCAATGGTCCCCTCCTTCTCAAAGACGGGGCGCAGAATGTGGGCCGGCAGGAGGCCATGCCACAGGGTCGCCTGCCAGGCGGCGAAAGGCTCCTTGAAGGTCATCACCACCGTCCGGGGATCGGGTGCTTCCACTTTCTCCAGTTTGTCGTACGGGAAGGTGGAAGCGACGGTGTTTTTGGGGTTCATCACCATCTCGTAGGTGAAGACGAAGTCCTCGGAGGTGATGGGTTCTCCATCCGACCAGAGGATGTCGTCCCGCAGTTTCAGAGTGATGACCCGACCGTCAGCAGAGATGCCGCCATTCTCCTTGCTGGGCATTTCCTTGACCAGGACCGGATGGGGGTTGCTCTGGTCGTCAAAATCCCAGGCCCAGCAGTTCCAGATTTGCTGGGTGATGGAGGAGAACCACATATTGGTGTAGAGGGGGTTGAGGACGTCAAACTCCTGGGTCCAGATGAAGGTAGCGACCTTCCGGGCAGGGGGCTGGGTCGGCGGTGGAGCGGTCGGCGCCGTAGTCGGAGCCGCGGGCGGCGGAGTAGTCGGGGGCGCAGGCGGCTTGCAGGATGCCAGCAGCGCCAGGACGACGCTAATAGCGAATAACGCATGGACTGTCCGGTTTTTCATTTCTCCTCCTTAAAATGATGCGGTGGATAATTTTGATCTTTGGGGTCAACAATCCGGTACAAAGTCCGGGGCCTCACCTCCTTTCGGCATGGGGAACCGACGAAAGGCGGAGGGGGTGGGATTTGAACCCACGGTGACCACCAAGGGCCACAGCGGTTTTCGAGACCGCCCCGATCGTCCACTCCGGCACCCCTCCGGCAAAAACATTATACCACGATACAGAGAGTCTGCAACCACCCGTTCCTTTACCTCACAGGCGAACGCCCTGCTTGACGAAACCCAGAAATCCGGTAAAATTTTTCTATCCCCTTTGAAACGAAGGCGTAACGGGACTTTCCCCCGGCACACCTAACAATTCTATTCCCAACGGAGGCATCCGTGAAAGAATTGAGCGCTCTGGAACAAGGTATGCTCTACGGCGTCATCGCCACCGCCATCATCGGTCTCCTCTACGCCCTCTGGCTCTGGCGCGACACAATGCGCCGGGACAAGGGGAGTCAGAAGATGCAGGATGTATGGCAGGCGATTAAGGTAGGAGCCGAGGCTTACCTGCGACGCCAACTCCAAACCATCCTCCCCATCCTCGGACTGCTGGTCGTTCTCCTCTTCCTCAGCGTCTACGTGATTGCGCCCTCCCGCGAAGCCTACGAACTCTTCGGCGAGCGGGCCCGGCTGGCTCTCGGGCTGGGTCGGGCAGGGGCCTTCATCCTCGGAGCCACCTTCTCCCTGCTGGTGGGCCAACTGGGGATGCGGGTCGCCATTGAGGGCAACGTCCGGGTGACCGCTGAGGCGGTGCGCGGCAGTTACAACGGCGCCCTCACCGTCGCTTACCGGGCCGGCACCTTTACCGGCATGCTCACCGACGGCCTGGGGCTCCTGGGCGGCACCCTCATTTTCATGATTTTCGGCCGCGCTGCGCCGGATGCCCTCCTGGGCTTCGGCTTCGGCGGCACCCTCCTGGCCCTCTTCATGCGGATCGGCGGTGGCATCTACACCAAGTCCGCCGACGTCGGGGCCGACCTGGTAGGGAAGGTAGAGGTAGGGGTCCCGGAGGACGACCCCCGCAACGCGGCCGTCGTCGCCGACCTGGTGGGGGATAACGTCGGCGACTGCGCCGGTATGGCGGCCGACATCTTTGAGTCCTACGAGGTCACCATCGTCTCCACCCTCATCCTGGGCATCGCCCTGGCCCACGTGACCGGAGAGATCGTCTGGATCGTCTACCCGTTGATCGTGCGGGCGATCGGTGTCATTTCCTCCATTCTGGGGACGTTCACCGTGCCCATCTGGGAGCGCTTCCCGCTGAAGTTCCTCCGCGCCCGGGACGCCGAGGAGGCCATGTTCCGCTCCTACGAGGTCTCCAGCGTCAACACCGTCCTCTGGTCCTTCCTCTTCGCCTGGTGGTACGCCCACGATTGGCGGCTGGCGCTCCTGAATGCGGTCGGCGTCGGCCTGGCAGTCAGTTTCAACCCGATCACCGCTTATTTCACTTCCGCCAAGCGCAAGCCCGTGCGGGAGATCGTCCAGTCCTCCCGCACCGGCTCCGCCACGACCGTCCTCTCCGGCCTTTCGGTGGGGATGGAGACTAGCGTCTGGAGCGTGCTGGTCATCTGCATCGCGATGGGCATCTCCTTCCTGATCGCCCGCCTCTCCCCGCCGGCCAACATTCAGGCGCTGGGCGAGCAGGGCATCTTGCTCTACATGCTCTACGGCGTGGCAATGGTCGGCATCGGGATGCTCTCCCATACGGGCAACAACGTGGCGATGGACTCCTACGGCCCCATCGCCGACAACGCCAACGGCATCGCCGAGATGGTCGGCGTGGATCCCAAGGCGATGCACATTATGGCCGAACTGGACGCGGTGGGGAACACGACGAAGGCCATCACCAAGCAGATCGCCATCGCCTCCGCCGTCATCGCCGCTACCAGCCTGTTCTTCTCTTTTGTCACCGACGTCTCGCTGGTGCAGGAGCGGCTGGGAGTACCGGTTCAGCAGTGGTTGCTCTCCACCGGCATTCGGGTCTCCCTGTTGGAAGGGGTCATCGGTTTCCTGATCGGCGGGGCGCTGCCGTTCTTCTTCTCCGCTTTCGCCCTGCGGGCGGTCAGCCGGGGAGCGTCGCTGGTGGTGGAGGAGGTGCGGCGCCAGTTCCGCATCCCCGGCGTGATGGAAGGCAAACTCAAACCCGATTACGGGAAGGTCGTCGCCATCACCACCGCTGCCGCACAGAAGGAACTGGTCAGCCTGGTCGTCCTCTCGGTGACGCTGCCGCTCCTGGTGGGCATCCTCTTCCAGGTGGAAGCGCTGGGAGCATTCCTGGCAGGGGTCATCCTCTCCGGGCAGTTGCTGGCGGTCTTTATGGCCATCGCCGGAGGTGCGATGGACAATGCCAAGAAGTACATTGAGGACGGCCACCTGGGCGGGAAGGGGTCAGAGCCGCACAAGGCTACTGTGGTTGGCGACACCGTCGGCGATCCGCTGAAGGACACGGCCGGGCCGGCCCTGAACCCGATGATCAAGGTGGTGAACCTGGTGAGCCTGCTGGCCGCGCCGCTGCTGGTGCAGTACCGCGACCATCCCATCCCGCTGACGGTGGCGGCGGCCATCCTGCTGGTCCTGCTGGTCTGGGCGCTCGCGCAGAGCCGGCGGAGTCTGATGGTGCCAGGGGGTGCTCCGGCGGAAGCCGTCGCTGCTGCCCTCCCAGCCAGTGGGAGCGACGGGGAATAGGCAGCCAGGTAACGTGCCGCCTTCCGGAAGTGCCTGGGTAACGATTCCGCGCCGGGCCTTTGGCCGGAGGACGAAGCGCCCGACGATTGCCCCAGCCCCCATCAGCGCAAAGAGGGCGTTTTCCGTCCTGGCACGTTATTTTTTAAGCGTCGGGGTTTCCGGTTCGTCGCCAGGCCAGCAATACCCAACCCGCCCAGCAGCGCGCCGGCCAGAAGGACAGAAACGGGCTCCGGGACCGTCGCCGCAGGCATCGCCACCGGGGCGGGGGTCGGCGAAGCGGTAGGAGAGGCCGTCGGCGAGGGCGCCGGTGTGGGGGTGAAGGTCGCCGCCGGGATGGGGGTCGGTGTCGGGCTGGGGGTGGCGGTGGGGGGAGGGGGCCACTCCCCTCCCGGCGCGGTGGGGGAAGGCGGCGGAGAGGCCCCTCCTCCGGCGCCGTTCTCCTCCACCAGCAGCAGCGGCATCCCCCCCATCCGGCATATCCCCTCGCCCGGACAACCGGGGAGGGTGAGGAAATAATAGCCCCGGTCGGGATGGACAATCCAGGCATCGCCGCGCGCGTTGACCAGCAACGCCCGCGTCGTCTGCGCCGGCAGCATCAGGGTCTGGGTGATGGGAGTGCGGGCCCACACGACCGTCGTCATCTGTGGCCCCCGGTCCACCACTACCACACCGACATCATCCCGCCGTTGCCATCGGGCTGAACGGAAGCCCCCCAGATAGGTCGCGGCCACCCGGAAAGCCGTGAAGGCCGGGCGAGGAACGCCGTCCGCGCCGATCAACCCGTACGGCGCCTCCCCCACCCCATCCACCATCCGGTAGACAGCCATCCGTTCAGCCCCACCCGCAATCCCCAGCGTCAGCGCCTGGATGAGAAAGGCGCTCGCTTCCTCTGGAAGTGCCCCCTCCTCCGAGACCGCGCTGCCGGTCTCCACCCATATCTCCTTCTCCAGACCGTACTCCCCCAGCAGGCGACGGTAGAAGACGGAGAGGTCATAGAGGCTTTCCGGCTGCTCGTAAACCCCCAGCGTCAGAACATCAAAGTAGAAGCCCTGAGCGCGGGCCTGAGGGTCCGCTGCCAGCGCGTCCAGCAGGCGGTGGACAAAGGGGGAATTGCCCCGGAGGAGATCGGGCCAGTGAGACACACGGCCCAGGTGGATGCCGGCGTGGGAGTTGGCCTGCCGGGCCGCCGTCCAGGTCACGCGCAGGAGTCGGGCGAAGTCTCCGGCCGATCCGGGCCAGTTCTCCGGTCGGTCCGGCTCCTCCCAGATCACCCAGTGGTCTATCCGGCCCGTATACCGCCGGACCACCGTCCATACGAAGGCCGCCCAGAGGTTTTCGGGGTCGTCGGGGGCGGCCTCCAGGCCCCGGGGCAGACCGGTGAGCGGGTCGGCGGCCCAGGAAGGGATACCGGTCAGCACACCCACCACCTGGCGGCCCAGGGCGAACTCCAGGGCCAGTTGGTCATCGGAGAGGGGCGGGTTCCAGTCGGCCGGGCCGTTGGGCTGGATACGGTCCCAGCGGAAAGGGACAAGGGTCCAGCCGACCCCTAGGTCGGCGGCGGCCCAGGGGGCCTCATAGGCGCCGACAACGCCGAAACGGGGATCCGGCGCGGCAGCGGTTCCGACCGTCGGGAACAACGGCCCGATCAGCAGAAAGACCAGCGCCAGCAGAGGGATCAGGAATCGCCCTCGCCGAACCTTCTCTGTGCCCATGAAACCTTAAAATTTTCGTCAGATACTGGACAAATTGAAAAAGTGGTGTATAATGGCATATAGTGGTACGAAGTGGAATACAACACCCCTTTCTGCCCGCTTTTCGCCGCGCCGGTGGGGGAAGGAGTAGAACAAATGTTCCTGGGCGAGTACATCCACACCATAGACGACAAGGGTCGCCTGGTCATTCCGGCGAAGTTCCGCAACGCCCTGGCCGGAGGGATGGTCATCACCAAGGGGATAGACCGATGCCTGGTCATCTACTCTATGGAGGCCTGGCAGGCCTACCGGGAGCGCATTTCCTCCCTCCCGATGATGGATCGGGATGCCCGGGACCTGCGGCGGCTGGTTTTCGCCGGCGCGGTAGACGTGGTGCCCGATACCCAAGGCCGCTTCCTTATCCCCCCATCGCTGCGGGAATACGCTGGCCTGGACGGACAGGTAGTCATCGCCGGCTGCGACAGGTACATTGAACTCTGGAATCCCGAAGAGTGGGCCAAAGTCCAGACCCGGATGACCCAAAACGAAGGGAATGCCGAGCGATGGGCTACACTGGGGGTATAACTTCCTCCGAACCCGCTCCCCCGGTTCACATTCCCGTTCTTTTACAGGCGGTGCTTTATTTTTTGCAGGTCCGGCCTGGCGGCATCTACATTGACGGGACAATAGGCGGAGGGGGGCACGCGGCGGCGATTCTGGCCGCCTCCGCCCCCGACGGTCGGCTGCTGGGCCTGGACCGGGACCCGGCGGCGCTGGAGGTGGCCCGGGAGCGGCTGGCGTCCTATGGGGACCGGGCCGTCCTCCGCAGAGGCTCTTTCGCCGACCTCATCTCCCTGGCCGAGGGTTTCATCCCGGCGGACGGCGTGCTGCTGGACCTGGGGCTTTCCTCCCTCCAGTTAGCGGACCCCGCCCGGGGGTTTTCGTTTTCCCAGGACGGCCCGCTGGATATGCGGTTTGACCCGTCGGAGGGGCCGACGGCCGCCGACCTGGTCAATACCCTTTCGGTTCGGGAACTGACAGACCTATTGTACCGGTATGGCGAAGAAAAGCAAGCGCGGCGGATCGCGGAGGCCATCGTTGCCGCCCGCCCCCTCCATCGGACTGCCGAACTGGCCACGCTGATAGAGCGGACGGTGGGGCGACGGGAGCGGATTCACCCCGCCACGCGGACGTTTCAGGCACTGCGCATTGCGGTCAACCGGGAACTGGAAGCGTTGGAGGCGGCCCTCCCCCAGGCGCTGGAAGCGCTCCGGCCCGGCGGGCGGCTGGTGGTCATCAGTTTCCATTCCCTGGAAGACCGCATCGTCAAACAGTTCCTCCACCGGGAAGCCCGAGATTGTATCTGCCCGCCGGAGATTCCGGTTTGCGTCTGCGGGCATCGGGCGCAGGTGCGGGTGCTGACCCCCAAACCGGTCCGGCCCGATGCAGCGGAAATCGCCGCCAACCCCCGGGCCCGCTCGGCCCGGTTGCGGGGGGGAGAGAAGTTACCCGTTAACAGGTAGCCGTCAGGAGTTAAAGGGCAGTGGTCCGTCGTCGGTGGTCAGTGCTCCATCGTCAGGGGTCAGCAGTCCCATGAGAGAGAGTGAGCGGAAACCCGAAGATGTCCGGTCGTCCAACAGCGGCCGTCCCGCTGGCCCTCCCCGGCCCTATCGGCGTGGGAAGGGCTGGGATTTCGGTTTCCGCAGGGGAGGGGACCTGAACCGCCAGGGAGCGCTATTCCTGTTCGGCTTGCTGATTCTGAGCGGGTTACTCGCATCCCTCTATCTGGGACTGGTCAGTTATACAACCCTTCAAGCCCGACGGGTTCAGGACCTTCGGGAAACGCTCCTCCAAATCCAGGCCATCAACGCGACCCTGGAAAAGCAAATCGGGGAGAAGCAACAGAATCTGTTACAGCAAGCCATTCAGATGGGCTTTGTCCCCGCTTCTCAGTTGGAAACTATAGGTCCCTGACCATGCCTGTCCGTATCCGTCCCCGGTTGACCTTGCTGGTGTTCCTGCTGGCGCCCCTGACCCTGCTCCTCCTCTGGCGCCTGCTGGACGTCCAGGTCGTCCACGGCGCCATGTATCGCCAGCAAGCGGTCCAGGAACGGATACGGAATCTGATGCTTCCCGAACCTCCCCGGGGTTCCATCTCCGATGCCAATGGGTTCCCCCTGGCTGTTAGCGAGCCTCACTACACCATCTGGGCCAGCCCCGCGCACATCCCAGATATCGGGGCGGTGGCAGAAATCCTGTCTCCGATTCTCCAGATTCCCGCGGAGACCCTTTCCGCAACAATGGCTTATACATCCCCGAGCGTGATTTTGGCTCCCTACGTCTCCTGGGAGCAGGGAAAAAGGGTCAAGGAGTCAAAACTACCTGGAGTCTGGGTAAGCCTGCGCTGGCTGCGACGGTACCCCCACGGGACCCTGGCGGCTCAACTACTGGGCTTCACCACCTATAGCGGGGAGGGTTTCTACGGACTGGAGGGGTACTACGACCGCGCGCTCCGCCCGCAGAAGGTAGAGTTGGTCACCGAAGTGGATCCGTCCGGTATGCAGCCGCTTCCCTACGAAGAGGACCGGGTACCTATCCCTCAGCGGGGCAACCACCTGGTGCTGACCCTGGACCTGGCTATGCAGATGGCTGCCGAAGAGGAACTGGCCCGGGGCCTGAAGGAGTTTGGGGCAGATAGCGGTCAGATCATTGTGATGGCCCCCCAGACGGGGGCTATCCTGGCACTGGCTGTCCAGCCGGCCTTTGACCCGAACCGGTATGAAGTGTACATAGAAAAACAGGGGGAAGAGATTTTCTTGAATCCGGCCGTCAACACCCAGTACGAACCCGGCTCCACTTTCAAAATCATCCCCCTGGCGGGGGCGTTGGATAGCGGCGCGGTGTCCCCTCAGGATACGTATGTGGACACCGGGCGGACAGAGGTCGGGGGACAGGTCATCATCAACTGGGACGGGAAGGCATACGGGGAACAGAACCTGGTCGGGCTGATGGGGCACTCCCTGAACGTGGGGGCGGGCTGGCTGGCAATGAAGATGGGGCCGGAGACGTTCTACCGGTATGTTCGGTCCTTCGGTTTCGGACAACCCACCGGCGTGGACCTGCAGGGGGAGGTGGGCGGGACGGTACATGTGGTGGGGGACCCGGACTGGTACGATTCGTACCTGGGGAGCAATGCCTATGGGCAAGCAATTGCGGTGACGCCGATGCAGATGGCGGCGGCGGTAGCAGCAGTGGCCAACGGGGGGAATCTGATGCGGCCCTACGTGGTCGCCCGGCAGATTCGGCCCGACGGGTCGGTGCTGGAATCCCGCCCGGTCGTCCGGGGAAAACCTATTTCGCCCGAAACCGCGCGGGCCGTCTCGGAGATTCTGGCTCAGGCCGTGGAACAACACCTGCCGCAGGCCGCCGTCCCGGGTTACCGGATCGCCGGGAAGACCGGCACGGCGCAGATTCCGGTCCCCGGGGGATATGACCCGCGCGGGACCATCGTGTCGTTCGTGGGATACGGGCCGGTGGAGGACCCGCAACTGCTGATCCTGGTGCGGCTGGATCGCCCCCGCACGTCGCCCTGGGCCTCCCAAACTGCCGCCCTCGTCTTCCAGCGCCTGGCGACCCGGTTGTTCCCGATGAGCGGACGCAGATAAACGCAGATTTACGCTGATGATATTCAGCGGACGCAGATAAACGCAGATTTACGCTGATGATATTCAGCGAACGCATATAAACGCAGATTTCGCTGATGATATTCAGCGGACGCAGATAAACGCAGATTTACGCTGATGATATTCAGCGGACGCAGATAAACGCAGATTTAC
>JASFBC010000296.1:0-6933 GCA_036172315.1 Anaerolineae bacterium | reverse complement strand
CGTTTACGGCGGAACGTCAACCGGGAACCCCCTGGCTTCCGATGGCGTCTTGAATTCAGGAAAGGAGGTGCCATGAAAGGATACCGCTGGCTGTTTACCTTGCTGAGTATCGGGCTCTTGCTGGCTACCGCCGCCCCCGCCTGGGCCGACGGCATCATCATCCCGGAGCCGCCCTGGCCTCCCGGCCCGGCCCCTGAACCGGTCTGGCTCACCATCCGCTACCACCGGGTCACCGTCACCATAGAGAACCAGGTCGCAGTTACCCGCGTAGACCAGGTCTTCGTCAACGAGCACAACTGGGCGGCCGAAGGAACCTATATCTTTCCCCTCCCGCCCGGCGCGACGGTCAACCAGTTCACGATGTGGGTGGACGGGAAGCCCATAGAGGCGGAGATCCTCCCCGCCGACAAGGCTCGCGCGATCTACGAGGACATCGTCCGCCGCCGGCGCGACCCGGCCCTGCTGGAATACGTCGGGCGGGACGTCGTCCAGGCCCGTATCTTCCCCATCCCGCCTGGCGGCGAACGCCGCGTCCAACTGGAATACACCCAGGTCCTTCCCATGGAGGCCGGCTTGGTCCGCTATATCTACCCTCTGAATACCGAGCGGTTCTCCGCCCGCCCGCTGGAGGAAGTCTCCATCCGTGTGGACATCCGGTCCCCTGTCCCTCTGAAAGCCGTCTACTCCCCCACCCACCAGGATCAGGTCTATATTGAGCGGGAGGAGTACCGGGCCACCGTCGGCTACGAGGAGACGAACGTCTGGCCCGACCGGGACTTTGAACTGGTCTACACCGTTGGGGAGGAAGAGGTGGGATTGACGCTCCTCACCTACCGGGAGCCGCCCGACGACGGCTTCTTCCTGCTCCTGGTCGCGCCGCCGCTTGAGGCCGAACGGGTCCAGCCCAAAGACGTCCTGCTGGTCCTGGACGTCTCCGGCTCTATGCAGGGGGAAAAACTGGATCAGGCGAAGGACGCGCTGGTCTATGTCCTGGAGCATCTGAACCCGGAGGACCGCTTTAACGTCATCCCGTTTTCCACGGGAGTCCGCTCCTGGGCGCGCGGCCTGCGGCCGGCATCGGAGGCCGGCGAGGCCCGGCGGTGGGTGGAGCGGCTGGAGGCTACCGGCGGCACCGACATCCACGGCGCCCTGTTGGAAGCCCTGGCCCAGGCCGACCGGGAGCGCCCCACCGTCCTCATCTTTCTCACCGATGGCCAGCCCACCGAGGGGGTAGTGGAGATAGACCGGATTCTGGAGGCGGTGCGGGAGGCTATGCCCTCCAACGTCCGCCTCTTCCCCTTCGGCGTCGGCGACGACGTCAACACTGTCCTGCTGGACACCCTGGCCCAGGAGCATCGGGGTGCCCCCGCCTACGTCCGCCCCGGCGAGCGGATAGATGAGGCCGTCGCCGCCTTCTATGCGAAAGTCCAGGCCCCCGTCCTCACCGACATCTCCCTGGATTTCGGTGACATCGTCGTGGAGGACGTCTACCCGCGCCCCCTGCCGGACCTCTTCGCCGGCACCCAGTTGATCCTGGTGGGCCGGTACCGGGGAAGCGGGCCGGCGCGCGTCCGGCTATCCGGGGAGACGGAGGGGGAGAAGCGGGAGTTTGTCTACGAGGGGACCTTTCGGGCCGAAGGCGGCGATGCGTTCATTCCGCGCCTGTGGGCGGCCCGGAAAATCGGCTATCTCCTGACCCAGATTCGGCTCTACGGCGAACGGAAGGAGTGGGTGGACGCGGTGATTGACCTGAGCGTCCGCTACGGCATCATCACGCCGTACACGTCGTTCCTGGTACAGGAGGATGTCTTCACCGAGGCGGGGCGGGAGGAAGCGGCGGAGCAGTTGAAGGCTCTTCCGGCGGCACCAGCGGTGGGCGCCGGCGCGGTGGATCTGGCCCAGGAGCAGGCCCGACTGCGGGAGGCCGGAGGCGTGGGGGGCGCGCCGATGCCCCAGGAGGTGGCGCAGGTGGTGCGGCATGCGGGGAGCAAGACCTTCTTCATGCGGGAGGGGGTCTGGACCGACGCGGAGTTTGATCCGGCGCGGATGAGGCCGGTGCGGGTGCAGTTCGGGAGTGGCGCCTATTTTGACCTGCTGACGGCCCGGCCGGAGTGGGGGCCGTACCTGGCGCTGGGGGAGCGGGTGGTCTTTGTGGCGGAGGGGACGGCCTACGAGGTGGTCCCAGAGGAGACGGGCCCGGTGGTCATCCCGCCGACCCGGCCGCCGGAGGCGACGCCCGTCCCGGCCGTCAGCCCGACGCCGGCCCCGCCCACTCCGACTCCGTCCCCTTCTCCCGGCGGCGGGTTCTGCTCGGGTGCGGGGCTGGTGGGGCTGCTGGCACTGGCCCTGTGGGGCGTCCGGAGAACCGCGCGGTGAGGATGAGGGGCCGCACCACCGACTCCCGGCGGAGACCGCTACCTTCGCAGACGGGTAATGGTTATGCTCAGCCATCCCCCCGCAAAGCCCAGAAGGCCCAGGGCAACCGCTGCCACCTCCTGGGCTACCATCTGGCCCGGGCCGTCGCCGAGGAATCCCGGGGCCACGAAGAAACCGCTGACCCCCTGCCCGATTACGGTGCGGTACGCCTCCGCCCCCACGCCGTTCCAGCCCTGCCCCCAGCGCCCATCCGCGAAGAGGGCCACTGCCAGCAGTCCCCAGAGACCGGGGAAGGCCACCGTCGCCACCGATGCCGGTGCATCGGCCAGCCGCAGGACCCGGTCCACCAGATAGACGCCCAGCGGGACCAGCAGTCCAGCCCCAACACCGACCACCAGCGCGGCCCATTGGGGGAGAAACGGCGCGCCCGCCGAGATGGCGACCAGCCCCCCCGCTGCGCCACGCGCCACCATCAGAGGGTCTCCGTGTCCCAAAACCAGCCAGCAGTAGAGAAAGGAGGTCAGCGTGGCTCCGGCAAGGGCCAGAAGGCCGTTGACGGCCATCCGTCCGGCATCCAGGCGAGCCCCATCGGCGTGGAAGGGGACGCCCAGCGACCACCCCAGCCAGCCCACTGCGATCAGAAGCGCCCCCAGGTTGGCCAGCAGGGGGAAGTGAGCCGGCGGCATCTCGGCGGGGCCCTCCTGCAGGGGTTCACGCCCCAGGGCCGTCAACGCGCCCCAGGCGACCATCCCGCCCAGCAGGTAAGCCACCCCGCTGCCAGCATAGTCTACCGTCCCGTGGCCCCGCGCCAGAGTCTGGCCCAGGCTGGCCAGCCACCCCCCGCCCCAGACCCAGCAGGCCGCCAGCGGGAAGAGCAGCGCGCTGGTCAACAACCCCAGCAGGGCCACCCACCCACCCCGCGCCCGGCCGAAGAGGGCTATCACCGGCATCAGGACAGCCGTCGCGGCCATCGGGAGATAGGTGACAAATAGAGCCAATGCCTCAGGGGTATCCGCACCCGGGCCCAGGAAGAAACCCTTCAGTCCGATGACCCCCCATCCCAGTCCTCGGGTCCGGTCCAGAGGCGACCAGATGCTATCCAGCCCGCCCAGTCCGGGCCGGTCCGAGAAGACGGCGGCGCCACCCAGGTGGAAGGCGAAACCGGTAGCGAAGTAGCCCACTGCCGCCAGCGCCAGGGCCATCAGCCCCTGGACGGCGGCCCGCCGCGCCCGTTCCGGCTCCATCCCGCCCCACGCCAGCAGGAGGAAACCGATCGGAAGCAAGTAACCGAGTATCAGTGAAAATCCCATTTCGGTGTCCATTGTCTTGACGTGCCCCAAGTGTACTCAAGAACCGGGTCTTGTCAAGTGCAAACGTACCGGACACTTCCAAAGATGCCCGGCACGTCGCGACTTTTGGCGCTATCTGACGTATAATTATGATGGGAGCCGATGATAGACGAAGCAACCTGGATCCAACAAGCCCAAAAGGGAGATATGGACGCCTTCGCCCGTCTGGTCCATCTCTACCAGACGTCGGTGTATCACCTGGCCTACCGGATGCTGGGAGAGCGGATGGAGGCAGAGGACGCGGCTCAGGAGACCTTTCTGCGGGCCTTCCGCAACCTGAGCCAGTATGACTCTGCCCGTCCCTTTCGGAACTGGTTGCTTTCCATCACGGCCCACTACTGCGTGGACCGCATTCGCCGCCGTCGGCCTGTTCTGGTGCTGGACGACGAACTCGCCACCGGGAGGGTCGGCGCGGACCCCGGCGATGCGGTTGCTGCATGGGAAACACGGGAGCGAGTCCAGCGGTTGCTGACGCGTCTCTCCGCTGAAGACCGGGCCGCAGTGATCCTGCGGTACTGGTACGATTGTTCCTACGAAGAGATGGCCCAGATTCTGGGCAGTACCGTCAGTGCGGTGAAGTCGCGGCTCCACCGGGCCCGCCTGGTACTGGCCCAGATGCTGGGAGAAGGTAGGGAGTAGGGAGTAGGGAGTAGGGAGTAGGGAGTATGGAGTGTGATAAGGCTCTGGAACAAATGATGCGAGCACTGGATGGCGAACTGCCGGACGAAGAATGGCAAGTCCTGGGGGCTCACCTGGAACTCTGCGACCGCTGCCGGGTCCGGTGGGAGCAACTGCAGGCCGCTGAGGGAGTCCTGCGCAGCGCGCCGATCCTCTCCCCACCGCCGGGGTTTGTTGGGCGGGTGATGGCTCAGGTAGACCGGCGCCGAGCCCGGCGGCGCGCCTTCTTCGGCGGTCTGGCGCTGGTGGCAGGAACCACTCTTGTCCTCTTCATCGGACTCCTCCCCATTTTCTGGACATTGCCTGGATGGGCGGGCTTCCTGATGGCGCTCTCCCGCAGCGGAGATGTCTTGCTGAGCCACGCCCTCGGGGCAGCCCACCTGTTTCTAAACTCCCTGGGCCTGCTGGCCGGCGCGCTGGTCATCCAGGCCCTGCCGCTGGCCCTCTGTAGCCTGATGACAGCGCTCTTTCTGGGCGGCCTGTGGTGGAGCCTCCTTCGCCGCTGGCAACCGGTCAGTTCGTGAAACGGGAAGCGTGAGAAAGGAGGGAGGAATGTTGCGTAAAAGGATCGTCTGGCCTGTTCTGTTTCTGGTGCTGAGCAGCCTGGCATGCACCATCACCGTCCCCGGCATCTCCCTGCCCGCCGTACCCACCTTGGAAGTCGGACCGATGCAGGAGTACCGGGAAGAAATCCCCCTGGAAGGCACGACGGCGGCCCGGGTGGAAATTACCCTGGGCATGGGCAAACTGACGCTGGCCGCCGGCGAGCCGGACCTCCTCCTCTCCGGCCTCTTCCGGACCAACGTTACCGCCTGGAAGCCTGAAGTGACCTGGAAAGAGGGGGTCCTGAGAGTTGCCCAACCCGACATCCGGGGCATGCCCGGCCCGGGAGCGGAAAACGAGTGGGACCTTGCCCTGGCCCCCCATGTACCCATGAGCCTGAAACTGCAGGTCGGTGCCGCAAAGGGGCAGCTGGACCTGAGCGGCCTGGCGCTGACCGACTTCTCCCTGGAGACCGGCGCCTCGGATATGGTCGTGCGCTGGGACGCACCGAATCCCGTCCCGATGGACCGGTTCCTGCTCCGCGCCGGAGCGGCCAACGTGGAGGTTCGGGGCATCGGCTACGCCCGCCCCCAGGATGTTCAGGTAGAAGGCGGGGTTGGCAACCTGGTCCTGGATTTCACCGGCCCCTGGACCGATTCTGCCCGGGTCAGGGTGACCGCCGGCGTGGGCGCCCTGACGCTCCGCTTCCCCCGGGACGTGGGGGTACGGGTTGCGGTGGAGGGGGGCCTGAGCAACGTCCAGACCCGTGGTGACTGGCGAATCTCGGAGGGCGCGTACTTGAACGAAGCCTACGGGCAGGCGGGGGCGACCCTGGAGGTTACCCTCACCGCTGGGATCGGAGGCGTGGCGCTGGAATCGGAATGACGGTAGGGGCAACCCTCGCGGTTGCCTTATGAAGGGCCGGAGGCAAGTCCTGCCTATACAGGGGGTGTTCCTATGCGGTTCACACGCTTTCTGCAAACTCTTCTGGTCGTTATGACGCTGCTGGGGATGGCCGCGCCGGCCTTCGCCTCGGGCGGGCAACCCCCGGGCCAGATCATCTGGGGAGATTTCACCCTCCAGAGCGGCCAGACGCTGGATGGCGACCTGGTGGTCTTCGGCGGAGATGTGCGGGTAGAGGCCGATAGTACGGTGAGAGGCAGTGTGGTGGTCTGGGGCGGCGACGTGGAAATCGCCGGCACGGTGGAGCAGGATGTGGTCGCCTTCGGCGGTGACGTCCGCCTGCGCAGGACGGCTCGGATTGAAGGCGGACTGGTGGTCCTGGGGGGAAAGGTGGACCGGGAAGCGGGTGCCCGGGTCTTCGGTCAGCAGTTGGTGAATCCTCCTCAGTGGTCGCGCTGGGGGTGGGTGATGATCCCCGCCTACCCGTATTTCCCCTCCGATGGGCTACCTATGCTGATCTTCCAAGTCTCCGTGCGAGGGCTGGAGATTTTCCTGCGGGCGGTGGTGATGGCCGGGCTGGCCGGGCTGGTGGCCCTGCTGTGGCCCCGGGCGGCGGCGCGGATCGGGCGAAGCGCGCTGGAGAAGCCCCTTCCCGCCTTCGGCATGGGCCTGCTGACGCTGGTCGTCGGCGTCCTGCTGGCCATCGGGCTCACGCTCACCCTCTGCCTGGCCCCGGTGGGGATCGCGGCCGCCATCGCTCTGGTAGTCGCCATCCTCTTCGGCTGGCTGGCCATCGGCGTCACTATCGGCGAGCGGCTGATGCCGACACTCACTTCTCGGCCCATTGCACCCTTCTGGACCGCCGCGCTGGGGGCAGGGCTCCTGGCATTGCTGAGCGACCTGCTGGGGCTCATCCCCTGCATGGGCTGGATCGGCGGCTTCCTGATCACCTGCGCGGGGCTGGGCGCAGTGGCCCTCACCCGCTTCGGGACGATGGAGTGAACAGGCTACCGTAGCGATTCCGCGCTGAGGGAACGTCGCTCTTGTAGCGCAGGCTGTTAGCCTGTAGCGCAGGCTGTTAGCC
>JASFBC010000295.1:0-25903 GCA_036172315.1 Anaerolineae bacterium | reverse complement strand
CTATTCTCCCACTACGTGGACTTGCAGCATATTGGTGCGGCCCTCGCCGCCGAAGGGGACCCCCGCTGTCAACACTACCCGGTCCCCTTTCCTGACCAGGCCCGTCTGGAGGGCCGCCTGGATCATCCGGACAACCATCTCGTCGGTGGTAGTGAACGGCGGGACCAGAATCGGTGTCACTCCCCAGACCAGCGCCAGCCGTGTCAGCGTGCGGGGATTGGGCGTGGCGGCGATAATCGGCACTGCCGGGCGGTAGCGGGCGACCATACGGGCCGTGGTGCCGGACATGGTGGCGGTGAGGATGGCCCGGGCGCCCACCTCGGCGGCGATCTCCACCGTTGCCCGGCTGATGGCTCCGGTGACCGACTCTTTGGGGCATTCCAATTCGTGGAGGAAGCGCTCAGGGGGCAGATGGGCCTCGGCGCTCGTGCAAATGCGGGCCATCGTCCGCGCCGCTTCCACCGGATAGGCTCCAACTGCCGTCTCGCCGGAGAGCATCACTGCATCCGTGCCGTCCAAGATGGCGTTAGCCACGTCGGACGCCTCGGCGCGGGTGGGAGTGGGGTGCTCTAGCATCGTCTGGAGCATCTGGGTAGCAGTGATGACGGGTTTGCCAACTTGATTGCAAGCCCGGATGATGCGCTTCTGATAGAACGGCACCTCTTCGGCAGAAGTCTCCACCCCCAGGTCGCCACGTGCCACCATCACCGCATCGGCGACCTCCAGAATGGTGTCAAACGTCTCCACTGCCTCCGCCTTCTCTATTTTGGCGACAATGGGCAGATCAGCCGCGCCCCAATCCGCCAGCAGTGCCCGCAATTCCAGCACGTCCTGCGCAAAACGGACGAAAGAGAGAGCAATGAGGTCTACACCCTGCTCTACAGCGAAGCGGGCATCCCGGCGATCCTTTTCCGTGAGTGCGGAGATGCGCAGGGCAGCGCCAGGGAGATTCAGGCCCTTGTGGGAGGTCAGCCGCCCGCCGAAAACGACCCGACAGCGGATGGTTTCGCCATCGGCCCGCTCTACCCGCAGTTCCAGCTGTCCGTCGTCCAGGAGGACCCGCTGGCCTTCTCGCAGATCGGCCAGGACCTCTGGGTGGGGCACCGGCAGGCGGCCCGGAGCGAAGGGGGCCGAGGAGAGGACGACCTCTTCCCCTGCCCGCAGAACGATGCCATCGGCAGGCAATTCCCCCACCCGCAATTTGGGGCCTTGCAGGTCGGCCATAATGGCCAGCAAGTGGCCTTCCTCCTGGGCCACGCGCCGAGCGGTAGCGATCGTGCGCGCATGGGTCTCCCGATCGCCGTGGGAGAAGTTGATGCGGGCGACGGTCATTCCGACCTGCAGAAGCCCCCGGATGACTTCAGGGTCCTGCGAGGCCGGGCCCAAGGTACAGACCAGTTTGGTGCGCACAATGATGGTCTCAGGCCTAACTGTTAGGGGGTGAATTGCGCGATCGCCAGTAACACCGAGATGATGGTACCGATGCCCAGCAGAGCACCGATAAGCCAGCGAGTCTGAATAATCATCTGAGAGTACATCCGGTCCAGCCGGGCATTCATCTCGTCCAGGCGCCCATCCCAGCGGGCATTTATCTCGTCCAGGCGCCCATCCCAGCGGACATTCATCCCATCCAGCCGGGCGTTTATCTCATCTATGCGCTGATGGACCCGGTCCAGCTGCTCATAGATCTCGCGGCGGAACGCGCTAAGGTCTTCCCGGAACTCCTGGCGGGTTGTGGCCAGTCCTTCCTGGAACTCCTTGCGCATCTGAGCCTGGTCTTCCTGGAATTCCTGCCGGATTGCCGCCAGTCCTTCCTGGAACTCCTTGCGCATCTGAGCCTGGTTTTCCTGGAATTCCTGGCGGATCGCCGCCAGTCCTTCCTGGAACTCCTTGCGCATCTGAGCCCGGTCTTCCTGGAATTCCTGGCGGATTGCCGCCAGTCCTTCCAGGAACTCCTTGCGCATCTGAGCCTGGTCTTCCCGGAACTCCTGGCGGGTTATAGCCAATCCTTGCTGGAACTCCTGGCGGGTTGTGGCCAGTCCTTCCCGGAATTCCTGACGGGTGGTGGCCAGGTCTTTGTGGATCAGTGCGATCTCTTTCTCCAGCCCGTCCAGGCGGGAGAGCAGGGTCCGGTACTCATCCCGGGGCACCCCTTCCCGGTGGAGAATCTGACGGAAGTGATCCTCCATCCACGGGATGAACTCGGCAACGGCCTCGTCGCCCAGGGCCCGGCGAACTGCCGGTGGAACCGAAATAGTCAGGACTTCCATAGATTCCTCCTGATGGCAATTACCGCATCTCAGCGCCAGTGCGGGATATGGGCAAACGCGCTGATCCCGGCGTAGCGGGCCTGGTCACCCAGTTCCTCTTCAATCCGCAGCAACTGGTTGTACTTGGCGACCCGCTCGGAGCGGCAGGGCGCGCCGGTCTTGATCTGACCGACGTTCAGCGCCACTGCCAGATCGGCGATGGTGGCGTCTTCGGTCTCGCCGGAGCGGTGGGAGACGACGATGCCCCATCCGGCCCGCTGGGCCAACTGAACGGCGGCGATGGCTTCGGTAAGGGTGCCGATCTGGTTGACCTTGCAGAGCAAGGCGTTGCAGGCACCTTCCCGGATGGCCCGCCGGATACGCTCCCCATTGGTCACCAGCAGGTCATCGCCGACAATCTGGATGCGGTCACCCCAACGGCGGGTCATCAGCGCCCAACTCTCCCAGTCGTCCTCCGCCAGGCCGTCCTCAATGCTGATGATGGGATATTTCTCCACCCATGCGGCGTAGAAGTCCACCATCTCGGCGCCGGTCAACGCGCGGCCTTCTTTTTTCAGGACGTAGCGCCCGTCCTCGTAAAACTCGCTGGCGGCAGGGTCCAGGGCGATGTAGACTTGCTCGCCGGGCCGGTATCCGGCCTTCCCGATGGCTTCCAGGATGACCTCAATGGCTTCCTCGTTGGTCTTCAGGTTGGGGGCGAACCCGCCCTCATCGCCGACGCCAGTGGAGTAGCCGCGCTTTTTGAGGACGGCCTTGAGGGCATGGTAGATCTCGCTGCCCCACCGCAGCGCCTCGGCGAATGTTGGCGCGCCGACAGGGGCAATCATAAACTCCTGCAGATCGGGGCCGTCTACCGCGTGCTTGCCGCCGTTGAGGATGTTCATCAGCGGCACCGGCAGGACGTGGGCGTAGACGCCGCCGATGTAGCGGTAGAGGGGCAGGCGGAGGGCATTGGCGGCCGCATGGGCCACCGCCAGCGAGACGCCCAGAATGGCGTTGGCGCCCAGCCGCTCCTTATTGGGCGTGCCGTCCAGTTCCAGCAGACGCGCATCAATCCCCAACTGGTCGGTAGCATCCCAGCCGAAGAGTTCATCGGCGATGAGTTCGTTCACGTTCTGAACGGCTTTGAGGACGCCCTTACCGCCGTAGCGCTGGGGGTCTTCGTCTCGCAGTTCCAGGGCCTCATGGGCGCCGGTGGAGGCTCCGGAGGGGACGGCGGCCCGCCCCCAGGAACCGTCGGCCAGAGCCACTTCCACCTCAACCGTGGGATTCCCCCGAGAATCCAGAATCTCTCGGGCGATGATTTCATCAATGGTTGTATCCATGTTAACTTCTCCTTTCGCGAATGGGAACTGCATCTCTTAAAGTATAACACCTTTGCCAGGAACGGCAACCGGGCGCTTCCGGTAAGTCCGTGTGGGGTGACGTTGTCATCTTGACAAAAACTGAAACGGTAGTATGCTATATGCAACTTATTGCATATAAACGAGGAGCACTATGAATCAGCAGTCCGACTATTCTCCCTTCTGGCTCATCCGGCGCGCCTGCGGATTCTGGACATCCTGCGGCGCGGTGAAGCCTGCGTCTGCCATCTGCAGGCAGCGCTGGGGGTCCCCCAACCCTACGTCTCCCAGCAGTTGCGGGTGCTGCGCGAAGCCGGCCTGCTCTCTTATCGTCGGAAGGGGCTGTTCGTCTACTACCGGCTGGTGGACCAGCGGGTGGCCTGCTTGCTGGCGGACGTTCTCGGACCGGCGACAGAAGAGCCCCCCATCCTGCAGTGCACCTGTCCCCACTGTCAGAGGATCGCTCCTTATGACCCCATCTTCCTGAGAGAGGTAAATGAATGAGCGAACCGCGTAAAAGCCAGAAGGCCCCCGCTCCGTGCGCCTGTGTCAAGGATCCCTTCGCACTGTTCCCACCGGGGATGCGCCCGCACAAGCGGAAGAAAAGTAACCTCCGGCGGTAACCTGTCCCGGTTGCGGCCTGACTTTCTGGACGAACCGGGAGACCGACTACTGAAATCCCATCCGGCATCGTTCGTTGAGGTATCAGCGTGGAGGAGGACGAAATGACCGAAGACTGCGACATCGCGATCTTAGGGGCGGGGCCCGGGGGGTACGTGGCCGCGCTCCGGGCGGCCCAGTTGGGAATGCGTGTGGTATTGGTGGAGCAAGCGCGTGTTGGCGGGACTTGTCTCAATGTCGGTTGTATCCCGACGAAGGCGCTGGTCACCGCGACGGACCTGCTGGCCCGTGCCCGCCGCGCCGCCGAATACGGCGTCCGCATCCCGGAGGCCGCGCCCGACCTGGAGGGGATCATGGCCTACCAGCGGGCGGCCGTGGATCGGCTGGTCGGCGGCGTGGAGCAGTTGCTGAAAGAATGGAAAGTGACGGTGGTCCGGGGCCGGGGCCGCCTGGTTCGCCCCGATGCTCTCGCCGTCACCGATGGGGCCGGGCAGACGACGGAGGTGACTGCCCGTCACATCATCCTGGCCCCCGGCTCGGTGACGGCCCGCCCGCCCATTCCCGGCCTGGACCTGCCCGGCGTGGTGACCAGTACGGAGGCGCTGAACATCTCCACCCTTCCGGCTCACCTGATCGTGATCGGCGGCGGGGTGATTGGGCTGGAGTTCGCCTGCATCTACCAGACGCTGGGAAGCCGCGTCACCGTCCTGGAGATGATGCCCAATCTCCTCCCTGGCGCGGCCGACGAGGCCATCGCGAAGCGGCTGGCCCTCCTCCTGCGGCGGCGGGGAATGGACATCCGCACCGGCGCAACGGTTCAGGCCGTGGAAGAATCGGAGAGCGGGCTACGGGTCCGGTTCGCCACGGCGAAGGGCGGGGAGGCGGTGGAGGGTGACCGGGTTCTCCTGGCGACCGGCCGCTGGCCCAACACTGCCGACCTGGGGCTGGAGGAGGTGGGCATCCGGATGAACCGGCGTGCCATCGCGGTGGACGAGTACCTGCGGACGAACGTCCCGAACGTCTGGGCCATCGGCGACGCAGTGGGCGGGATGATGCTGGCCCACAAGGCCATGGTGGACGGACGGGTGGCGGTGGAGAACATCGCCGGTCAGAAACGGGCGGTGGACTACCGCTCCGTACCCAGTGCTATCTTCACCTCGCCGGAGGTGGCAGGGGTAGGGCTGACGGAGGAGCAGGCCCGCCAGCAGGGGGCCGATGTTCGCGTGCTCCAGTTTCCCTTCTCCGCCAACCCCCGTGCCCAGATTCTGGGGGAGACGGAGGGGGTCGTGCGTATCGTCTGCGAGGCCGGCAGCGGACGGGTGCTGGGGGTGCACATGATGGGCCCCCATGTCACCGAACTTATTGCCGAGGGGGCGCTGGCCGTACAGACCGGCGCTACGGCGGACGATCTGGCCTGGACGACCCACGCCCACCCCACGCTGACGGAAGCCGTCCTGGAGGCGGCGCTGGGATTCCGGGGAGCGACCATTCACTACCATCGCAGGTAGAGAACAGCAATGAGCGAAGTTTCCGGATTTCGCCCGAGATGCCAGCAGGAGTGTCGTTGTCTGTGTTGTCGGGGGCGAGGGCCGGGCCGTAAGCGCCCGCCGCCACGGGCCTGAACTCTGCCATCCGTGTCGCATCCGCGCATTCACCTGTCTGGCAGAGCAGGATTTCATCAGATCAAAGGAGGTCAAAGCAATGACTGCCGAAAAAACTCCGGGGTATCGGACCCAACTCGTCACATTGGTGCTGCTGGTTATCGTGGCCCTCGTCGTGCTCTGGGCGGCGGTAGCGGGGTATCACGCTCCGGGAGAACCGCCCATTGGGGTCGGGCGAGGGATTCTCCTGATGGTGGTGGGCTTCTTCGCCGGGCTGCTGGGAGGCCTCATCGGCACCGGCGGTTGCAGCGTGATGCTGCCTATCATCCACTTCTGGATGGGCTTCCCGGCCGCGCTGGCCGTGGGCACCACCCTCTTCGCCGTCATCTTCACCGCCACTTCGGGGGCCTGGGGCCACCTGGTGCGGCGCAACCTGGACCGACGGGCCGCCCTCTGGCTCGGCGGCGGGGGCATCCTGGGCGTGCTGTTGGGTTCCTGGCTCTTCACCTTCCTGGCCGCGCACCAGGCGCTCCTGGGACTGGTCCTGGGCCTGCTCTTCCTCTGGCCCGCCATCCGGATGATCTGGGAGGGCATCCAGGGCTTCACCGGCAGGGGACCGGTGAAGAAGGAGGGCAATGAGATTCCCGGCAGCGGCTGGGGGATGGCCGTCTTCGGCTTTATCGTCGGCATCGCCACCGGTCTCGCCGGGCTGGGCGGTGGCTACGCGCTGGTACCGGGGCTCATCTACCTCTTCTCCGCGCCCGTCTACATCACCATGGGGACTTCGCTGGCCGTGATGGTCCCGCTGGCCCTGGCGGGCGGGCTGATCAAACTGGCCCAGGGGTTTGTGGCAATGGTGGCCGGGGGGCTGTTGGGTGGCGGCACGATCATCGGCGCCCAGGTCGGTGCGGCCATCATCAAACGCCTCAAGCCCCACACCCTCAAGTTCATCTTCGGCCTCTACTTCCTCTACGTCGCCCTCAAGTTCGTCCTGGGCTACTTCGGGATTCGCATCTGGTAGTCGTTCGGGGTGGCTGAAGGCAACACCTTCAGCCACCTCAATTCCGCTCAAGGAGGGAACTACCTCGTAGTACTTGACCAGCGCGCTGGCGTCAAAAATAGAAAGCCATGCTCAACACAATTTTCAATGATAATGTCGCTGGCCAGTGGGCCGGGGGGAAGTGGTCCAGTTCCCACTGTATGGCTTCTTTCTCCTCTGGCAGGTCTTAAAAGCCATCCCTCATTCCCTCAGGAGGTCCGATGCTGATAGAAAAATATGACCTGGAAGTGTTCACACCTCCCTGCGAGCCGGGGGCGGAGCGCTTCAGCGCCATCGCCCACCTGCCCAACGACATCCGCGAGGCTCTTCCGTACCTGAACGCCACCCTGCGCGGCGCGGTCTACGAACCGGCGACCCCTTCTCTGCGGTGGACCAAGGCTGGCCACTGGATCGTCTTCCAGCCGACGCAGATTGCAGTCAGCAACGTGGAAGACCGGGAAGCGGCCACCAAGGAGATAGAGGGCATCATCGCCCTGGTCAACCGGACCTGGGAACGGCGGGACCAGATTGAACCCAGTTACGAGGTCCGGCGCCGCCCCACCGGCCTGGAAGTCTATAAACTCTTGCCGCGCACCAACTGCAGGGCTTGTGGCGAGGCTTCCTGCTTCGCCTTCGCCAACCGGCTGGCCGCCGGACAGGTCCGGTTGGAGGCCTGCACGCCCCTCTTTGAGTACTCCCAGTACGCTGGCCAGCGGGAGAAACTGGCCGCGCTGCTGGATGTGGACTTGCCCGCGATCGGCCCAACAGCGGAGTGCCGTCCGTAGTTGCATTTTCCCCATTCTGGGGTTTAATAAGGGCGAATTATACCGTAACCTGCGAGCCTCGGAGAGGGAGATGGCCACTGTAGGCATCCTGACAGACACCACTTCCAGTATTCCCCGGCCATTGGCCGAGGAATTGGGGATAGAACTGGTGCCCTACTATATCCATCGCGGCCTGGAGACGCTGCGAGATGGGGTGGACATAGATACCGACACCATGGCCCGCTACCTGGAGCAGGCCGATACCCTGCCGACCACGTCCAACCCCAGCCCGGGGGATTATCTGAGCGGGCTTCAACGGCTGGCCGAGCGGACGCGCGAAATCGTCGCCCTGACGATGACTTCTAAGGGGAGCGGGGCGTTTCAGTCCTGCCGGGCGGCGGTGGAGATTCTGAAAGAGCGGCTGCCCCGAGTGCAAGTGGAGGTTGTGGACACCCTGCAGGTCGCTATGGCCCACGGCTGGGCGGCGATAGAGGCGGCCCGCGCGGCGATCGCGAGACAGGGGCTGCGAGGCGTAGTAGAGCGGGCCCGGGAAGTAGCCCGCCAGGCGATGATGATTCAGACTGCCGATACGCTCCGGTATCTCCACATGGGCGGCCGCATCGGACGGGCCCAGCATCTGGTGGGCACCCTTCTGAACATTAAGCCACTCATCGGGATGGAGGACGGCGTGGTGGTTGCCCTGGGGACAGCGCGCAGTCTCTCCAGAGCCTATGCCCGGATGGTGGAACTGATGGAGGAGCGGGTGGGGAAAAGAGCCCGCATCAAGGTGGCCTTTACCCACGTGGCGGCGCTGGATCGGCTGAGGCGGCTCCAGGAGCAGGTGATGGAGCACTTTGAGTGTGTGGAGGTCATCGTCACCAGCCTCTCCCCCGCCCTGGCCGTCCACTCCGGCCCCGGGACTGTGGGCGTCTGCTTCTTCCCCACCGGGAGTTAAGGCGTCCGGCTCCGACTTAGAGTTCCACGTCCTCTCCTCGCAGCAGGGCTCGGCCCCGTGCCAGGGTCTCCTCCGGTGGTGCAACCCGACGCGCCACCGACTCATAGAATGTTACATCGTAGGGGCGAGTACGCACCACCACTGGCATCGGCACCGCGTGCCCCATAATCAGCGCCTGCTGACGGGTATCCAGTCGGGCCAGCACCTCCCGCAGCGGCGCCGCCCCCGCCACCCCGGAGAAGACCGCCCGGATGTCCGCTTCGTCGTCCAGCAAACAGGTGACCCGGGTCCCGATCTGGCTCATCACTTCCGGGTCTATGCCGCTGGGCCGCTGGTCCACGATCAGCAGGGTCACGTTGTACTTGCGCAACTCGCGGGCGATGATGCCGAAAATGGTATGCCGGGCGACGGCCGGATCCAGGAACTTGTGTGCCTCCTCCACCGTGATGACCAGCGGACGGGGCTCCTCGCCCCGTCCGCCCTGCGCTGCCTCCTTGCGGCGGACGTAGTGCTCGTGGATGCGGCGGGTGATGTAGTTGGCCACCAGGATGTACGCCTCCAGACTGTTCCCGTACCGCCCGAACTCCAGCACCACATTGATCCCCCGGTCCAGGTATTCCAGAATCCGGCGGACGGGGTCCTCCGGCACCTCCGTCCGCAGGAACCCGAACCGCCGGAAGAGGCCCAGTTTGCGCTGGATGGCCCCCAGCGTCCCGCCGTGGAGCGTTCCCTTCTCCAGTGCGTCCTGGAGTTCCTCCAGCGAGTCCTCTTCATCCAGCAGGCGGGCCAGCCAGCGGGTCCCCAGCCGTCGGTGCAGGAAGTAGAGCGCGCCGACCTGGATGTCGCTGAGGGCCAGCAGAGCGGAGAGGCTGTCCACGTCCTCCGGCGCGATCTGGTCATAGCCGATATAGATGGCACCGTCTATCTTGCTCCCCCGCCGCCGGGACGACTCCTCATCCAGTGTGAAGACGGCGACTTCGCCGGTATCAAACAGTTGCCGCAGCCCCTTGACCTCCCGCCGGGCCTCGTCCTGGCTCTTCCAGCCGTACTCGTTGTGCATATCAAAAATCAGGGTGACGGCGACCCGGGCCTGGATGATGCCCGCCAACAGGAGACGGGTCAGGAAAGTCTTGCCGGTGCCCGTCTTCCCGAAGACACCCGCCGACCGCGCCACGAACCGCTCCAGGTTGAGGGTGACGGGCACCCCCACCATATCCAATGGCTCACCGATGACGAAGTAGCCAGGCTGCTGCTCCTGGCCGAAGACCAGCGCGACGTCCTCCGGCGATGCCTCGTACACTTCGGAGAAGTGCTCCGGGACCGTTTTGACGGGCTTGGGCTCCTGGCCCTCTGGCTCCAACATCAGCATCGGCGCGATGTGGATGCGCCCGAAAGTAGTGGTGCCCCGAATCACCTGGGCGATGAACGGGTCGGAGACGTCGGGCGGCGTCTTTTCTATGAGCGGATTGGTGGCATCCAGCGCGACATCGTTGATGATGGAGAAGAACCGCCGTCCGGTGCGCCCGTGAACGACGACATATCGGCCCACCGCCAGCCCTTCAATGACCGCCTGCGGGTCCAGTTTGACCTCCAGCCCCTTGGAGAGACTGCCGCCGACGACGATGCCCAGCCGCCGCTGCGGCGCAGGCTGGGAGCCTGCGCCACGCGGTGGGCGAGGAAACCAGCGATCCAGTTCTTCGGCCATCGGTTACCTCCCAAGGATACAAGTAAGGACGGAAACCTTGTATCCCCGCATCCTTTCACCCCTGCCTACTCCTGATAGGAGTCCCCAGCATCCGCCGCATCTGGAGCAGGCGGCGGAGGGGGCGGAATCCGGCGGCCGCAAAGAGGGGCTCTAGACGCATTCGCACCCCCGGCAGGAGAGTGACCGTCTCCCAGAGGGGACGGCGAGCCAGGAGAGTCGTTGCCGTCGCTACCAGTGAACCGCCTATGTCGTCCATCCTTTCGGGCCGAACCAGGACTTCCACCTCATGCCAGCGTCCGGAGGGGTATGAGGTGAGGCGCAGCGCGCCGGGGAGGAGTGCCCCCGATTCCTTTCTCGGCACCCACCAGTCCTCACGGCGGCCCTCCAGCCAGGCGGAGAGCCGGGCCTCCCACCCGGCCCGGTAGGCGGACGGGCGGATTTCCAGCACTTCCTGGTGGGTTCGGGTCAGCCCCTCGCGGGCCAGGTGATAGAGGTCGCGGCTTTCGGCCGCGCGCGCCCGCCGCAGCGGAAGGGAGGGGAATGAGGCATCCGGCCAGGGCTCGTTCTGCGGGCGGGCCATCTCCAGCGACGACCCGACGGTCTCAAAGCCCAGCCCTTCGTAGAGGCGGCGGGCCGCCGGATTATCCTCCCGCACTTCCAGCCCGACCCATGCGCCCCCGCGCGCGGCGATCTCCTCCAGCGCGGCCTCCACCAGCGCCCGACCGATAGCGCGCCCCCGCCACTGGGGATGGACGGCGACGTTGCCGATCATCCAGCCACCAGCGGCAGCGGCCCGCCGGAACGAGACGTTGCCCACGACCTGCCCATCTTCTACCCAGACAAATCCTGGCGATTCCTGGTCCAGGTCCATTCCCCAGAGCAGGAACCCCAGTGCGCCCCAGCGGGCGATGCGTTGCATCCGGCGCAGCGTCTGGCGGGCCCAGGGCCCCAACTCTCCGGCGAACGCATGGGTCATCAAGTTCGCCACCGGCCCCAGATGGCGCAGCGGATGGAAGGGCACCAGCCCCTGTTCAACCCGGCGAAGAGCGGCAGTGGTCATTTCGTACTTCGTACTCCGTATCCTGTATGTGGCCGCATCCGCTCCAGGTTGCCCCAGGGCACCTTCACCAGATGACGGCAGCGAGGGCACTCCAGGCCGTAATGGCTCTCGCCCTTTTCGGTCAGTTGCTCCAGCGCCGCCATCACCTGGTCCACGGAGAGAGAAAACATATGGCCGCATCGCTGACAGCGAACGCCTCTCATCATCACCCCCATGGCTTGGAACATCGGACGGGGTAAGCGCGGATTCTATAGCGCCCTACCCGGAAACTTGCGGCACATGTAGCAAGATTGATCTTGCACCACAGCCGCCGTTTCTGACCCGCAGGAATGCGTCCCGCGCGATGGGATGCTCGGAAGTGGTCTGGGGTAGGCCTTGCCCCTGCCCCCCCATCGGCGCCAGGAGGACGATCTCCACCGGGCCGAATCGTTACGCGCCCTCATTATAACTGAACCGGATAAGAAAGACAAACGCCTGGCGAGGCGACCTCTCAGCCATTACGGCCTGCCCAGTACCAGCAGGTCCTCTGGCCCATAGACGTGTCTGGCGGTAAAGGCGACCCAGCGGCTATTGGGGGATAGTATGGGGTTCCCAAAGTAGCCGGAAAAGTAGCCCGGCGGAAAGCCGGCCAGCACAGCCAACCCTGGCGTCACACATTGGCTGGGAGAACAGGTCTGGCGGTAGAGGGAGTTCAGTTCTCCTTCAGGGTACAACCCGGCCCGTTGCGATGGAATAGGCCAGCGGAGGGCCAGCCGTGCCGGGGTCCCACTCGCTCCAGGCGTTGGCCGGGTCCACAAAGAGGCCGTACCGGGCGACGGCCAGCGGAGGGAACACCCACCCGCCAGCCCGCAGGCCGAAGGCAAAAAGCGCAAGAAGGAGCAGAAAATGGGTGGTCTGAGGGCGACCTCCATCGGGCTGAATCGTTACTGGCAGGAGAAACAAAAACCGCATGGCCTGCGGAGGGGCCATGCGGTTTCGGGTTTCGTCGGAAGAGGGTCAGGTTTAATAGCGTCGCCGCTCTCGGCGCCGTTCTCCCCGTGGCTCCCGGGCTTCCTGCGGGCGGGCTTCGGCCACCCGAATGGACCGCCCGTCCACTATCCGACCGTTCAACTGGTTGATAGCGTTCTGGGCCGCCTGGTAATCAGCCATCTCCACGAAGCCGAAGCCGCGGGATTGCCCGGTCATCCGGTCGGTGACAATGCTCACCGAGACGACCTCTCCCACGGTCCGAAAGAGTTCGGAAAGCGTGGCTTCGGTCGTGGCGTAACTGAGATTTCCGATATACAGCCTGGTAGACATCTCTCCTCCTGCGGCCTCAGGGCCGCTGAGCACATCGGCCTAAAGGACGCGCACCTGAGTAGCGTGCAGTCCCTTGGGGCCTTTCTCTACGGCGAATTCCACCCGCTGGCCTTCGCGCAACGTGCGGAACCCATCCCCCTGGATAGCGGTGTAATGGACAAAGACGTCCTCGCCATTATCCTGAGAGATGAAGCCATATCCTTTGGCGTCGTTGAACCATTTAACGGTTCCGGTCACTTTACTGCTCACGTCTTCTACCTCCTTCTGATTGTGAAACGGACAATGCATGGCGAAGTCCGGTCCATACCCAAAAAGACCGCCCGGCCTCCGCAAGCCTGGGTGGTCTTTTCAGACAGAACCAGAACTTACTTCGCCCTGTGTGAAAGAGTATACCACGATTCCAAAAAAAGTCAAACGTTTGCCGGGTGTGCGATTGTTATTCCCTTTCACCTCCGGCGGCAAGGTTCCTTTCGCTCTCTCACCCCTCCGGCAGCAGGTCATCCGGGTCTATCCCGCAGAGGCGGCGCGCCAGCGCCTTCTTCCCCTCCAGGTCTGCGTACCGCTGGATGACGATGCGCTGGGTCTGAGGAGAGCCGGCACCATGCATAGACTCCACCAGATACCCCACTGCCAGTGCTCCCATTGTCATCGCCTCTATCAGCCGCAGCATCCGCTGGCGGTGTTCCGGTGGGAAAGGGGTCGCCGGGGCCAGATACTTGCGACACCACGGCCCCACTTCCGGCTGGACGAAATCGGCGTCCGAGGGCATCGTCCCCAACAGCCCCCCGGCGATGTCATGCGCCAGACGGGCGATTTCGTAGGGAAACCGGGTCCCGTTCTGCTTGCAGACGTTGGCCAGGAGGACGTTCACCGGATAATTCCCCTTTGACCAGGTCCTCCGGGCTCTGGTGGAGGTGGACGAAGCGGTTGATCCGGCGCCCCGTCAGCGCCGAGATAGCGGTGGCCAGGTCCTGATATTCGGGGATTTCCACCAGGCGGTAGGTCATGGCGCAGGCATTGATAGAGGGGCGAACCATAGGGTGGTCCACCGGGTTCTCCACCCGTTCCCCAAAGAGGTAAGTGGTACGCGGCCCCAGTTGCCGCAGGCTCTCTATGTACTCCTCAGCCGTCATCATCGGCGCTCTCCTTACGTTCTCTGCGATTCAACTCTGGCGGCCCGCTCTATCGCCTCCACAATCTTATAGTAGCCGGTGCAGCGGCAGAGGTTCCCGGCGATGCCGTGGAGAATCTGCTCACGGGATGGGTGGGGCAGTTCTTCCAGCAACTTGGCCCCGCTCATTAAAAAGCCCGGTGTACAGTAGCCGCACTGGACGGCCCCCCCTTCTATGAACGCCTGCTGGAGGGGATGAAGGTCATCGCCCCGGGCCAGCCCTTCCACGGTGATGATCTGGGCGCCGTGAGCGCGCGGGGCCGGGACCAGGCAGGAGAGGACGGCGATGCCATCCAGCCAGACGGTGCAGGCACCGCACTCGCCCTCGCCGCACCCCTCTTTGGTGCCGGTCAGTCCCAGGTCATCCCGGAGCATCCGCAGGAGCGTTTTGCCGTTGGCTCCGCGGACGATGTGGTTTCTGCCGTTGACGGTGCACTCTATAGGCTCGTCCCCGCCGACGGTGTGGCGGACGGTCTGGCCGGCCAGACGGGGAAACCGGCCATCGCTGCGGCCCCAGAGGAGCGGGGGATGGTCCGGAAAGCCCTCTCGCTCCCGCCCTTCGGCCAGGGCGGCCAGCGCCCGTTGAACCAGCACCCGCACCGCCTCCCGGCGATACTCCGCTCCGGCGCGGATATCGTCTATGGGGACGGTGGCGCGCGCGGCCAGGCCCGCCGCCTCGGCGATGCGGTCTCCCGTCAGCGGACCGCCCACCAGCACCCCCTCGGCCTCGCAGGCCCGGATGACAGTAGGGGCCACGCTCCCCAGCGCCACCCGCGCCCGGGTGACCGCGTCCCGTTCCAGCCGCACGATGACCGCCGCATTGACGACGGAGACCGCCAGCGCCCGCCGCAGGCTCCATTTCAGAAAGACGCCCCGCTCGCCGGGGGCCATCACGGGCACCTGGATTTCGGTCAGCATCTCGTCGGGGGCCAGGTCCACCTGCCGCACCCCTTTGTAGAACTTCCGGATAGGGACCTGCCGCTCCCCGCGCACTGAGCGAAGGAGAAGAGTGGCACCCAGCGCTACCAGCGGGGGGATCGTGTCATTGGCTGGGGAGGCGGTGATGAGGTTGCCACCCAGGGTACCCCGGTTGCGAATGGCCGGCGCGCCGATGCTCCAGGCCGCTTGTGCCAGAGGGAAGGCCTGCTCCCGAACCACCGCCGAAGCCACCAGCCGGTTGTGGGTGACCAGCGGGCCCAGGCGAAGGATTTCGCCGTCCAGGACAATGCCGTCCAGCCCCGATACCCGGCTGATGTCAATGAGAACAGGGGCTTCCCGCATCCCCCGCTCCAGTTCCAGCAGCAAGTCAGTCCCACCGGCGATCAGGCGGGCCCGAGGGCCGTGTTCAGCCAATAATTGCAGCGTTTCCTCTACGGAGGTCGGTGTGTAATACGTCTCCCAGAGAGTCATTATAAACCTCCCACCCGGAAGTGGTCTGGTTGCTGGCTACCCGACAGTTTTCAGCAGTGGGCGCTCTTCCACTGCGCTGCGCGCTCCGATCGTCCGGCGATTGGCCCAAAGGGTCAGGTGCCGGGTCTGGTTAGAGTATACCTTCTTGCAGAGGTTTTGCAAACGCGCCGGCTGAGAAAGCCACCGCCCGACCGTGAACGTCGGGCTCAGCAAGGGAGATGTTCTGCCGGGGTGGGGGCCGGTCCCGCACCCTCATCGGGCCCGAAAATAACTATTCAGCCCGACGGAGATCGCTCTCCTGGCGCCGGTTGGGAATCGGCCTCCCTCCCGCAGGCCACAGACGACGGTGGTCGGTGGTCCGTGGTCGGTGCGTTACATATGGCGTCATTTGCCTTTTCCCCACTTTCGTAGTACACTTTAAGTAACCACCTACCATGCGGTGGTTTAATCCTCACCCTTCCCCCTGCCAGGGGGGCGGCGAAGCCGCCGGGGGTGGGGAAGGGTAGGTTTACCTTAAAGGAATTATTGGCTTGCTATCTACAAGCCGGAGGCGGTGGTTTGATGAAAAAAGAAGAAGGGCGACAAAAAGCACTGGAAGCGGCTCTGGCAACCCTGACCAAGCGGTTCGGCGAAGGGGCGGTCATGCGTCTGGGCGAGGCCACCCAACTGGCAGTAGACGTCATTCCCACGGGAGCGCTCTCCCTGGATATTGCCCTGGGCGTGGGCGGCATCCCGCGCGGCCGGGTCACCGAGATCTACGGCCCCGACGGTGCCGGCAAGACCACCCTGGCCCTCCACATCGTCGCCGAAGCCCAGAAGCGCGGCGGCGTGGCGGCATATATTGATATGGAGCACGCCCTGGACCCCGAGTACGCGGAAGCATGCGGCGTGGATGTGGATAACCTCTACATCGCCCAGCCGGATACAGGCGAGCAGGCACTGGAAATCGCCGAGACCCTGGTCCGGAGTGGCGCTGTAGACGTCGTCGTCATAGACTCGGTCGCCGCGCTGGTCCCCCGCGCTGAGATTGAGGGCGAAATGGGAGATTCCCATCCCGGCCTCCAGGCCCGGCTGATGAGCCAGGCCCTGCGGAAACTCTCCGGCGCCATCAAGCAATCCAACACGGCTATGATTTTCACCAACCAGTTGCGGGAGAAAATTGGCGCCGTTTTCGGCAGTGCGGAGACAACCACGGGCGGGCGGGCCCTGAAGTTCTATGCCAGCGTGCGGTTGGACATCCGACGGGTAACCGGTATCAAGGAGAAAGGAGAGGTCATCGGGAGCCGTACCCGTGTGCGCGTGACCAAGAACAAAGTCGCGCCCCCCTTCCGGGTCGCCGAGTTTGACATCATCTACGGAAAAGGCATCAGCCGGGAAGGGGACATCCTGGACCTGGCCGTTCAGTACGGCCTGATAGAGAAGCGGGGATCGTTCTACAGTTACCAGGGGCAGAACATCGCTCAGGGGCGGGAGAACGCCAAACAGTACCTGCGGGACCATCCAGAGGTTGTAGCCGAACTGGAGCAGCAGATCCGGCAACGGGCTATGGAGGTCCCTCCGCCCCTTATCACCGAAGACGTGGAACCGGCATAGGGTTGGCCAGTCCACGGCCAGGCGCATTGTCCTGTCACCCGATCCGACGGGTGTTTTTTTCCGAGCCACATCGGCGCTCCTGCGAGTGGCAGTATGGACGCAGCATATTTTCTCTCCACGGCATAGAAATCCGTCCCGCTCCGAGACCCAAAGGTTCACCGGTGCCGGGCCCCCGGGTTGAGAACGGGCGTTCTTCGGCTGTTCCTGCGCCATACTGATCTCCAGGAAGAGCCGTTCGGGTCGGACCCATCAGGGGCATACGCCGCGCGCCGTGGCACCTCCCTGCCACGGCGCGCAATGCTATAAGGGGCCAATGGGCGGGCAAATCACAGCGCTCAGAGTCCAGAAGCGCAACCGGAACCGGGTCAACGTCTATCTGGACGGCCGCTTTGCCTTCGGGCTGGCCGCCATAGAAGCGGCCCGCCTGCGGGTGGGCCAGGTCCTCTCCGATGAGGACATCGCCCGTCTCCGGCAGCGGGATGCCGCCGAACGGGCCGCCGAGCGGGCGCTGGACCTCCTCTCTTACCGTCCCCGCAGCGAGGCGGAAATCCGGGAGCGGTTGAGCGAAAGATATGACGCAGAGACGGCCGGTGAGGTCCTGGAGCGGTTGCGCCGCAGCGGGCTGGTGGACGACCGGGAATTCGCCCGCTACTGGGTCCAGAACCGCCTCCAGCACAATCCCCGGGGAGCGATGGCCCTCCGGCAGGAACTCTACCAGAAGGGGGTGGACGAGGCGGCCATAGAGGAAGCCCTGGCGGAGTACAACGAAGAGGAAGCCGCCGCGCGGGCGGCGGAGACGGCCCGCCGCAAACTGCGGGGGTTGGCCCCCGACGTCTTCCGCCGCCGGATGACCGACTATCTGCTCCGTCGGGGCTTCCCCTACAGCGTGGTCCGGGCCGTTGTCCAGCAAATCCTGGCCGATACCGGCCCCGAAGAATCCACCAAGTAGTAACCGCCTGCCTTTTGCCAGGGGGAGGAGCGAGGACGAACCACCGCCGGGCGTAGAGACAAAGCCTTCGGGCTCTTCACCATATCGTGCATTTTGCATACTCGCTTGAGGAAATGGCCTATGGACACATTACTCTGGATCATCGGTTTGCTGATGGCGATTGGCGCAGGAATTGGGATTGGATACGGGTTAGCCGCTTCCCGCAAAGGGAGCATCATCCGTCAGGCTCAGGAAGAGGCTCAGCGAATCCTGGAAGAAGCCCATAGCGAGGCCCAGCGGACCCTACTGGCCGCTCAGGACCAGACCATGCAGATCCGCAACGAGGCCCAGGCGGAGGTGGAGCGCTGGCGAAACAACCTGCGGCGGGAGGAGGAGCGGCTCCAGCAACGGCGGGAGAAACTGGATCAGCGACAGGAAGCGCTGGATAAGCGGGAACAGATGCTCAATAAGCGGCAGAGCGCGCTGGACCGGCAGCGGAACGAACTGGAACGGCTCCAGGAGGAACGGACGAAGGCCCTGGAGGAGGTTGCCCGGATGAGCCAGGAGGAGGCCCGGGAGGAACTCCTGCGGATTGTCGCCGAGAATGCCCGTCAGGACATGGCGCGGGTCATCCGGGAGATTGAGCAGGAGGCCCGCGAGGAGGGCGAACGCCGGGCACGCAAAATTCTCACCACCGTCATCCAGCGGATGGCCGGTGAGCAGGTGGCAGAACTGACCGTCTCTTCGGTGGACCTCCCCTCCGACGAGATGAAAGGCCGCATCATCGGACGCGGCGGGCGCAATATTCGCACCTTTGAGCAGGTCGCCGGGGTGGATGTGGTGGTGGACGACACGCCGGAGACCATCACCATCTCCTGCTTTGATCCCGTGCGGCGGGAGGTGGCCCGCCGGGCTATGGAGCGGCTCATCACCGACGGCCGCATCCACCCGGGCCGTATTGAGAAGGTCGTGGCGGACGCCCAGAAGGAGGTAGAGCAGCAAATCCGCGAGGAGGGCGAGCGAGCGGTCTACGAGAGCGGCGTCGCCAGCCTCCACCCCGAACTGGTCAAACTGCTGGGGAAACTCCGTTTCCGCACCAGTTACGGGCAGAACCAGCACGCCCACGCCATTGAGACGGCGAAACTGGCGGCGATGCTGGCGGCGGAACTGGGAGCCAATGTAGAGGTGGCCCGTCTGGGCGGCCTGCTCCACGACATCGGCAAGGCGGTGGATTTTGAGGTGGAAGGCACCCATGCCCTCATCGGCGCCGAAATCTGCCGCCGGTATGGGGTGCCTGAGGAGGTGGTCCACTGCATTGAGTCGCACCACCACGAGGCCGACCAGCAGAGCCTGGAGGCCATCATCGTGGAGGTCGCCGACGCCATTTCCGGCGCCCGTCCGGGAGCCCGGCGGGAGAGTTTGGAGCAATATATCAAGCGCATCCGGGCACTGGAGGAACTGGCTTCCTCCTTCCCCGGCGTCGCCGAATCCTTCGCCATCCAGGCCGGGCGGGAAATCCGCATCATCGTCAAGCCCGAGGATGTGGACGACCTGGGCGCCATCCAACTCTCCCGCGATATCGCCCGCAAGATTGAGGAGAGTATGGAGTACCCCGGCCAGATCAAGGTGACGGTCATCCGGGAAACCCGCGCCGTGGATTACGCCAAGTGACCCAACGGCAGTGGATTGCCAACCTGATGCTGCTGGGAGCGGCGCTGGCCTGGGGGAGCACTTTCGTCCCCTGCAAGATCGCCACCCTCCATCTCGGGACGTTCTTCTTTAACGGCCTTCGCTTTCTCCTGGGAGGGCTTTTCGTCCTGGCGATGGCCGGACACCGGCTGCGCGGTCTCTCCCGACAGGAGGTCACCGGCGGCGCGCTGGCGGGACTGGTTCTCTTTGCCGGCGCTGCCTTCCAGCAGGCCGGGCTGGCCTTCACCACGGCCGGCAAGGCCGGTTTCATCACCGGCCTCTATGTCGTCCTGGTGCCTCTCCTCCTGGCCATTTTCTGGCACCAGCGGTCGGGCTGGAACGCGTGGATGGCCTCCTTGCTGGCCACTGCAGGCCTCTTCCTCCTGAGCGCCGAGGGCCGCCTCTCCCTGGCCCCAGGTGATAGCCTGGTGCTGGTATCGGCGGCCCTCTACGCGCTGCATGTCATCCTGATCGGCCGGTGGGTCGGGCAGATGGAGCCCCTGCGGCTGGCCGCAGTGCAGTATCTGGCCTGTGGGCTCCTGAGCCTGGCCGTCGGCCCGACGCTGGAATCCCCCTCATGGGAGTCGCTTCAGCCCGTCTGGTGGACCGTTCCCTATACCGCCGTCTTCTCTGTCGTCGTGGGCTACACCCTCCAGATGCTGGGCCAGCGGGACGCGCCCCCCACCGTCGCGGCCGTCATCCTGAGCCTGGAGTCCCTCTTCGCCGCTCTGTTCGGCGGGCTGTTCCTGGAAGAACGGCTCGCTCCCGCTCAGTGGGTCGGCGGCGGACTGATGCTGGTGGGGATGGTGTTGGCGCAGGTGCCAGTCAGGCGGCCGTCTTGGCCTCGCCTTTCGTCACGCCCAGCATGCAGAGAATCGCCAGCACAAAGAACGCCGGAGTGACCAGGAAAATGGTGTTGTAATTGCGCCCCGTCAGGTCAATCACCCACCCGTTCAGAATGGGCCCCACCACCGCCGCCAGCGTCCCCGCCACATAGTAGAGCCCCGTATAGGTCCCCAAAACCTCCTCGGAAGTGGATGTATCCACCACCATCGGCAGGCTGTTGATGTTGACCAGTGACCACGCCAGGCCGCCGACCGCCAGCAATCCGATGATCACCGGGACGATCGGCGTGAAGAACGCGACCACCAGCAGGATCGTGAAGACGACCAGCCCGATGAGGATGGTGCGCTTCCGCCCGATACGGCTGGCGATGATGCCGCTGGGGATGGAGAACAGGATGAAGGTCCCGTAGGCGGCGCTGAGAATCATCCCGGCGGTGGCCTCGCTGACGCCCAGGACCGCCACGCCGTACGAACTGAAGAAAGTCTCCACCGCGTTGTAGCCCACAAACCAGCAGAAGATGGCCAGGATGAGGAAGGTCAGGCTGCGGACGTTCTCCCGGGGGATGTTGCGCAGTCCCCGAAAGACGCCCAGCCCTTCCTCGTGCCGGGCCGCCTCCACCAGTTCTTTCGGCTCCTTGACCTTCCAGAAGAGGATGGCGACGGCGATGAGGGTGAGTAGCCCGCCAAACCAGAAGGGGAGGGGACGGTAGAGTTTGTAGAGCAGGCCGCCGAGGAGGAAGGCCAGAATCCCGCCGAGACCCCCCATCAGGTTGATGACGCCGTTGGCCTGGGAGCGCAGGGGAGAAGGGATCAGGTCCGGCATCAGCGCGATGACGGGCGTTCGGAAGACGGCCATCGCCAGCAGCATCACCATCAGGGAGGCAATGAAGAAGGCGAGGAGGCCGCCCAGTTTGTCCACCTGTCCGTTCAGTTGAGGCGGGATCATCTGGGGGGCCAGCGGGATAAGGGCGAAGGCCAGGACTGCAATGGGCGCGCAGGTGATGATGTAGGGCATCCGGCGACCGATACGGGTATAGGTGCGATCGCTGATGGCGCCCATAATCGGCTGGATAAAGAATGCGGCGATGTTATCCAGCGTCATAATGAAGCCGGTGAGGGTGGCACTGAGGCCGAAGCCGAAAGTCTGCACCGCCAGTTTGGCGTCAAAGGCCGGGTTCCCGGCCTGGAGGAAAACGGGGACATAGGTGTTGTAGATAGCCCACATCACACTGGTGGAGAAGAAGCCGAAACCGATGAGGAAGACTTTTTTGTAGTCCAGACGCATGGAAGCCTCCTATGGTTAGGGGATGAGGGTCTCAGCAGCCGGATGCCGCGTGGGTAAAGTTTAGCATTATCGGGGAAGACTGTCAACTGGGTTCGGACGCAGGGGTATCCTCACCCCACCCCAGCGGCTGCACCCGAGGGGCCGGGGGAGGAGCAAGGACTTCCCTACCCCAACTGGGGTCCGGGCAGAAGGGATTGCGGTACTCAATCGTTTATGGTACACTTCTGGTAACTATTCGGCCTGAGGGAGATCGCCCTCCCGCAGACCACAGACCACAGACCACAGACCATAAACGACGGTGGTCGGTGGTCCGTCGTCCATCGTCTATCCGGAAAGGACGGCGCAGGCTGTCCGGAGGCCGCAGGCCCAGGGAGGCTGACTTTCCGTCAGCGCTGAATCGTTACCACTTCCGGCAAACTCGCTGTTGCCGCTGAACCAGGAGTCTTCTCGCTGTGAACTCCCGTGAACGGGTGTGGGCTGCGTTTTCCCATCGCGAGCCGGATCGGGTGCCCATAGACCTGGGCGGGACGCCCGTTACCGGCATCAGTGCCGTTGCCTATGCAGGCCTGAAGCGGCATCTGGGGCTGGACGGGGAGCCGGTGCGGGTGGCCGATATTCTCCTCCAACTGGCCGAGGTGGAGGAACCAATCCGTCGCCGCTTCGGGGTGGATGTGATCGGCCTGCCCGTCCTGGAGCCTCTCCCTGGCGTCCGCAATACCCGGTGGAAGCCCTGGCGGCTCCCCGATGGCTCCCCGGCCCTCATCTCCGCCGATTTTGAGCCCGAGGTCACCACCCGGGGCGACCTGCTCATCCGCGCCGCCGACGGCTCCATCTCCCACTGGATGGCCGCCGGGACATACCACTTCGTGCCCCGCGATGCCCCTCTGGCCGACGCCACCCTCGCCGACCTGGAGCGCTGGGAGCCGCCCCGTCTCTCCGAAGAGGAACTGGACTTCCTGCACCGGACCGCCCGTCGCCTCTACGAAGAGAGAGAGTACGCCGTCGTCGGCTGGTTCGGCGGAAGCCTCTTTGAGGGTGCCCAGTTCGCCCGGGGCTGGGTCCGCTGGCTGATGGACCTGAAGCGAAACCCCGATTTCGCCGCCGCGCTGGTGGCAAAACTGGCCCGGGCGGCGCGGGAGAACCTGGAGCGATACCTGGATGCGGTGGGGGAGTATGTGGACGTGGTAGGTTTTGGGGACGATTTCGGGACCCAGCAAGGGTTGCAGATTCCACCCGACGTCTATCGGCGTCTGTTTCAGCCCTACCATCGGGAGTTGTACAGCCTGGTCCATGCCCGCACGCGCGCCCGCGTCTTTCTCCACAGTTGCGGCTCGGTCTATGAACTGATCCCCGACCTGATAGAGGCCGGGGTAGACATCCTCAATCCGGTGCAGACCTCGGCGGCGAAGATGGAGCCGGAACGGCTCAAGCGGGAATTCGGCCACCGACTGGTCTTCTGGGGCGGCGGGTGCGATGTCCAGGGATTGCTCCCCTGGGCCAGCCCGGAGGAGGTGGAAGCGGATGTGCGCTATCGCCTCTCCGTTTTCGCGCCGGGGGGCGGCTACGTCTTTGCCCCCATCCACGACCTCCAGCACGACATCCCGCCAGCCAACATCGTGGCTATGTACGACGCCGCGCTCCGCTGGAGACCTTCAGCCTGGCGGTGAACCGTCGGACTCCCTCTGTGAAGCCCCCCTCCGGGGCTGGATAGCCCGAGGGGCTTTATCCGGTTTCCCATTTTCCCAGAGCGCGGTATAATGAGAATGCATTACGAGGGTTGAGGAGAGTATGCCACCCATTTTCCCGTTCACTGCCATCGTCAACCAGGACCTGATGCGCCGGGCGCTGGTCCTGAACGCCGTTTACCCTCAAATCGGAGGGGTGCTGATTCGTGGCGAGCGCGGGACGGGCAAGTCCACCGCCGCCCGCGCCCTGGCCGCACTGTTGCCGGAGATAGAGGTGGTGGCCGATTGCCCGTTCTCCTGTGACCCCGATCAGCCTGCCACCTGGTGCACCCTCTGCCGGGAGCGGGCGGCCGCCGGGGAGAAACTCCCCCGCGCCCGCCGCCGTACCCGTTTCGTGGACCTCCCCGTCAGCGCGACGGAGGACCGGGTAGTGGGCACCCTGGATATTGAACGGGCCATCCAGAAGGGGGAGCGCCACTTTGAGCCGGGGGTCCTGGCCGCCGCCAACCGGGGTGTCCTCTATGTGGACGAGGTCAACCTGCTGGATGACCACGTGGTGGATATTCTGCTGGACGCGGCGGCGATGGGCATCAACGTGGTGGAGCGGGAGGGCATTTCCTTCTCTCACCCGGCACGCTTTATCCTGGTGGGCACCATGAACCCGGAGGAAGGGGAACTGCGGCCCCAACTGCTGGACCGCTTTGCCCTGTGCGTGGAAATCACCGGCATCCGTGATCCGCATGACCGCGTGCTCATCATGGAGCGCTACGTGGAGTATGAGGCAGACCCCGCCGGCTTCTATCAGAAATGGCTCCCGCAGGAACAGCGCCTCTCGCGCGAGATTGACGAGGCCCGCCGGCGCCTGCCCCTGGTCACGTATACCGATGATGACCTCTATACCATTGCCAGCTTGACCAGCTCCTTCCAGGTGGACGGCCATCGCGCCGATATCGTCATCCTGAAGACGGCCATCGCCAACGCCGCCTTTGAGGGCCGGCTCAGCGTCACCGAACACGATATTGCCCGCGCCGCCGAGCTGGCACTCCCTCATCGTCTCAAGCGCCAGCCCTTCCAGGAGAGCGAGGTAGCCCAGCAGGAATTGGAACAGCGGGTGGCGGAGATCGTCCAGCAGACCGCCGCCCGACGCGATGACCTGGCGGTGGCCGGCGACCGCCAGCCGGCGGAAAAAAAAACGATACAGCCCCTGACATACCCGGTGCACCAGACCTGAGCGGCCATGTGTTGAAAGGGCACCAGGCGGACCCGCTTGGGCAGGGGCATTTCGGCCAGGCCGCTGTGCCGGTGAAGACGGGTGAGGTATTCAAACCCCGCCGGCTGGAATCCCCGCTGGACCGGCTGGTGCGGCGCACCGCCGGCAAACGCAGTTATACCCTGACCTCGCGCAAGCGCGGCCGCTACATCGGGAGCCGGCCGGCGAGCGGACAGGTCACTGACCTGGCCCTCGATGCCACCATCCGCGAGGCCGCCCCCCATCAGGTGCACCGCCGGCACACCTCTACCGCCCTCATTATTCAAAAACAGGACCTGCGCCAGAAAGTGCGCGTGCGCCGCGCCTCCAACGCCATCCTCTTCGTGGTGGACGCGAGCTGGTCCATGGCCGCCGCCAAACGCATGGAGGCCACCAAGGGCGCCATCCTCTCCCTGCTTATTGACGCCTACCAGCGCCGCGATTACGTGGGACTGATCGTCTTCCAGAAGGAGCGGGCGCGGCTGGTCCTGCCGCTGACCAACAGCGTGGAGCTGGCCCAGAAGGCGCTGAAAGACATTCCGGTCGGCGGCAAGACGCCTTTATCCAGCGCCCTTCTGCTGGCGTACCGCGTGCTGATGCGGGAGAAGCGCCGGCACCCGGAGACCATGCCGATGATGATCCTGCTGACCGACGGCGCCGGCAACGTCTCCCTCACCGACATCCCTGCACAAGAAGAAGCCCTCATGCTGGCCCGCTATATCCGCCACAGCCCCATCCATTCGGTGGTGATTAACATGGAACACACGGCATTCGATCGCGGCCTGGCGCAGAAGCTGGCGGATGCCTTGAACGCCCCCTGTTACTGCCTCCATGAACTGAAGGCCTCCGACCTGTACGCCACAGTGCGCCGCGAGATCGAACAGAAGCAACTGTACACCCAGGGAACGCCCCATGCCGACACAGCAAACATCTGCCCTGCCTAAACAGCTCAGCGCTGATTGCGCGCTCCTGCTGGTTACCGCGATCTGGGGCGCGACCTTCGTCATGGTCAAAGGAGCGGTACAGGCTTTCCCGGTATTCGCCTTCCTGAGCATCCGCTTCGCCCTGGCCCTGCTGTTCCTACTGCCGGCACTGCTGTGGCGCCGGCGCGCCGGCCGGCAGTCCTGGCATCGGCCGACGCTCCGGGCAGGCATGCTGGTGGGTCTGGCCCTCTTTGCCGGCTACGCGTTCCAGACCTTCGGCCTGCAGTACACCACGCCGGCCAAGGCCGGCTTCATCACCGGCCTCTCGGTGGTCATGGTGCCGCTCTTCTCCGCCGCGCTCCTGCGGCAGGCCCCCGACCGCGCCGCCGTCGCCGGCGTCATCATGGCCACTGCCGGCCTGGCCCTGCTCACCTGGCAGGGCGAGCTGACAGTGGTGCTGGGGGACAT
>JASFBC010000294.1:0-2642 GCA_036172315.1 Anaerolineae bacterium | reverse complement strand
TGTCTTGGGGCGAGTGGAACCTCTAGAGCGGTTGCATCAAGCGATTGCTGCCTGCGATGTCATTCTGAACTTGCGGCGGACGACCATCGGGGAGACGTCAGCCGTTGCCCTGCGTGCGATGGCGCTGGGGAAACCCGTCATCGTGCGGAATATCGGCTGGTTCAATGAACTGCCGGATGACGCCTGTGTGAAGATAGGGCCGGAGGATGGCGTGGAGAAACTGGCTGCCGTGATGCGGGCACTGGCCGTTTCTCCGGAAATGCGGTTCCAGATAGGCCGGGAGGCCCGGCATTATGTGCAACGCGAATGCGATCCCGCCCGGGTTGCCCGGCAATACACAGAGTTCCTCTGGGACGTATATACATCCGTTGCGAATTCTTGATGACAGGCGTGACTACATGGCCGGTGTGCTGTTGATTTTACTGCTCTGTGGCTGGACAGGATATGGGATATTCCGCCTGGCGGGACCCAGGGAGAGCCGGGTGGATGTCCCTGGGGGGCTTTTTGCCTTTGTTCTGAGCGGCATTTTGTTGAACGGCTGGATGGCCCTGGTCGCGGCCGAGTTGGGTTTCTTTTTGGCTCACACCTTCCTTGTCGTTAGTGCAGCCATTGGCCTTGTAGGATGGCTGGTAGGGCGATGTAGGGGCGGGCATCTCCGATGGGAAGATTCTTGGTGGGGCGAGCATCTCTTCATTGGCCTGCTTTTGGTGGTGATGGGACTCCTCTATTTCCGCCCCCATGAGTTCATCTTCGGCGGGGCGGATGCAGGGGTTTATGTAAACCTAGGTGCCAACATCGCACGAACCGGGCAATGGCTGATCCACGACCCGGACCTGGCGGCCGTCCCTCCCGAAACATACCCGATGTTTTTCCGAGAGCACCCGCCCTATATGATCCCCCGCTACAATTACCTGCCAGGGTTTTACGTCTCCGATGACGGCGCACAGACGATCATCCCCCAGTTTTACCCCCTTCATCCGGTCTGGCTGGCAGTCGCTCACGGCCTCGGGGGGGTATGGGCGAATCTGTATATGACGCCTCTCTGGGGCATGCTGGGAGTGCTGGCTTTCTATTTCGCTGTGCGGGAGGCCTTTGAGCCCCGCCTGGCCGCCGTGGCCGCCACTGTGCTGGCCCTCACGCCTACTCAGGTCTGGTTCGCCCGCTATCCAACCTCTGAAGTTCTGACTCAATTCCTCCTCTTTGGGGGCCTGTGGGCTTTTGCACGATTTGTTCGCCGGAGCGAAAATTGGGCTGCCGCAGTTTCGGGCGTGGCATTGGGTCAGGTGATGCTGGCCCGAGTGGATACCTATTTTTTGCTGGGATTGCTTCCCGTATATGCGGCATATCTGTACCTGCAGCGCCGGTTGGGCCGGCGCTTCTGGCTCCTTGCAGGCCCTATGCTGGTTCTGACTCTTCACTCTTTTTTGCACGCTGTATTCCAGGGATGGCCGTATTTCTACAATGTTTACTTCGCCGGCCGTTTTTTCACCGGCCCCAAAGTCGCAATACTGGCGGCAGGGTTACTGGCAGCCGGATTGGGCTTCCTGCTCGTAGAACGGGCTGTGCACCGCTCGAAAGGGATGAGGCGCTTGGAGATAGTCTGGAAAATTGGGTTGATCGTCGCGGCAGTGTTCCTGGTTCTGTTGGCCGCCTACGCTTATTTCCTGCTGCCCCTCCGGGCGGACCCTTCGCGCGCGTCGCTGTACTGGTACGGAGGCAACACTATTCCAGATGTTGAACCCTACAATATGGTGCGGCTGGGGTGGTACTTATCCCGTCCGGGATTAGCGTTGGGGGTGCTGGGCATCGCCCTGATCGTGAGTAGAAGCATCAACGAGCGCACCTGGATGATGGTTGGGATTGGCATTTTCTTCTCCCTCTTATTCATATATCGCACCTTTAATAACCCGCACCACATATACGTGATGCGCCGGTATGTGCCTGTGGTGATTCCTACGTTCGCACTGGGTATGGCGTATGCAGCCCTGTATCCGGCGCGGTGGGGGAAAACCGGTCGCATCCTGGCTATAGGGCTTGCCGCAGGGGTAATCCTCCTGATGCTGTACAAAGGGCAGGTGATGATCCCGCAGGTGGATTACAAAGGGGCCGTGGAGCAATTCCGATCTTTGGCCGATTTGATTCCGCACAATGCTGTGATTCTGTTCAACGACGATGAACCAGTGGGCGCCGCCGGGGTATTTGGTACCCCTCTCGCCTTTCTGGAAGGGTATACTGTGCTGGACTTGCGAGAAGAGCATCTGGATTTAAAATGCTTGGATACTCTGGTAGTGGACTGGCAAAGTGCCGGGCGGCCGGTTGTTGTGATTGAGGGCACTTCCCCCGTAAGTGGGCTGTGTGACCGCTGGGGCTGTCAGCCTCTTGGCCGGGTCCGATTTGACCTGCGCGTACTGGAGCACTCATATGACCACTGGCCTGTTCGGATTGTGCCGTATCAGCCAAATTTGACGCTTTATCTGGTAGAGCAAGTGCATTAATACCCCTTTTAGAGGTCAAGCATGAAGGATAAGCCCGATATTCCCGATGGTTTAATAGAGATTCACGATCCTGAACTGAATCCCGCCCAAATTATGGAGCAGATTCGGGAACGCATCCAGCGCCGCCGGGAGGAGTTGGGTTACCCC
>JASFBC010000293.1:0-2605 GCA_036172315.1 Anaerolineae bacterium | reverse complement strand
GGTTGTTCCCCTTGACAATGCGGCGGATGTAACTGGTGCCCTCGGGGAGATGGTTGCGTAGGCGGCAGGCCTCTATGCAGGCGCCACAACCGGTGCATTGGGTAGTATCTATGACGAGGGCATAACGGGCCTTCGGGCGCTGGCCGGCGGTGGCCGGAAGGATGCCTTTCAGGAGTGGGGCGCCTCCCACCACCGCCGCGCCGGCGGCCACCAGCCCCAGGAAGCGACGACGGGAAATCACCATGGTGGCCTCTGCAGGTATTCAGGATAGAATAGTCCGTCCAGAAAATTTTGTGTCAATTATACCACTTTGTATTTTGCTTGTCAAGTCCGGCTTGAATGATCTGGCACTTATCCGGAGTTGTGGTATAATAAAAAGCGGAAGCAGGGGGTGATCATGGCTACCCGGGAGGAAACGGGGGAACTCACCCGGAATGATCTGCTGGTCCTGGGATTGTTGCTGGACCGGCCTATGTATGGCTACGAAATCCTCCAGCAGATTCGCACGGCCGGGGTGGACCTCTGGCTGGCGGTCAGTCCGGCGGCTATTTACTATTCGCTGGCCAAACTCCACCGCCGAGGGCTGGTGCTGGAGACCCGCGCGCGCGGCGAGGGGCCGGAGCGCAGCGTCTACCACCTGACCGACCGGGGACGGCAGGCCTTCTTCGCTGGGATGGTGGACGCTCTTGCCTCTCAGGAGCCTGTCTACTCCGACTACGATCTGGGGATTTACTTCCTGAACAAGATGTCTCAGGAGCAGGCGCTGCCCCTGCTGGAGCAACGGCTGGAATTCCTCCGCCGCCGGGAAGCGGCAGTTACTGAGGCCTGCCAGCGGGTGAGGGGCGATCCCCTCCGCTACGCCATCCTCACCCGGGTAGCCACATGCGTCCGGACGGAGCGGGAATGGTTGCAGGGAATCATCCGCCATCTACGGGGGGAGGAAGAGGAATACCACGGCCTGATGCTCCTGCGGGGCAACCTGCGGGATTTCTCCCTCCCAGACCTCATTAAACTCATCGCCTCCGGCGGCCATAGCGGCACGCTGACGGTGACGGATGGCCTGTTGGTGCGGACCCTTTCGTTCCACGAAGGCCGCCCGGTCTGCGCCACCTCTCGCGGTCCGGACGGGGAGATCCGAACCCCGGAACAGGTCCTGAACGACATCTACGACCTCTTCCGCTGGCAGGAAGGGGCCTTCACATTTGACCAGAAGACAGGCCCTCAGGAGGGATGCACCGTGCTCCAGATGACTATAGAAACGCTCCTTCTGACCGGCGCCCGGTGGGTGGATAACTGGACCACCATCCAGCAAGTCATCCCTTCCCCGGAGACCATCTTTGAGCGCAAAGATGGAGCCGCTCTGCCGGAGGGTTTAGAATTGACGGAGGAGGAACGGCAGGTCTGGGAGGCCCTGGACGGAGTGCAGGATGTGACTGATGTGGCCCGCGCCTGCGGCCTGACCGAATTTGAGACCAGCAAGGCTCTCTATGGCCTCTACACGGCTGGCCTGATCCGCCCCGGGGATGTGGAGAAGATCCGCCTGCGGCGGGCCTTCCGGGAGTTCGCCGAACTCCTCTGCCGGGCCACAAAACCCTATCGGGCTTCACCGGAGGATTTCTTATGCGAGGCAGAGGTGAACCAGCGCGCTGCCGACCTCCCCATCCGGTTTACCCTCAGCCGGATTGAAGACCGTACGGACCCCGCCCTGCGGATAGAGGAACTGGCCGCGATGTACCGGCGCTTCCTGAGAATCCAGAAAGAGGTGGTATGGGAGCGGTTCGGTGAAGGCATAGCCCACCGGCTGCTTCAACAGGCCCTCAGCCAGATCAATCCTTCTTTGTTGGAGATTTTTCAGCGATACCAACTGGATGGGGTAATTCTATAACCCTGGGGGATTGACAGCGGGGTTCCCGTCACCGGTTTCATAAGGGAGCAGGCCTCCTGCCCAGCCGTTCCAAGACCTCTTCCTCGTTGCCAAAGACAACGCGCCGTGGGGTTCCGACCACCCGTCCGTTCTGGCGTTGCTTGACCACTTGCAGGTACTGCCAGCCCGCCTGAGGCTGTTTCCGGGTCGGGGGTCATCCAACACCTGGGTACTCCGGGACAACCCCGTACACCGCCACCATCGCCTCAGCGATGCCGCCCCAACCATCTGAGACCAGCGGCGGTGGCGCCTCCGGATGCCCCCGGCGTTTCAGTCTCTCCAAAACCTGCTGACTGCTTCCGTCTCCGTTTTGGCCACGCCACGGGCCACACGCAGGCGGGTGTCCATATCCATCAGGGTGGCGCGCCAGAACGGCCCACTTTCGGTGGTCTCTGGGTGGCATCGCTGAGGCGATGGTGGCGGTGTACGGGGTTGTCCCGGAGTACCCAGGCGTTGGACGACCCCCGACCCGGAAACAGCCTCGGGCGGGCTGGCAGTACCTGCAAGTGGTCAAGCAGCGCCAGAATGGACGGGTGGTAGGAACCACACTGCGCGTTGTCTTTGGCAACGAGGAAGAGGTCTTGGAACGGCTGGGCAGGAGGCCTGCTCCCTTATGAAACCGGTGACGGGAACCCCGCTGTCAATCCCCCAGGGTTATAGAATTACCCCATCCAGTTGGTA
>JASFBC010000292.1:0-2881 GCA_036172315.1 Anaerolineae bacterium | reverse complement strand
AGCGCCCGAAGGCCCGTTATGCCCTCGTCATAGATACTACCCAATGCACCGGTTGTGGCGCCTGCATAGAGGCCTGCCGCCTACGCAACCATCTCCCCGAGGGCACCAGTTACATCCGCCGCATTGTCAAGGGGAACAACCGCACCCCCTGGTTCCTGATGATCCAGTGCCAGCACTGCGCCAACCCGCCCTGCGCCACCGTCTGCCCCACCAACGCCACCTACCGGCGGGAGGACGGGGTAGTACTGATTGACGAGCGGCTCTGCGTGGGCTGCCGGTACTGCATGCAGGCCTGCCCCTATCAGGCCCGGGTCTTTGACGAAGAGCGGGGCGTGGCCGATAAATGCTGGCTCTGTCTGCCCTGGGTGCTGGGGGGCGGTCTCCCCGCCTGCGTGGAGGCTTGCATTCCCGGCGCCCGCCTCTTCGGCCGCGCCGATGACCCCGAAAGCCAGGTCGCCCAACTGATCGCCTCCGGCCGGGCCAAGCCCCTGCACCCGGAGTTCGGCACCGAGCCGGCTATCCTCTCCTACATCATTGAAGAGTGAGGTGGAGTATGCAGACCGCATGGGGCTGGCTTCCGGCCATCTACCTCTTCCTGGGCGGTACGGGTGCCGGCGCGCTCATCATCGCCGCCACCTTTGAGTTCTACGGCAAGCGCTACCAGTACGACTTCTGCCCCACTACCCTGGTGGGCGCCACCGTCCCCGGCCCTCTGGTCATCCTGGGCACGATTCTGCTCATCTTTGACCTGGGCGCCGGCCTGCGGGAGCCCTGGCGCATCCTCTACATGTTCATCCATTTCTCCTCGGTAATGACCTGGGGCGTCTGGCTCCTCACCCTCTTTATTCCGGTCTCCCTGATCTACGGCCTCTTAGAGTACCTGGATTCCTTCCCGGCCGCACGGGAGTGGCTGAAGGCCCGGCGCTGGCCCCGCTGGACAAAGTTCCTCTGGAACCTTCCCCTCCGCCGGACCAAACGGACCTTCGCTGGAGTGGGCGCCGCCCTGGCCGTCGGCGTTGCCATCTACACTGGCATCCTTATCAGCGCGGTGGGGCCGGCCATCCCCTTCTGGTCCACCCGTATTCTGCCCTTCATCCCCCTCCCGATGATGCCGCTTCTCTTCCTGGTATCCGCCCTCTCCACCGGCCTGGGGCTGACGGTGGACCTGGCCGCAACGCTGGCCATCGGCCCAATGGAGCAGCGGGTGAAGAGGCTGCCCTGGATCCATATGGCCTTCATCGGCGTGGAGACGCTTCTCCTGGGGATGCTCCTCATCACCGCCCTGATAGACGGCGGGTCAGCAGCCCGGTCGGCCCAAGAGATCTTCGCGGGGACTCACGCCATCGTCTTCTGGGTGTTCATCGTCCTCCTCGGCTTCATCTTCCCCTTCGTCGTTCACGCCTACGCGGCTGGGCTGGGGCGCCACTCCCTGGTTTCCGGCGTCGGCTCCGGGGCCGGCATCACCGTCGCCGGACTGTTCCTGCGCTACCTGATCTTGGTCAGCGGCATCCCGGCCGCGCTGTAAGGAGGACCGATGTTACCTGCCCACTGGCCCAAATGGACGGTCATCCTCATCGGCCTGGCACTGGCGGTCTTCACCATCCTGCTGGTGTTGGCGCTGGAGCCAGCGGCTCAGGCGCTGATGCCCCGGCCCACACCGACGGCCACCCTGCCAATGCTGGCCTACGCCGCCCCCCAGTCCCGGGAATGCATCTCTTGTCACACCGATCAGGACTCGCTGCAGCAGACCGTCTCCGACCCGACGAAACTGGCGCGGTTGTGGATTAACCCGGCCGAGGTCTACTCCACTCACGGACGACTGGGATGCGTCACCTGCCACCGGGGCACGGGTGGGACAACAGACCCGGCTGCCGCTCACCGGGGACTGGTCTCCAACCCCAGCGACTATCGGGACGTGGATGAGATCTGCCTGCCCTGCCACGCAAATATGCGCACCGACATTCCGGAAAAACGTATCCACACCCCTCACGAACGGATTCTTTGGGGCATCCGGGAAGGACGGGAAGTTTGTGCCTGTAGCAACTGCCACGGGCCAGTGGCCCACGGCGTGGCGCCGGTGGGTTCCCATGAGGGGCTGGCCATATACTGCATAGATTGTCACGAACAGCGGGGCGTGCCGCCGGAGCGCCTGAAGTGCACGGGTTGCCACATCAGCTCCCACGATATCGCGTTGGACTGTGAAACCTGCCATACCTCTACCCGGACCTGGGCAAGTGTTCAGTTGGCAGTCCACCCAATGCCGTTGGAGGGGCGCCACGCAGAAACCCACTGTTTTGATTGCCATACACAGCCACTGTTCCGCACCGTTAGCGGCTTTGGCTGCAGCGACTGCCATCGGCGTCCCCACGACTTTGGGGACGATAACTGCGAGCGCTGCCATACCCCGGAGGGGTGGGGCGGATAGCGTCCCTCCCCACCCCCGGGCAAAGCCATCGGGGGTGAGGAAAGGGGCGAGGACGAACCATCTCACGCCAGATAAAATCTAATCAAAGGAGGAGTACAAATGAAGCGTCACTTCTATCCCATTCTGATCGCCCTGGCGATCACCTCTATGCTGCTGGCGGGCTGTGCGAAACCCACACCGGTCCCGCCAACTCCGACTCCGGTACCCCCCACGGCGACCCCGGTGCCGCCCACGCCGACCCCGGTGCCGCCCACGCCGACACCGGCGCCCACACCGGTGCCTCCATCCGCCGTCATCCTGGATGCCGCGTCGGCCTACTTCACCGCCGGGATGAAACTGATCGCCGCCGATAAACTCTACGAGAACCTCAACGACGGCGACTCCACGAACGACCCCATCATCCTGGACATCCGCAAGCCGGAGGACTACGCGCTGGGTCATATCAAGGGCGCGGCC
>JASFBC010000291.1:0-1885 GCA_036172315.1 Anaerolineae bacterium | reverse complement strand
CGGGATACCCATCCGGCATTGTTGATGCACCAACAGGGGCACATCAGCGACTCGTTCGGTGTAGATCTCGATTTCTGCCATAGTGGCAGAAGTCTAACCCATTTTTGCTTTCTGCGCAAGAAATGAGCGAAAGATCAGTTGGAAATTTACCTCTAGTGAAATCCCCGACGACGACACAACTCACGAGTTGAATGGAGAGCTATTAGTAAGCGGCTTCGGCTCCGGAGGATACGTCCTCGCTAGAGCCTACAATGCTAGCGAAATCTTCGTGGGAGAACAAAGACCCTATGGTCTTGACCCTAACCTGCTGGTCATCCAGGTCGGCTCTGCTGGCTTAATCTTTGCTCAATACTACAAGGCTGGCGAGCTCGGTATCCCTCTTGATGGCCTCGATCCCGATCTAACGGTCAAGGGTTTTGGCCCCCTTGGCTTCATCTTCGGTCAGTATTACAAGGCTGGCGAGTTGGGTGTTCCGCTCGACGGCCTCAACCCCGACTTGGAAGTTATCGGCGCCGGCTTCGGTAGTGATGGCGGAACTTGTTTGACCTTCGGCACATCCTACAAGGCCAGCGAGTTAGGTATTCCGCTCAAGGGTCTCGACCCCAATCTGCTTATACAGGGTTATTGCTTCCGTAGTGATGGTCAAGTCCGGTTCACCTTAGGCACATCCTACAGAGTTGGTGAATTGGGCATTCCACTCCAGGGGCTAGACTCTGACCTAGAGACCCGCCACATTGTCATCACAAGCGATGAATGGTTTATCATCGTCAGCGTCGAGAGCGACGATACCTTGTCGTTAATCGCGACCGGCATAGAGCAGGAGTTCACTGTAACGGCTGGCGATGTGCTTCAAAGAGATTTGGACTTGAGTTACCGATAGTGGGCGACCAACAAGCACCTATGCATGCAATCTTCACATTCAGGCCAAAAGGCGGGCTAACATTGCATGGAGCCGACGCCCACCCTTGCGCTTTAATGAATCGTGTCAGGCTCGCGGTAGTGTCGGTTGGTCAGGTTAGTCTCCCCAGCGGGGGCGGGTGGGCGCGGCTCATGCTGGCCGTTGGGCGGCTAAGCCCAGGAGACAGCATAAATGAAAGATAGCCATTCACTACAAATTGCTCTTGCTGTCCTCGCTCTGCTTGGGACAGGTGCAGGAATTGGCGCAGTTATCACGATTACTCTTCTCAACTCTCCTTTGCGTCCCAAGGAAGTTTCGGTTGGCCCTGTGAGTTACGAAATCCCGACCAGTCAACCTCAAACTCCAGTAGTAAAACCTGGACTTCCTACAGCCACCGCTGTTCCTCAGGGACCTTCCTTGCAATCATTAGGCACGATTCGCGTGTTTGGCAATTCTAACCAAGGCGTCCAAATTCAAGCACCTCGTTCTGGAGTTTATAGGTTCGCCTACCGAAGCGGCGCATATTCAACTTATCCTGTCGGTCGCGCGCCAGAAAACACAAAAACTTGGTTGACGACAATACTCATTTATCGTGGCGATAGAGCAGTTTGGGATGGAACAAGAATCAAGCACGAGAGTGCACTCTTACGTTTGGCAGATACAAGCTATTGGTCTTCCTCTGAAGAAGCAGAAAGGTCTGCTCAAGGGCAATATCTTGAAGTTACTCTGATCGAAGGCGAAATCTTGACCCTCATCGCTGTAGATTATTTTGATGCTTATGCCGATAATCCAGGTCAAGTTGTGATAGAGTGGTTCTTTGTTCAGTATTGAGCCGCCCAACCCGCGCTTCCAGCCGACCGCCCTTCGGGCGGGGGCTGAAGCGCAAGCCGTAGGACGGCCTTTCCAGGCCGTCCAGACGGGCTGAAAAGCCCAATGTAAGTGCAGGCTAACAGCCCAATGGATACCGGCAAAGGGGCCCCTTTTGCC
>JASFBC010000290.1:0-5368 GCA_036172315.1 Anaerolineae bacterium | reverse complement strand
ACGGGTCACTCCTGGCTCCCGCAGATCGGCTCGGATGAACTCTACCGTGCCGTTCGCTAAGTGCTGCTGGATGTTCTCCAGTTTGCCGCTGGAGAGGTCGTCCACGATACGGACTTTGGCCCCGCGTTCCACCAGGGCATCGGTGAGGTGGGAGCCGATGAAGGAGGCGCCGCCGGTGATAAGAACTTTGCGATTTGTCCAGAAAGACATTGCGTGACCTCCGTTAAAAGTTTAGCCTGCGTTCAGGATACGCTGGTAGAAGGCCTCCAGTTCGCCCACCCGCCGTTCCCAGTTGAGGTCGGTCTCGGCGGCCCGACGGGCGTTTTGTCCCAGGTTTCTCCGTAGAGCATAGTCTGTCAACAGTCTCCAAAGGGTGCGGGCGAACTCTTCCTGATCGGCAGCCAGCATGCCAACACGGTAAGTTTCCACAAGGCGGGCAACATCACCGACAGGGCTAACTACGGTCGGGCGTCCAGCCGCCATATAATACATGATCTTGCCCGGCAAGCGTCCCCGGTTAGCCGCCCGGTCGGTCAGAGGCAAACACATGACATCGGCACATGCCAGGTACCAACTCAACTCCTCATCTGGGACGAAATCGGTTTGCCAGAGGCGATCAGCAATGCCGAAGGCCTGAGCCTGGTTGAAGACACGCTGGTTCTTCGGGCCAATCACCATAAGCCAGACATCTGGTAATTGTCGGATAGCCGGCATGACGATTTCCATATCGCCCTGCCCCATACCGAGGAACCCCACGATTTTGCGATCCAGAGGAATCCCCAGACGCCGCCGAGCTTCGGCCACAGGGATGCAGCGGATCAGGTCGGTAGCTGCACCGTTGGGAATGCAGACGACGCGGTCTGGCGGGCATCCCACATCCAACGCCCTTTGCTTGAGGACGGTGCTAATGGTCACCACGCCGTCGGCCCACAATTTGGACTTGATCTCCCACCACTCTTCAAATTTGCCAACGGCAGGCACGCGACGTTTGGGGACGTCATTGATGCCGCCGGGGCCGCCCCACCAGTCGGCCCAGTCAGCGACGAGTTTCGCGCCGCGCAGCCGCCCAACGAAACCAGCAAAGGATGCGTTGGGCTTGTGATCAAACATATGAATGATGTCATAGCGATGGGTCAGCGCGTGCAAGCAGCGAAGCAGGTTATCCAGCGGACCATACCCCTCGCCGCTATAGTTCTGTCCCAAGTTGGGCATCTCGGCCACGCGGACGCCGTTGGCAATGGACCATGTTGGCCTCCAACGATGCTGGCGGGAGACGGTCATCAGCGTGACCTGATGGCCGCGGCGGGCGAGGCCCTCGGCGAGATGCATCGCCCGTTCGTAAGTGCCCAGGTAGCGGTAGTTGTGATTCAGGAAGAGTAAACGCAAGGCGCGCTCACTTCTATAGAGACCGGCTTTTGGTAGAAGAAAGAGTATAGCTGCTCCTTCCGCAACTGATGTTTGTATGCAAGAAGCCGTAACACGAGCCTCCTAAGGATCGCGTGGCGACTCAGGTCAACTCGCACCTTCCGGCTCAGATGCTGAATAAGAGCTTCATGGGAGCCTGGATAGAAATTGATCTGCGAGTCGAAGGGGAATAGTTCTAATCGCATCTTCAGCCCTGCGCGGCGAAACGCAGTGCGGTATGTGCTTAACGTAAAAGCGTGCTCGTCTCGTGTAATGTGATGGAACGGATGGCTAGCCAAGAACTGTTGGAGTTGGCGCCGGTTCAGGACCACATGCTCACGGACCGCACAAAAGATTCCGCCAGGTACCAGCAACCGGGTAAGTATTGAGACAGTCGCAATAGGATCTGACGAGTGGTGCAAAGCTTGGCGCATGTAAATTACGTCGAAAGTATTGGCTACATCAATTTCTTCCATATCACTATTGATAACCTGAAAGTACACGCCGTCCAAGCCAATGAGCGAGCGCGCTCCAGCCAGCCCGGCTAGCTCACCCTCGGAGATGTCACAGCCTGTCACCAAGTAACCTTCGCGGGCAAACGCATAGCAAGCAATCCCATTTCCACAACCGACGTCCAACAGACGATAGCCATGGCCGGGACCTTTACCCAACTCAGCCAAGATACGGACAGTTTCACGGAACTCCTCACTGGCATGGAAACGTTGGGCATCGTCCACGACGCTCCCGGAACGGTAGGCTTGGTAAAGAAGCTCACGCAGATGAGGCTGCGAAAGTCCCCATATGGTTGCGTACTCGGTCGGGTCAGCCTGCTGGAAGCTAGATGTCAGCTTACTTGTCATCAGATTACCCTGAACCAAGATTAGCAAGACTACAGTACACGCTTTCAACTTGCTTAATAAGTCGTTCCCAATTGTAATGCTGTTGCACCTTCAAGTATCCTGCCTCACCCATGCGCAGCGCTTGCCTTTTATCTCGCAAAAGCCTCAGAATTGCTGCTGCAATCTCGGTGGCATCCTGTTCTACGAGCAAGCCATCCTGGCCGTTGGCAATGACTTCCCGTGCGATCTCAATATTCGCTGCGATTACTGGCTTCTTGAAACTCCACGCCTCAAGGTACACAACGCCCAGGCTTTCTTGAGTAGAAGGCATGCAGAAGATATCGCAAGCAGCCAAGGCAGAGCTTTTTTCAAAGTCATCCACAGCCGGCAATTCGAGGATGCGCCCATCGGCTATGCCAGCGAAGAACTTTTCCGACTCCGCCGTGCGCGGCCCAATGAAAAGAAAACGCGTTTCGGGAAACTGCTGCCAAACTAAGGGGGCTGCCTGGGCAACTTGCCGATAGCCCTTGTACGGTAGTTTTTGACCCAGAAATAGGATCACAGGCGCCTGCCCTAGGTTATGACTCATACGAAAACCTACCGCATCAGGCTGCGGATGGATTAACGGCCCGACTGGGATTGTGTACACTAGGTTGGCCGGTGCTCCTTGTTCTACTAACCATCGCTTTTCACGTTCAGTCATGGCAATAATGGCATCGGCCTTACGGTACAAACGGCGGAATCTTGGCCCTCGCCAGCCGCCACCTTCGATATGAGGTAGAGGTGTCCAAGCGAAGGGAATCCCCGATCTACGGGCCGACAAGAAAGCCGTCTCAGAAGAGTATACCAACCCAACATGCACTGCGTGCAAAACGTGCGGACGGCACTGACGGATAATGGCCTCAAGCTGTGGCAGGATTGCCCGATTCAGCACAGAGGCAAAGATCGGGTTCACTGGGCGGAGTCTACCATAGACCTTTGCAAGCATGTACAGGACGCTCCGCCATATCCCAATGGGGCCGATCCGATACACGTTGATGTTGCCATCCTGATATTCACCAGGGCGCGCATTTACCACGGATTGAATGAAGCTTTCCGCGTCAGAAGTAAACTGGGTGACTATCCAGACTTCATGATTACGATCGGCGATTCGATGAATCAGTTCGCGGGTGAGGAGCTGGGCCCCGCCGACGCTCGGCCAGTAACGTGGCACCACATAAAGAATGCGCATAGGCTATCCCTTCTGGAAGGCAAGCCGCCAGACATACTGCAGTCGCTCACGCGTGGCCTGCGGCTGGATCAGGAATATCAGCCCCACGAAAGCCGCAACCGCGTAGCCAGCTTTAACCAACACGCGCATCCACAGCCAGAGGTCATTGAGCCCGGTCAGCCGGTTGATTGCCACGTAGCCCAGGAGGGTCAAGCCAGCAGCCAGCACTGGGCCACTCAACACCGACCACAGGTTAAGGGATACCTCCGCTTGCATGTTGTAATAGAATAGGAGAACACCAGCAATGGCTGCCAGGCCAACTGCAAAGCAAGTGCCCGTTGCATCCCACGCTAAGGTCAAAGGCAGGCCAGTTATCACCAGCACTAGTGCTTGAATGATCGTAAACTTTGTCGTGAGCTCTGGCCTGCCCAAGCCGACGAAAAGCGCGCCCGCATTTTCCCAGAACGGGCGGGCAACGGAGAGCACCACCAAGATCCGCAGAAACAGCGTGCTGGGCAGCCAGCGCTCGCCGTAGAGCAGAACAATCAGATCAGGGGCAGCGACGAAGAGGACGAGGGCCAGTGGCAAGGCTACTATCGCGATCAGCCACAGCACCATGGTCACCGTCTTCTGTAGACGTTCCTTGTCTTCTTGCAATCGCGCGTACGTATAGAAGGCTGTGCGCGCCAGCACGGCGTTGAACAGCAGCCCTGGCCACTGAGCCATCCGGTACGCCCGGTCGTAGAACCCCAGCACGGTCACGCCTACAAACGTGCCAATGTAGAAGTTGTCCAGTTGCGTGAGGAGCATCCCTGCCAGCATCCCCACGCCCACCACGATGCCGAATCGCAGAAACTTTTGGGCCAACAGCGGGCTGAACCGCCAGCGCACCTGCCAGATATGGGGCAGCCAGCTCCAAACGAACCCGGCGATCCCCACCAGAGAGAGCAGGTTATAGGTGAGGTTCTGGGCGACCAGGCTCCACACGCCGCCACCATGGGTTGCCAACCAGAAAGCAGGGGCATACGAGAGGGGGAAGGCTACGCCCTGGACTAAGCTGACAGGGGCAAAGCGCAATTCTCTTTCCAGCAGGGCTCCCCCGACGCCACCGATTCCCTCTACCATCGCCACGGCTGCCAGAGCTGCGCCCACCACCACGACGAGCGAACTGTATCCCAAGAACCCTAAAAGGGGGGCGACCAGCAGAAAGAGGACCAACCCACTCAGCCCCGCCCCGATATCCAATAGCGCGTAGGTGGCGACTGCTTCTCCTGTGGTCTCCTTGTACTGCCCAAAAGCATACCCCAGCCCCAGTTTGGGCTCCAACCGCAATAGTTGGGCGAAGAACATCGCCAGGGCGAATGTGCCAAAGGCCTCAGGGGAAAGCAACCGCGTCAGGATGATGTTTGCGACAAAGCCGAAGCCGATGTTCCAGTAAGAACTCAGCGCCACCCACACCCCGCCCCGCACCGCGCGGTAGGCCAGAGGGGTCTCATCCGCCATGGGCCCCCTCCTCCCGCTCCAGGTAAGCCGCGATGGCCCGAGCGTAGGCGTCAAAGTCGTCCAGCCGTTTTTTGAGCAAGCCGTAGACCCGGGCATCGTCTATCCGGGCGTAGTCGTGGATGATCAGGTTGCGGAAGCGGGCCATCTCTATCAGCCTCGGCAGCAGGCTTTCTGGAACAACACCCTCTTCATACAGGACCTGGAATACGTCTTTGTTGTCTTCGGGGTAGCGGAATCCTTCTAGGGCAATCAGACGACGGCCAATATCCAGGCAGGCTTCAATAGCAACCTGCAGGCTCCGCTCCACGGCTTTTTTAAGCCGCACATCTTCCACATACTGTCGGAACGAACCAAGCCTATCCCGCTCCTGCTTCAGATAGGAAAGTTCGTTCCGCAAGTACGTCAACCGTTC
>JASFBC010000289.1:0-37882 GCA_036172315.1 Anaerolineae bacterium | reverse complement strand
GCCCCCCATCCAGCTCCCACAGGGGCCCTTAGGAGAAACTGGCAGGTAGCTAGTTATATGATCATAACCTGAGAACCGTTCTCCGTTTTGGTAACTTCTATATGCACAGGGAAAGCATCCTTTAATTCCTGGATATGGGTGATGGCTAAGACCATCTCAAAATCATCGCAGATGGAATTGATGGCCTCTATTAGGCGCTCCTGCCCTTGAGCATCCTGGGAGCCAAAACCCTCGTCTATGATCAAGGTCTGCAGGCTGGCGCCGGATCTGCGGGCCAATAACTTGCTTAAGGCCACTCTGATAGCAAAATTCACCCGGAATTGCTCACCACCGCTGTAATTTTCGTAATTCCTGGTGCCCAGTTCGTCAGCGATCTTGATCTCTAGGGTCTCTATAGTATCGCCCTTCTTTGTCTCCCGTTGGGTTTCAAAACGGACATGGAGACGATTATCGGTCATGCGGGTCAGAAGGCGATTGGCCTCCTCCTCTAATTCCGGCAGTACTTCCTCTATAATGGCGGCCTGAATTCCCTTCTTACTAAAGGCCTGGGCTAATTCCTCATAAATGCCCTGCTCTTGTCTAGCCTGGGCCTCCCGCGCCCTTATTTCCTCCCGGGTTTTAGCTAAATCAAGGCAGGCATCCAAGCGTTGCCGAGCAACACCCAGTCGCAATCTGGCTTCCTGCTCCCTGGCTCGTAGGCTATCTACTATCTCTTGCTGCTCCTCCAGTTGTTTGTGGACGGTATTTGCTTCCTCAAGTTCCTTCTCCAAAGCCTCCAGCCTTTGGCGCTGCTCCTCCATGTTCTCCTGATACCGCATCATCTGCTTTTGATAGCGGGCGACGGCGGCACGCTCTTCCTCCACATCGGCACGGGCGAGATCCAGACGGGTCTTAAGCTTCTCAAAGTTTTTTAAGGCCTCAAGGCGCGCTTGCAAAGCCTCATGGGCTGCCCGATCGTAGCTTTGGGCCTCTATCTGGCGATAGATCCCCGCCAGTTTAAGGCGCTCTTCCTGGGCAAAGTCTTGTCGCGCCCAACGTTCCTCCACCTCAGCCAGCTGTTTGCGCAAATCCACCAATTCATCGGCGGCCTGTTTGGCCTGGGCTAAGGCCTGCTCCAAGGTCGTCTCTTGCTTCTGCCAAGCCGTCAGTTCCTGCAGGGCAATGTCGGCCTGGGAGAGTTCGGATCGCAGAGCCCTAAGCCTATCCTCCCATTGCTTGATTTGCGCCTGCTTGGCCCTATAGGCCTCTCGCAAGGCGTCTATTTCTTCCTGATACCGGTTGCGTACATTCTCCCGTGTCTCCGGCGAAAGGGGGGTCTGGCACAAAGGGCAGTTACTAACATCGGCCAGTTGGGCCATTTTCTGTTTTAGCGTTTCACCTTGAATTCTGAGCTGCTCATTGGCTTCACGCAGGCCGCTGATTTGGGCTTGTAGAGCGTTTTGCTCCTGGAGCAAGGAATCCCTTCGTGAAGAGAGGGCCTGAAGGTCGGCCAGTTTGATCCGGACATCGGCCAGTCTCCTTTCCAGAGGGTCGATTTGGGCGGCTCTTCCCTGGCGTTCGTCCACCTGGTCGGCCAACGACCGGCGCTGGGCATCAAGCTCCCGGCCTTGGACAGCGATAGATTGCTCCAGTTTGGATCTCTCTTCCTGGAGATGCAGTAAGATCTGGAGCTTCTGGCCGTATTCATCGGCCTGTTTACGGGCCGCCTCCAGTTCCGCATAACCCTGTTCTATCTCCTGGGCCTGGGCTATGATGGCCTCACAGTCTGCCAAGCGCTTTTTGGCCCTCACCAGATTATGTTTGGTATCTTCCAGATCGCGTCCGGTCTGTTCCAGAAGTGCTCTCAAGCCTGCGGCTTGGGCGACCTTCTCCTCCAAAATGGTCTTCCTATCCCGTAAGACTTGCAGCTCCCTCTCGGCCAGGCGCAGGCGCTCGCCCAAGGCATCTACCTGATCCTTGGCCTCTCGTAGCGCAGCCTCATACTCCGGAAGCATGGCCAGTTCCTGCTCTATCCTGTGCAACTCCCCTTGCAACTGCTTAGCTATCATCCCCATCTCTTTGGCTTTCTCCTTAGCAAGGTCCTCCAGTTCATCGTAAATGGAGAGGCCTAAGATCTCGGCCAGGATGCGTTTCCTTTCTGCCGGCTGTTTGATGGTGAACTCGTCGGCGCGGCCTTGGAGGAGGAGGGTGCTATTAATGAAGGTTTCATAACTCATGTGCAGGATTTCTACAATCTTGTGTTCGGTTTCCCGCACATTATTACCACTTATGGTGCGGAACGAGGTGCCATCATGTACCTGCAGTTCCAAGATGGTTTGCCCCCCCTTGGCCCGGCTGCGCTTGCGGATAACACGATAACAGTTTTGCCCCAAGAGGAACTGGAACTCAACCTCCATCTCCGTCTGGCCGACATGAATAAGGTCATCTTCCAATTTAGCCCTAGCCTTTCCCCACAAAGCCCAGGTGATGGCATCTAGGAGGGCGCTCTTGCCATGGCCATTATTGCCGCAAATGCAAGCCAGGCGGATGCCGGTGAGATCCAAGGGGTCAGGATTGCGATAGCAAAGGAAATTACGCAGGCAGAGACGTTGCGGTATCATTGCTCGGCGAGTTATATTATGTTCAATTGGTATCGACGCTTTATCGGTTGTCAATATTATATCATACCGCCAGGCTTCAATCAATACTGGCTGCGGCCAGCAAAGCCGGTTGTGCCGGGTGATGCGAAAGCGCCTTTTTTTTGCCCTTGCCGGCGATTATTTGCGGTTTTGCCTCATGCCTGCCCGTTCTTTCCTGCCGCGTCTCCTCTCCAGGCAGGAGTGACTAGGGTGTATGATCCAAATGATCCTGCTGCGCTAAGAGACGCAGCAACTGCCGCAGGACCTCTTTCCACCTGCTGCCCAGCCTACGCCTGTCCAGGCGCAAGGTACGAGGGCTGGGCTGCTTCAGGGCTGTCCCCGCAAGCTTGACCAGGCGGGCAAAATTTGATACGGTCACCGCCTCGCCCAGGCGCAAGACGATAGTCTCATCAACCCCTTTCACCGAACGAACGCCTGCTGCCGCAGCCAAAACCTTGAGTTCCAGCAGATAGACCAGGTTCTCGGCCTGGGGCGGCAGCGGGCCGAAACGGTCGCGCAGTTCATTGCGCAGGTCGTCTACTTCCTGCAAAGTGCTCAATGCGGCCATGCGCTGGTAAAGGGCCAGCCGGGCAGCCACATCGGCCACATAATCGGCAGGCAGGTGAGCATCCAAGGGAAGTTCCAGGACAGGCGCAGGTGCCGCTGCCATAGCAGTTTCCTCCATGGCTTCCTGGCCCCTTTCCGTAGCCTCCTTTAATTCCCTGATGGCCTCCGCCAAGAGACGTGTGTAAAGGTCAAAGCCAACGGCGGCTATATGCCCATGCTGTTCCACACCAAGCAGATTGCCGGCCCCACGGATCTCCAGGTCCTTCATAGCGATGCGGAAGCCTGCGCCCAATTCTGTGGCCTGGCCGATGACCTCCAGGCGTTTTTGGGCCGTCTCTGTGAGCTGGAATTCTTTATCATATAGGAGATAGGCATAGGCCCGGTTAGCGCCACGCCCCACCCGGCCGCGCAGTTGGTAGAGTTGCGCCAGACCAAAATGATTGGCCCGATCGATGATAATGGTATTCACATTGGGGATATCTATGCCCGCCTCAATAATGGCCGTGCAAACCAGGACGTCGTATCGCCCTTGGGTGAAATCCAGCATTACCTGTTCCAATTGTTCCTCGGGCATCTGACCGTGGGCCACCGCAAAGGAGGCCTCCGGCACCAGGCGGCGCAACCGATTGGCAATGGCCTCTATGCTCTGCACCCGGTTGTGAATGAAGTACGCCTGGCCGCCCCGATCCAGTTCCCGCAGGATGGCCTCCCGGATGAGGGTCTCATCGTACTCATGTACTATAGTAATGATGGGTAGCCTCTCCTCCGGCGGAGTCTCTATGGTGGACATATCCCGCACACCCATGAGGCTCATATGCAGGGTACGGGGGATAGGCGTAGCTGTTAAGGTGAGGACATCCACCTCCTTGCGCAATTGCTTCAGCCGTTCCTTGTGGATCACGCCGAAACGCTGCTCTTCGTCTATAATTACTAGCCCAAGGTCCTTAAAAGTTACATCCTTTTGCAGAAGGCGATGGGTGCCGATAACGATGTCCACCGTCCCTGCCTTTAATCCTGCCAGCACCTCTTGCTGCTCTTTCTCGGAGCGAAGGCGGGAGAGCATTTCCACCCGGATGGGGAAGGCGGCCAGGCGTTCCGAGAAGGTATTGAAGTGCTGTTGGGCTAGGATAGTGGTAGGCACCAACATAGCCACCTGCTTGCCGTCCATTACTGCCTTGAAGGCAGCCCGCAGGGCTATCTCCGTCTTGCCGTAACCAACATCGCCACAGATGAGACGATCCATAGGCCGCTGCCGCTCCATATCGGCCTTAACCTCAGCGATGGCCTTGAGTTGGTCTGGGGTCTCCAGATAAGGGAAACTGGCCTCCAGTTCCCCTTGCCAAGCGGTATCCGGACTAAAGGCATAGCCGGAGGCCAACTCCCGGGCGGCGTATAAGGCTAACAGCTCTCTGGCCACATCCCGTACCGCCTTCTTTACTCTGGCTTTCGCATGTTCCCAATCGGCACCGGAGAGGCGGGTCAGTTGGGGTGGCTCCTCCGTCAGGGCCGTATAGCGAGCGACCCGGTCCACGTTTTCCACGGGCACATAAAGGCTATCGCCTTCGGCGTATTTCAGATGCAAATACTCTCGTTCCACGCCATCCAGGGTCAGTTTCTCCAGGCCGGCAAAGATGCCTATACCGTGGTCCACATGCACCACATAATCGCCAGGACGCAGCTCGCTAAGGAGCGTCTCCCTGGCAGCACGGGCCCGCCGCGCGGCGCGGCGCGGCTTGACCCAGCCGAAGATTTCCGCATCGGTGAGGAAGATGAGGGCATAGGGTTGCGCCGGCGTGGAGGGAGGTATCATCCATCCTTCCCCTGCGCTGCCCTGCACAACGGTAATGCTGCCCGGCGGCGGTGGCTCTTTGATCTGCTCCAAAGGCGGCGCTATAACCCCCTTCTCAGCCAGAAGATCAGAGAGCCTAGGGGCCTGATGACTGACCAGGATCACCCGTTGCCCAGCCGCGGTCCAGGCCAGGCAATCGTCCAGGAGTTGCCTTAAGCGGCCAGCATATGGGGGCGGCGACTGCAAAGACATAGCCATCGCCGGAATTTCGCTGTCCTCGCCGTTGAAGGGCGGCCTCCAGCGAGCCATTAAGGCCAGGCAGCGCACGCCCGCCTTTCCCATCTTGGGCGATAACTCCTCCCAGGTAAAATACGGGCGCTGGAATTGGACCGGCAACTGGCCACGCGCTATCAAGCGGGCCCTCAAATCCTCCGCCTGGGCATGGAGTTCCTGGGCAACCTCCGCTAGAGCTTGCGGGTCGTCCAGAAAAATGAAACCTGTAAAATGATCCAAGAGGGAAGCCGGTGAGGGATAAAAGTAAGGCATATAGAAATCCAGATCCCGGCGCAACCTCCCTTGGCGCAGGTCATCAAGGTCGGATTGCCAAGATGCCCGGGCTTCTGGATGCAAAGCAGAGGCATCCACAGCAGCCAGGGCCTGCGCCGCCAGGGGGGCGTAACGGGGCATGGCCTCGGCTGTGGGGGTAATAATTACGCTTCCGGCCGGCCCCAGGGAACGCTGAGTATCCGGAGAAAAATAACGCAAGCTATCTATCTCATCGCCGAAGAGCTCAAGGCGCACCGGATATTCGCAGGCCGGGGGCCAGATATCCAGTATGCCACCCCGGCGGGAGAACCGGCCTGGTTCCTCCACCATGCTGACGGGGGAATAGCCTAGGTCCAACCAGCTTTGCAAAAGCGAGGCCAGATCAATGCGCGTGCCGGCCTTGAGGTGCCAGACCACCAGTTGCTCTGGCAGCAAGGTATAGTGTAATAGGCTGCGAATACTGGCAACGATGAGCAAGGGCTGAGGCGATCCTTCCATCCTTAAGCGCAGCCGGGCTAGGGCAGCCAACCTTCCTTGTATGGTGGCAGGATCGGTCGGCACGCGCTCGTAAGGGAGGGCATCTGGGTCGGGATAATGGAGAACGACTGCGGGGTCTGCGGCCCATAGAGTCGATTGTTCCCACAGGCGCTTGGCGTCCCCCGCTTGGGGAACCACCAGCAGCAAAGACGGGGGAAGATTTTGCGGTATGGCGACGGTTGCAGGAGATGAGGGCCGGGGGCCGGCAGCGGGACAATTTTTAGTTGTTGCTGGGGAGAAGGCCTTGGCCAAATCATCGAGGAGTGCCGCCAGGAAAGCTGGGCGTGCTGCGGGGAGGAGGAAAATCCCTTGCCGATCTGCCTGTTCGGAGGATGCCTCATCCCTTTCCGCGACGAGTGCAGCTAGGAGTTGGCGGTACGCCGGTGTTGCTTTAACGATAGGCAAGAGGCCGGAAAGACTCATACAACGGGCAATGGTAAAGCACATACCTGTGGTGTGCCCAGAGCGCTTTAACTTGCCAGGGCAAGGGTACGCGCTCCAGCCAGGCGTAACGCATTACTCTGTCCCGCAGGTCCGGCTGCTGGCCGAGGTAATAAGCCATAGTGCTCCACTGCCATCCCTGGCCTGTGAAGCGGTCCTGCAAGGCTTGGGAGCGAATACCTAAACGGCGCAATAACTCCGCTGCCGGCATCACCGTATCAGGCCAGGGGGGGACATCCAGCACACCCTCTTCCAATAAGCGACAGCCCGTTGACTGCAATACCGCTTTGATGCGGCCAATCCTGGCCCAATCCTCATCCACTGTATGGAAGAAGCTTTTATCCAGGAAATACTTGCGCAACAGGTAACCAACCTGCCAACGATTAGGCATAGCGACAAAAACTAACCGCCTGGATACGCGGGCTAACTCCTTGAGAAGGGCGGCGGCATCGGGTAAGTACCATAGGGCTGCCCAGCACCAGGCCAGGTCATAACTATCGTCCGGAAAAGGCAACGGTGTCCCTTGTGGGCAAAGATGAAAGGATGCCTTAAGCCCTAACCGGTGCCAAAGGCGCTCCACCCCGGCCAGGCGTGCGGGGTCAGTGTCCACCAGAGCAACGGCACAGCCACGTCTGGCCAGGGGAACAGAGTTTATGCCGCTGACCCCGGCCATGCCAAAGATAGGTGCCTCCAGCGCCGACCTGATCTGATACCTGTCCACCAGGCGATCCAGGTAATCGTTTAGGACAAAGCGCTCATAGACCACCCCTAAGCCCTCGTTATAGTCGGTCATGTAGCGCTCCCAGTTGGGCCTGTTAGCTATGTTATCGGCGCTTTCTATCCCTTTCATACGCTGGCCTTTCCTTGCTTGCAAAGTGCACCCTCAGAAGGGGCCCTTCCAACCTGGCCTCTTTCACCTCCAGAGTTGCCAGGGCATGGGGTAGGATGATATTTCGTTTTACATTGCCCAGGCGCACGATGAGTTCGTCGCCCAGGCGGGTCAGGTCTAGGGCTGCCTTATCGGCTAGGGGTAGCGGCAGGGAAAGGACATAGCCATCTTTCGCCTTCTCCACGGTGTGAGGCCTGCCCTGGAAATAAAAACGCGTGGGGTCATCGTTGCCGAAGAGGGCATCGGCCATGCGTTGCAGCATCTCCTGTCCCACCACCTCCTGCTCAAAGAGAGGGATGCGCAGGACAGGCAGGGGGGCAAAACATTCCTCCACCAGCAGGTTGTATCGCTCCTGGCTCTCCTTCCAAGAGTCAAAATAATGGTCGGTTACGGAGGCCGGCAGGTAACGGTTGGAGATCACGGCATCCACGTGATAGCCGTAAAGGTTGAGATAGGTGAAGGTTCGCTGGGCCTCCTTGATGACCATACGTTCCGGGTTCAGCACCAGCCGCACGGAAGAGACGGTGGGTTGGGTGAGGATTTTATGCGTGCGATCCAGTTGCCCAAGCAGGTCCTTAATGGCCTCAAAAACCGCGTCATCGGGGAAGGTATCAATTAGCGGGCGGACGATAGGCCGGATGATATTGGCCACCTGGCGTTCTATAGGGAAGACGCGCTGCAGGTACCAGCGGGCCACATCCGGAAAGGAGAGAAGCCGCAAGGTCTCCCCCGTGGGGGCGCAGTCCACGATAATAGTATCAAATTGGTCCTCAGCATAGTACTGATTGAGACGCAACAGGCTGGCCATCTCCTCCATGCCCGGCAGAGCGGTCAGTTCCTCGGCCACCAGGTCTTCTATGCCGCGCCGGGAGAGGACAGAAGCCATATAGGTCTGGAGGGTGCCCCAATGGGTCTCGATCTCGTGATATATATCTACCTCCTGCCCCCACAGGTTGGGAATAATAGGGGTAGGTTCGGAGCCCAGAGGCTGGTCCAGGGAATCGGCCAGGCTGTGAGCTGGGTCAGTGCTGATGATGAGAGTCTTGTAACCCAGTTTGGCGGCGCGGAGGGCGGTGGCGGCGGCCACGCTGGTCTTCCCCACGCCACCTTTGCCTGTGTAAAGGATGATACGCATGGGATTATAACGACTCACGGATGGCCTGGGCCAAGATAGATATGCCTTGCTCTATCTGGTCGGGTGGCACAAAACTATAGGACAGGCGAAGGTTTCTTTCGCCGCTGCCATCAACAAAGAAGCCTGTACCCGGCACAAAGAAGACGCCGCGCTTCTGGGCCACCGCTTGCAGGCGCATCACGTTTACTTTCTCCGGAAGGGTAACCCATACAAAGAAGCCACCGCGAGGACGGGTCCAGGATGTCCCCGGTGGCATATAACGTTCCAGGGATGCCAGGGTGACGTCGCGGCGCCAACGGTATACCTGACGTAGGTGGGCCAGGCGAGCCTCAAGGTTGCCGGAGCGGCAATAATGGGCCATGATATAAGATACAAAAGGATTAGCACCTCCACCCATTTGAATGATGCCGCAATTTGCGAATTCCTGGATAAGATCTGGGCGGCCCATGAGCCAACCTAGGCGAAGGCCGGGGGCCATGATCTTGGAGAAACTGCCGATGCGTAGCACCCCCTGGCCACCGGCCAGGGCAAAGAAACTGGGTGGCACCTCCCCTTCAAAGGCCAGGTCTCTATAGACATCGTCCTCCACTATGAGAAAACCGTGTTTCCTGGCCAGGCGGAGGATCTCCAAGCGTCGCTTCAGGGTGGTGGTGATGCCGGAGGGATTCTGGAAGTTGGGAATAATATAAATGAATCCTGGACGCTTCCCCTGGTCATGGAGGGCGGTCAGTTTTTCGGCCAAATTTTCTATCACCAGGCCCTCTTCATCTATAGGCACCGGCACCAGTTCCAGGCCATGGTCGCGAAAGACGGACAAGGCATCGTGGTAAGTAGGGGCCTCCACCAGGACTACGCCGCCCTGGCGAGCATTGCGGCGGGCGATCATATCCAGGGCATGGGTGGAGCCTGCGGTGATCATCACCTCATCGCGGGACAGGGCAAGCCCTTCCTGGCGATTGAGGCGTTCCACGAGGCAATCTATTAAGGCCAGGCATCCTTGCGAAGGGCCGTATTGGAGAGCGATAGTGGCCTCCTGGCCTTGCAATACGGCCTGAGAGGCGGCCAAGAGTTCTGCTACCGGCAAGGTATTGGCATCTGGATGGCCGTAGACCAGGGAGATAGTATCAGGTAAAACGCCTTGCAGCAATTCTTCTTGATGAGACATATGGTAATAAAAAAGCGCTCTGGTTTAGGGAGCGCCAAGGAGATTAAATTGCCTCCGAGGCAAGGTTCCGCTTCCGAACCGAGACCGACCTTCCTAGGGGGTGTTGGTCTCCCCAGGAGGAGTCGAACCTCCATCACCTGATTAAAAGTCAGGTGCTCTGCCGTTGAGCTATGGGGAGATTCTTGCCTTCCGCCTGCCAGGTCACATTATATCATATTCAATCCTATTAGGCAAGGGGTACCCTGAAATTAAGAGCGCGCAGTATCTTGCTGTACTTTCGCCGGTGTGATATAATATGTATAACCTTATGCCCCTGTAGCTCAGCGGACAGAGCAGCTGCCTTCTAAGCAGTTCGTCGGGCGTTCGAGTCGCCCCAGGGGCGCCAGAACCCTAGTTTCGCCCGCTGCCTTTCCTGTGGATAGGTAGCGATCCCTTAAGGGAGTATACCATGCATATTTCACGCCGCGAGTTTATAAAGGCCACCAGCACAATGCTGGCCGCCCTCTACACAGGGCAAGCGCCACGCCTGCCTTACACTGCTCCACGGCTGTCGCTACCCCAGGCCCCAACCCCTCCAGACGTGGTCGTGGCTACCAAAGGAACGCCGGCGGAACTGGTTAAGGCCGCTGTGGCTGCCTTGGGCGGTATAGGACGCTTTGTGCAGCCTGGCCAGACCGTGGTTATCAAGGCCAACTTTAGTTGGGGGAACCCACCAGAGCGCGCCACCGATACCAATCCAGAGGTAGTGGCCACGGTGGTCGGCCTGTGCCGGGCTGCCGGTGCCCGCCGGGTGTTGGTAGTGGACCATGTGTTGAATCGCGATCTGACCGCTTGCTTGGAACGCACCGGCCTACGTCGGGCTGTAGAAGCCGCTGGCGGCGAGGTCCTGGGGCTGCCGGAAAGCGGCCAAGAAGGCCGGTATCAGGAGACAAACGTGCCGAAAGGCCAGCGCCTCAAGCGTTGCCGCGTGATCAGGGAAGTCTTAGAGGCCGATGTCTTCATTAACGTCCCTATCGCTAAGGACCATTCGGCCACAAGATTGACCTTGAGCCTAAAAAACCTTATGGGTGTGGTGCTGGATAGGGGAACCTTTCACAGCACCGACCTGGATCAGTGTATAGCAGATATAAATACCCTGGTGAGGAGTCACCTGGTGATCATAGACGCCTTTCGTATCCTGACCACCAATGGCCCCGGCGGCTGGGGGAAGGTGGAAACGCCGTGGCAGGTCATCGCCAGTGCTGATCCGGTTGCCGCCGATGCCTATGCCGCTACCCTTTTCAAGTTGACCGGGGCAGACATAGGCCATATCCGGCGTGCTAAGGCTGCCGGGCTAGGCGAGTATGACTTGAGCAAACTTACCGTACAGTTGGTTACGCCTGGGGTTACCCCTTCGCCTCAGGCTACCCCTGTTATTAGCGCCACGCCCACGCCGATCCCTACGCCCACGGGTGTGCGCCCCTCTGTCCCCACGGCCAGGCCGTCGCCGACCACTCCACGTCTGCCCACGCCTACCCCTTTACCCCCGCTGCCTACACCCACCCTGCCGGGATCTTGGACCGGCATGGCAACCGATAATACGGTTTTGGCATCACTCCTGGGCTTACCAGGCCTGGCCATGCTGGCTGCCTTGGCATGGCTCTTGAACCGGCGGCTGCGGCAGCATTAAGCCTTAAGGCCATAAATGGCCTTTAATTACTGATGACAGAGGTGTCCTCATGGACAAGTATCAATGTCTGGTGTGTGGCTACATCTACGACCCCGCCGCAGGCGACCCCGATAATGGTGTTGCCCCCGGTACACCCTTTGAGAAACTGCCGGACAATTGGGTATGCCCTCAATGCGGGGCAGGGAAGGACATGTTTGAGAAAATGAAATAGGGGGTTTTATGCCGCCAGTAAAAGTCAAAGATGATATATATTGGATCGGTGCCTTGGACCCCCAGCCCACGGTCTTTGATGTGATCATGCCTCTAGACCACGGCACCACTTATAACGCTTATCTGATCCGCGGCAGCGAGAGGGTAGCCGTGGTGGAGACCGTCAAGAATGTGCCGGAAATGCAGGAGCAATTTTTGAGCAACCTGCGTGCTCTGGTAGACCCGGCCCAGGTGGATTACATTATCCTGAACCACCTGGAGCCCGATCATTCGGGGGCCCTAGAGAGTCTTCTAGACCTAGCTCCCCGCTGCCGGATAGTGGTCTCCCGAAACGGTGAGCACTTCCTGAAAAACCTCCTTAACCGCGATGTGCAGCCCATGAAGGTGACAGACGGGGATGGCCTGAATCTGGGCGGCAGGACGTTGCGTTTTGTAGCTGCCCCCTTCCTTCACTGGCCTGATACTATGCTCACCTATCTGGTGGAGGACCAAATGCTCTTCCCCAGCGATTTCTTGGGTTGCCATTTCTGCGATGAACGCCTCTTCGATGACCTGGTAGGCGATTTCAGCCGCCACTTCCATTACTATTTTAACACCATTATGCGGCCTTTCAAGGAACATGCTTTGAAGGCTTTAGATAAGATCCAGGGCTGGCCCATAGATATCATCGCCCCTTCCCATGGCCCTATCCTGCGAACTTTCCCACAGCGATATATCGAGCAATATAGGGGATGGAGCCAACAACCACCGGATGGGGCTAAGAAGTCCCTGATCTTTTACGCCAGTGCTTACGGCAATACCCGTAAGATGGCCCAGGCGGTGGCGCAAGGATTACAGGAGAGCGGCTTGCTGGTGGAAACCTTTGACCTAGGAGAGGCCTTGCCCAATGACCTTTTGGACCGGGTGGAGGCCGCCGCTGCCCTGGTGATAGGTTCCCCCACCTTCGTAGGCGATGCCCTAAAGCCTGTTTGGGAATTGTTGGCCAGTTTCACCACCATTAAGGTGAAAGGCAAAGTGGCTGCAGCCTTCGGCTCTTATGGCTGGAGCGGCGAGGCAGTGGGTATGTTGGAGGAGCGCATGAAGGGGCTGAAGATGAAAGTGGTAGGACCTGGGGTGCGGGCCATCCTCACCCCCACGTCTGAGGATCTGGAGCGCTGCCGCGAGTTGGGGCGCGCGGTAGCGGCTGCAGTGCTGACATAAACCGATGAGGATCTATCCGCTGCTTATAACCATCCTGGCCCTGGCCATGTTAGAGATGGCTTGTGCAGGCCCTGCGCCTGGTACCAAGATACCACAACCGTATCCTATCATCACTGGGCCGGCTGCGCCTGCTGTGTCACCTATCGCTCCAGGTGTCCAGCCTTATCCGGTGCTAACGCCGACCCAGGACGCTAAAGCCCTCCTAAACGAGCGCTGCATACAGTGTCATGACCTAAACCGCGTCTATTCAGCCCGCAAAGATAAGGCCGGTTGGGAGACCACCATTGCCCGCATGAGGGGAAAAGGCGCCGAACTCACAGACGCCGAGGCCAAGGCATTAGCCGAATTTCTGGCTGCCACATATAAATAAAAGTTAAGGCGGGCGGCAGAGCCGCCCGCCCCAACCCTGAATCGCATCGGGGCCGGTGGGGGTTCGGAATTGGGACATGTCTCGCGCGCGGGCTATGTCCCAGTTTCTAACCTCCATGCGGCTCCGGATACTATGCATGGAGGAAGTAATATATGGAAACTCGCACATTCACAGCGCGGTTGGGAGACCATACTCTCACCCTGCAAACTGGCCATCTGGCCCCGCAAGCCGGCGGTGCCGTCACTATCCGCTGCGGCGACACTGTCCTGCTGGCCACGGCCACCATGTCCGTCGAAGAGCGGGAAGGGATGGACTTTTTCCCGCTGACGGTGGATTTTGAGGAGCGACTCTACGCGGCTGGCCGCATCCCCGGTTCTTTCCAGCGCCGGGAGGGCCGCCCTACGGAGAGCGCCATCCTTATCGCCCGCCTGACCGACCGTCCCCTGCGCCCTCTGTTCCCGAAGGACATGCGCTATGAGGTGCAGGTTATCGTCACGCCCCTCTCGCAGGACGGTGAGCATCAGGCGGACATTCTCTCTATCATCGCCGCTTCCGCCGCCCTGATGATCTCCGACATCCCCTTCGGAGGGCCGGTGGGTGCCACGCGCATCGGCTACATTGACGGTCGGCTGGTGGTCAATCCCACCATCCCGGAGATGGAGCGCAGTCTCCTGGACCTGCGGCTGGCGGGAACCGCCGAGGCCATCCTGATGGTGGAGGCCGGCGCCAGCGAGGTCTCCGAAGAGGTGATGCTGGAGGCGCTCCGGCTGGGCCATCAGGCCATTCAGGACATCGTCGCCGTCCAGCAGGAGATGCGGCAGGCGGTGGGCAAGCCCAAGCGCACCTACGTCTCCCACGCCGTCCCGGAGGAACGGATCGCGCAGGTCCGGGAGCGCGTCGGCGACCGCCTGGTCTCCGCCCTCTACGACGCGCCGGATAAGGCGGCTCGCAACGCGGCCATCAACGGCCTGATGAACGAACTGAAGGAGCAGTTCGGCGAGACGACCGAGCCGCCTTTGATCTGGCAGGCGTTTGAGGAGGTCACGCGGGAGGTGGTCCGGCGGCGCATCCTGGAAGACGGTTTGCGCGTGGACGGCCGGGACCCGTATGCCATCCGCCCCCTCTCCGCGCAGGTGGGGCTCCTGCCCCGCACTCACGGCTCCGGCCTCTTCACGCGCGGGGAGACTCAGGTTCTCTCCGTAGCGACGCTGGGCACTCCCCGGGAGGAGCAGTTGCTGGATGATCTCTCCCCGGAAGAGACGAAGCGGTATATGCACCATTACAATTTCCCGCCGTTCTCCACCGGCGAGACCCGACCATTGCGGGGCCCGGGGCGGCGGGAGATCGGCCACGGCGCGCTGGCGGAGCGGGCCCTCTTGCCCGTCATTCCGCCCGAGGACGAGTTCCCCTACACGATCCGCGTCGTCAGCGAGGTCCTCTCCTCCAACGGCTCCACCTCTATGGCCTCCGTCTGCGGCTCCACCCTGGCGCTGATGGACGCCGGGGTGCCGATTCGGACCCATGTCGCAGGCATCGCTATGGGGCTGGTCATGGAGGGCGAGCGCTATCGCATCCTGACCGACATTCTGGGCATGGAGGACTACCTGGGTGATATGGACTTCAAGGTTGCCGGGACGGAGAAGGGGATCACTGCCCTGCAGATGGACATCAAAATCAAGGGCATCTCCGACCGGATTCTGGCCGAGGCGCTCCAGCAGGCCCGCCAGGCTCGTCTGCAAATTCTGGACGTCCTGCGCCAAGCCATTCCAGCGCCCCGACCGGACTTCTCCCCCTATGCCCCGCGCATGCTTATCCTGCACGTGGACCCGGACAAACTGGGGGCCGTCATCGGCACCGGCGGCAAGACGGTCCGGGCCATCCAGGATGAATGCGACGTCAAGGTGGACATTGAGGACGACGGTACTATCTACATCGCCTCCACCAATCGGGAGGGCGCCTGTCGGGCTGAGGAGATTATCCGCCGCCTGACGGAGGTTCCGGCGGTTGGCAAGGTGTACACGGGCCGTGTTGTGCGCATCACCGACTTTGGCGTCTTCGTGGAACTGGCTCCCGGCACCGACGGCCTGGTCCACGTCTCCCAACTCTCCGACCGTCCCGTCACCAACGTCCGGGACGTGGTGGACATCGGCGATGAGATCATGGTCATGGTGACGGATATTGACCCGGATGGGAAGATTCGCCTCTCCCGGCGGGCTGTGCTGGAGGGATGGACGCCGGAGGAAGCCCGTCTGCGGGACCGGGGGCCTGCGGGCCGCAACCATAGCGACCGCAAGGCTCCTCTTCGCCGCCGATAGATAGAAGATGCCAGGCACTTCCGAAGTGCCTGGCGTCCACTGGTATCTCTAAGCCCTTTTGCAGGAGCGACTGATGTCCGACCCGGGACTCCCCTCCCCTGCGCCCGATAGCGGCATCCTGAAGCCCCTGGCAGGATTTCTCTTGCGTGCCCTGCGGGAACTGGCGGAGACTGTTCTCCCTGCTGTCCTCATTGCTCTCTTCATCAATGTGTTTCTGGCCCAAGCGACGGTGGTGCGCGGCCAGAGCATGGAGCCCACTCTCTACAACAACGAGCGGGTGATTGTGGAGAAAATCTCCTACCGGCTGATGGGGGGGCCCCGTCGGGGGGATGTGGTTGTCCTGCGCCTGAACGGCACCAGTGAGATGCTCATCAAGCGGGTCGTCGCGCTGCCCGGGGAGACCGTCGCCGTCCAGGGCGGCCGGGTTGTGGTGGACGGCATCCCGCTGACAGAACCCTGGGCGGTCCGGCAGGGCGGCCCTGACTACCCCCCTACCGTTGTCCCGGAGGGGCACGTCTTCGTCCTGGGCGACAATCGGGGTCACTCCAATGACTCCCGCTCTTTCGGCCCGGTGCCGTTGAGGAACATCATTGGGCATGCCGTCTTTATCTACTGGCCGCTGGATGAAGCGGGGCCGGTCAAGTAGGTAGAAGGGAGGGACAGATGGTAGAAACTGTGACCGTGCGGGCGGAGCAGATTGAGGGCCTCCGGGACCTGATCCGCCAGGTGATCGTGGAGGAAGGGGAGCGTCTCTTCCCCCGGGAATTTTTGATAGATGTGGAGGCGCTCCGTCGTTCTCCGGCGGGTATAGTGATCCGTCTGGAAGAGCGGATGGACCACCTGAGTATGAAGGTGGAAGAGCTCAGCGAAGCGGTGGAGTCCCTGCGGGCGAAGATGGAAATGGAAATAGGGGCCCTGCGGGCGGAGATGCGGGAGGGGCAGGAGTCCCTGCGGGCGAAGATGGAAATGGAAATAGGGGCCCTGCGGGCGGAGATGCGGGAGGGGCAGGAGTCCCTGCGGGCGAAGATAGAAATGGAAATAGGGGCCCTGCGGGCGGAGATGCGGGAGGGGCAGGAGTCCCTGCGGGCGGAGATGCGGAAGGAAGTGGAAGCCCTGCGGGCGGAGATGCGGGAGGGGCAGGAGTCCCTGCGGGCAGAGTTTAAGCGGGAACTCTCTAACCTGGAAAGGTTGATGGAGGCCCGGTTTGCCGCCCTGGAGCATCGCCTATCCCGTACCGATTTCTGGGTGAAATTCTTCGCCGGCCTGGTCTCCGCCTTGTTTGTTGCTCAGCTTGTTCTGACTTTCATCCGTTAACGGTGGTTGAATCCTCACCCTTCCCTATCTTTCTCCGATGGCAGCGAAGCCGCCGGAAGTGGGGTGAGGAATGAGATAGTTGCTGCAAAGGCCAATCCGGACGAGGGCAGTGAGCAAAGAACCGATCCAACACTGGGATGTGGGAACGAAGCGCCTGGTGGGGACGGTCATCTTCGTCCTCCTGGCGCTGATTCTTTATCGCTTCCGGGCTGTCCTGCCGCCGCTGATCCTGGCTTTCCTCCTGGCTTTCATCCTGGACCCGGTGGTGGATTTCCTGGAGAAGCGGGCGCGCATCCCTCGCACCGGGGCTACTGCGCTGGTCTTTCTGGCACTCATCGCGGCGGCGGTAGCCGCGCCGGTGATCGCGGTGCCGCCTGTCGTGCGGGCGATCACATCGTTAAACCTGGACTTTGCTCGCATCGCGGCCCAATTGGACCGGTTCTTTGCCCAACCCATCCGGGTTCTGCAGTGGCAGATTGACCTGCGGGACGTCTACCGGGAATTCCAGCAGGGGATCCGCCAGTTCCTGACGGCCGTCGCTACGGGGACGGTGAACTTCGTCGTCGGCTTCGTCTCTACCCTGTTCTGGGTCATTTTCATCCTGCTCTCTTCCTTCTATCTGACCCGGGACGCCGACCGCATCGTGGCCTGGGTGGATAACCTGGTGCCCGTTTCGTTCCGGGAGGACTTTATCCGCCTGCGCCACGAGGTTACAAAGGTCTGGAACGCCTTCCTGCGGGGACAACTGATTCTGGGGCTGTTTATCGCCGTCATCACGACGGTCGTGACCACCGCCATCGGTCTGCCTAACGCTCCCGCCCTGGGGCTTCTGGCGGGTGTGCTGGAGTTCATCCCGAACATCGGACCGACGATCGCCGCCATCCCGGCCATCCTGATTGCTCTCTTTCAGGGGTCGTACTGGCTCCCGCTGAGCAACTTCTGGTTCGCCGTGCTGATAGCGGGGGTCTACATCCTGATCCAGCAGGTGGAGGCCAACCTGCTGATCCCCCGCATCATGGGGCGGGGGCTGAATCTCCACCCGCTGGTCGTGCTGGTGGCGGTCATCCTGGGGGGCAGTCTGGCGGGGATGCTGGGCGTGCTCATCGCCGCCCCCACCGTGGCGACGCTCCGAGTGTTGGCGGAATACATCTACCGTCGCCTGACCGATCAGGAGCCCTTTCCACCGGCTCCGGAGCGGCCACTGCCCCGCCCGTGGTTGGGCCGTCGTCTCTGGGACCGTATCCGGCGGCGGGTTCTGGCCCGCCGCTGGCGGATCCGCCCGGCCCGCCCCGAAGACCGGGCCGGCATGGAGGCCATCTGTACCCAGATTGGGGGTGGGGATGATTATATCCCCGAGGTCTAGGACCGGTGGCTGGCGGACCCGGAGGGAGAACTTTCGGTAGTGGAACTGGACGGGAGGGTGGTGGCGCTGGCGAAATTGAGCCACATCGCCGACGATGAGTGGTGGCTGGAGGGGATGCGGGTCCACCCGAACTACCGCCGTCTAGGGGTTTCCCGTCTCCTCCAGGCCCACCAGTTGGAGGTGGCGGAGCGACTGGGGGTAGGAGTGTTGCGCTTCGCCACCGCTTCCCACAACTGGCCCATCCATCGCAACGCCCTGCGGGATGGCTTCCGGCGGGTGGCGGAGTTCCGGCGCTACAGCGCCGAGGCCATGCCTGGCCCCCAGTCCCTGCGCCCCCTGGGGCCTGGAGACGTGGAGGCGGCCTGGAGTTTGGTGGAGGATTCCGCCATCCGACAGGCCTCCGGAGGCCTCTACGAAATGGACTGGCGGTGGCAGGAATTGACAAAGGAGCGCCTGGCGGCCCACATCGCGGCCGGCCAGGTCTGGGGCATAGATCTGGACGGGCATCTGGCCGCGCTGGCAATCGTCCTCACCGATCCGGAGGAAGAGCGCCTGGCCGTCGGTTATATGGATGGCACTCCCGAGGGACTGAGGGCACTGGCCTGGGGGCTGCGCCTCCTGGCCTATCAACAGGGCTATCCGAGGATACGGATTTTCTCCATCGCCGATCCGGTTCTCCTGGAAGCCCTCCGGTCGGCAGGCCTGGCCCCCGACCGGGAACATTCGCTGTACATCTTTGAAAAACAGTTGAAAGGAGACCAATGGAAGAGATAGAAGTTCTGGCCGAAACCGATAACTACAGCATCTGGCGGACCGAGGAGCCGGACGGCGAGATCACGTATCATCTGGAGTTCGGGAGCGTCACTGTCCACTTCTTTGAGGAGGAGTGGGAGGAGTTCCTGGAACTGATCGGCCAGTTGCGAACCCAGTAGCACGATGTTGCGACCGGGGGGACATCCAGCCGGGCTTCAGGAATGGTACGACAAACTGGCCCCGCGCGTCGCTGGCGCGCGGGAGCAGTTGCGCGCAGTTCCCCCCCACCAATTGGAACTGCGCAGCGGTGCCGCTCTGGAACCTCAGGGCTCATTGCGGCTCTCGTTCTTCTGGCGGGACTACCGGATCTGCCCGCCGGATTTCGTTGTCCGGCGGGCAGATACCGGGGAGGAGCCATCGTCCTTTATCCAGGCTCTCATCCTCACTTACCTGGTGACCGCCGATGGCACTACCCCCTCCCGACGGTGGGTTGCTTTCCACAGCCTGCCCGACGGAATGTTTTACGCGCAGGCCTTTCGCGGCTACGCCGAGGACCGTCTGATCCGGGAACTGGGAGAGCAGGGGTTGGAAGGGTTCCGCTGGGCCGGTGAACGGCTGAAGGGAGAACCGCTGAACCTGGGGGATGCGGGGTATATCTTTGCAGTCCTTCCGCGCATCCATCTGGCGGCCGTCTACTGGCTGGGGGATGAGGACTTCTCGCCGCGCGCGTCCCTTCTTTTTGAGGACTCCGCTGCTCACTATATGCCTACAGACGGCCTGGCCATCCTGGGCAGTCAGTTGGTGACCCAAATCCTCCGCGCGGCGGAGCAGGGCTCGTAGTGGCCAGGTAGCAGTGGAATGGTGTTGGAACGGCACTTCCCTGGGTGAAGGAGTCGGATGCTGGGATTATCACCGGTGACGTTTCTGGCACGGCTGATTGTCCTGCTGGTGGGGATGCCCATCCATGAGTGGGCCCATGCCTGGTCGGCCCACGAACTGGGGGACGATACTCCCCGCTGGGAGGGCCGGCTGAGCCTGAACCCCCTGGCTCACCTGGACATCCTGGGGGCTATCCTGATCCTGCTGACCGGATTCGGCTGGGCCAAGCCGGTGCCGGTCAACCCCTACCGGATGCGGACGTCGCCCCGGGCGGGTATGGCCCTTTCCGCCTTCGCCGGGCCCGCTTCCAATCTGGTGCTGGCGATGCTCTGCGCGTTGCCGTTCCGGCTGGGCTGGCTTTCCGGGGCGGATGTGGTGTCTGCGCGGCTGAATCTGGCGGCCCTTCTGTTTCTCATCGCGGATGTCAGCCTGAATCTGGCTATCTTCAACCTGCTTCCTTTCTTCCCGCTGGACGGGGAGAAAGTGCTGGTGGGGGTCCTGCCTCCCAGGTGGGGAGACGCGCTTCTCTCCTTCCGCCCCTATAGCCCCTATGTCCTGCTGGGACTGCTCTTTCTGCTCCCTTATCTGGGGTTGGACCTCATCGGCATGCTGATCGGGCTGGTGAAAATCCCGCTGCAGATGCTTTTGTTCTGGCTTTGATGGGACAGGCGGCCTACCGGGTGCGTCAGTTCCTCGCCGCACTGGCGGCTCCGCTGGTCCGGGAGGATGCGGGCGTCGTTGCACAGGTGCTCGCTCCGGCCCAGCAGGCCCTCTTCTGCTGGATGTCCGCGCCGGACCGCCGCCACGCGCTGAGGGTCTATCAGGTGCTGGTGGCGCAGGGGCCTCAGCCCCTGGACCTGCTGGTGGCCGCGCTCTTGCATGACGTGGGGAAGGCCGCCGGGCCTCCGCCCCTGTGGGTGCGGGTGGCGGTGGTGCTCCTGGAGCGGTGGGCACCTCGCTGGCTGAACCGTCTGGGAAAGGGGGAGCCCCGGGGCTGGCGACGCCCATTTGTGCTCTACCAGCGGCATGCCGAAATCGGGGCGGAGTGGGCGGCCCGGGTAGGGTGTTCCCCTCTCACTGTCGCCCTGATCCGCCGCCACCACGAACCCCCAGGCCCTCCAGAAAACGAAGAAGACTATCTCCTGGCCATCCTTCAGAGGGCAGATGGGCGAGCATAATCGTTTTCACCCGGAGACATGGAGTCTCGCCGTCTCCGCCCAGCGGGATTGACTTTGTGTCCTTACAGTTACAATCTCAGGAGGTGTCCATGAGCCGCGATGTCCTTTCCGACCCGAAGTCTCTCTTCCGCTTCCCCTTCCAGGGGCCCGATTGGGCCAACCGGTTCATCGTCGGCTGCGCGCTGTACTTTGCCGGCTGGGTTGTCCCCATTGTACCGATCCTCTTTGTCTACGGCTACGCTGTGGAGGTGATGCGCCGGGTCATTCGGGGAGAGGAGCCAGGTCTGCCCCCCTGGCAGGATTGGGGCCGGCTCTTCGTGGACGGCCTGCGCGCTGGGGCCGTGGGCCTGGTGTATCTCCTGCCCGGAACGGTTATCTGGCTGGGAGGTTTTGCTTTCTACCTGCTCGGCTTTTTCGGCCTGATACCGCTGGCGGAACGTCAGCAGCCGGGTGAGTTCTTTCTGGGCTTTCTCGCTCTGATGGGCATCTACATCCTCTCGCTTTTTGTGGGTTCCCTCCTGATTCTGCTGGGCGCCATCCCCCTTCCGGCCGCGATGGCCCACTTTGTCGCCGAGGACCGACTGGGGGCCGCGTTCCAGGTCCGCCGCTGGTGGGCCGTCCTGAAAGAGCGAGGGTGGGAGTACGCGATAGCCTGGCTGCTGCTCCTTGGCCTTATGGGCGTCGCATATTTCGCCCTGATGCTTCTGTATTACAGCGTTTGTCTCTGCTGGCTGATGCCCATCCTGAGCGCGCCGGTATCCTTTTACACCACGCTGGTCGCTGCCGCCCTCTTCGGGATGGTGTGGAGGGAGAGGTAGGGAGTAGGGAATATGGAGACACGCATCACGATAATTGGCCTGGGTTGTGTGGGAAGTTCTATCGGATTGGCCTTGCGGAAGCAGTCGCCGTCTCTGGAGGTGATGGGACACGATATAGACCCGGCGGTGGCCCGCAAGGCGGCCCAGATGGGAGCGGTGAGCAAGACCCACTGGAATCTCCCCGCCGCTTGCGAGCGGGCCGCTATGGTCATCCTGGCCCTGCCGCTTCCGGCGGTCCGGGAGACGCTGGAGGTACTGGGGCCTCATCTGGAGGAGGGGTGTGTCGTCACCGATACAGCGACTCTCAAGGTGCCGGTGCTGGAATGGGCGCGGAAATCGCTCCCCGCGCGCGTCCGCTTTGTGACCGGGTTGCCCATCCCCGGCCCCAAGGTCCCGTTGACCGGGCCGCTTTCGGGCCCCGATGCCGCGCGGGCGGATCTCTTTGAGGGCGGCTTCTACTGTGTCACTCCGGCCGCCGACACCGACCCCGATGCGGTGACGGCGCTCCTGGGTCTGATCCAGGCCATTGGCGCCCGCCCGCTTTTTATGGACCCGGTGGAGTGTGACGGGTTGCAGGCGGGGGCAGTGAACCTGCCGACCTTTGTCGCCGTCGCGCTGCTGCGCGCGCTGGTGGGGACCCCCGGCTGGGCCGATATGCGCAAACTCGTGGGCTACGACTTCGCTTCGCTGACGGGGCCGGTGGTGGCGGATGCCGCTACCTGGCGAATGGAGGCGCTCCTGAATCGGGAGAATCTTCTCCGGCGGCTGGATATGTTCCTGGAAGAACTCGGGCGCATCCGGCAGTGGCTGGTAGAGAGCGACGAACAGGCCCTGGAGAACGCCTACGCGCAGGCCGCCTCCGGCCGGGCCAACTGGTTGCAGGAGCGGGCCCGGGGAATGCATGAGGAAGCCGGAGAGCCGGTCCAGGTCCCCGGGATGGGGGAGCAGATGGCCCAGATGTTCTTCGGCGGCCTCTTCCGCCGCCGCCCGCCCCGAAAGGAGTAGCGCTGCTCGGTGAGATGGACCGCCCCTTGCGCATCCTGATGATTGCGCCGACCTCCTTCTTCCTGGACTACGGCTGTCACGTCCGCATCCTGGAGGAGGCGCGAGTCCTGCAACGGCTGGGGCATCAGGTGACCATTGCGACCTATTACCTGGGGCGGGACATCCCCGAGCTGGAAATCGTTCGCTCTCGCCCCACTCCCTGGCGGGCCGATTATGAGGTGGGCTCCAGCCTGCACAAATTGGCCTTTGACGTTTTTCTGGCCTGGCGGGTGCTGGGCCTTCTCCTGCGCCGCCGCTTTGACCTCATTCACGGCCATCTCTACGAGGGTGCCCTGATCGGTCGGGTGCTGGGCCGCCCATGGGGCCTGCCCATCGTCTTTGACCGGCAGGGGAGCCTGACCGGGGAGATGGTGGATCACCGTTTCCTGAATCCTCAGGGGCCCTGGTACCGCTGGGTGCGCCTGCTGGAAGAGCGGATCAACGAGATGGTAGACGTGATCGTCACCAGCACTCAGCAGGGGGCGGTCCAACTGGGCCATCTGGGGGACTCCGTCCGCATTCGCCCTCTTCCGGATTGCGTCAACGCCGACTTTTTCCGGCCGGGAGTGCTCTCACCGGAGGAGATCTCAGCCCGTCGGGCCGCGCTGGGCATTCCGCCCCGGTCCACGGTCGTTGTCTATCTGGGGCTTCTGGCCGACTGGCAGGGGATTCCCCAACTCCTCCAGGCCGCCCGTCTCTTGAAAGAATCCGGTCAGGAGGTCCATTTCCTGGTCGGCGGTTTCCCGGCGGAGGCATACTACCAGGCTCAGGCCCGCCAAATGGGGGTGGACGACCGGATAATCTTTACGGGCAAAGTCCCCTATGACCAGAGCCCGGCTCATCTGGCCCTGGGGGACATCGCGGTGGCGCCCAAACTCTCCGCTACCGAAGGGAGCGGCAAGATTCTGAACTACATGGCTATGGCGTTGCCCACCGTGGCCTTTGATACTCCGGTGAGTCGGGAGTATCTGGGCTCTCTGGGAGTGTATGCCAGTCCTCCAGGTGACCCGGATGCGCTGGCCCGGGCCATCAGGGTGCTGGTGGAGCAACCGGACCTGCGGCGGGCGCTGGGAGAGGGGCTGCGACAGCGGGCCCTGCGCCACTTCTCCTGGGATCGCGCCGGGCGACAGTTGGTGAACATCTACCGAGAGGTCCTGGCGCGAAAGCGACGGTGAGATGAGGTTACAAAGAGATTGCAATTGGGTTAAAGGGGCTTGCCAAAGGGGGAAACTTCTGGTATCCTGAAATTGACATCCTGCCCTTTGGTGGTATACTAGAAGCACTTCGCGAGAGGAGGCCGCAGATGTCCGAACAACGGAAAAAAATAGTCTGTATTGAGGATGAACCGGAGATGATAGACCTGGTCCGGCTAATTCTCGGGCGCAGGGGATTTGAACTGATCGGCGCGGTTGGAGGGCGAGAGGGGCTGGAGACGGTGCGGCAGGTGAAGCCAGACCTGGTCCTTTTGGACCTGATGATGCCGGATATGGACGGCTGGGAGATTTACCAGCACATGAAGGCCGATGAGGAACTGCGCAACATTCCCGTTATCATTGTCACGGCGAAAGCGCAGAGCATAGATAAGGTCCTGGGCCTGCACATTGCGAAGGTGGATGACTACATCACCAAGCCGTTCGGCCCCCGGGAACTGATTGATAGTGTGAATCGGGTGCTGGGGATAGAGTCGTAGTAACCCTTGCTGTGAATTCTATGCGCCGCGGGCATACTGTCGGCGCGAGATTAAATGCTACAATTGAGAAGAACTCGCCAGGCTAACCTGCCGAAGGTCCTGGCACGGTGGAACTCCAGCAAGAAGCAGCCCTTCACCAGGAAAAGCAAGGTATTGACCACGGGCTTTCCATGGCTTATCAATGCTTTAACCCTTGCAACAGCCTCAAGGCGGCCTGGGTGACTTCCCCCTCTTCCACCCCTCCCGGCTCAAGATCAGCCGAACCCCCTGGGCTGCTGCTACCACAACCTGCGGGGCCGGTAGGCCAGCCCTCCGTTTGCTCCCCCGGAGACTCTTCCCGTCTATGCTGATAATTCCCCCTCTCTCTTCTTCGCCCATCGCCATAATGTCATTTCCCATTCGGTCAGTGAGAGGGAAGCCAATATGTGCCCCAGAGTCCCATATTCTGGGGGATGGGTCAACCACTCCATGCCCACTCCGGAGCGGATTTGCCGCCACTGTTCCCTTGCCCATATCCACGTCCCGCGCAGGCTCTTTTCTCCATTCACGGCGGCTAGAATGAGCATTGTTAACACACCCTCTAAAGGATAGATGCGCCCCTGGCGGCGGCGAGGATCCGAAATACCCTTCAAATAGGCCCTCAGGCCCTTCTTCTCCTGCTGTCTCTCCATGGCTATCACTTCCCTGTAGCGTTTGACACCATTTTACCACGACGTTAGAGCGTTAGTAAGCCATAACTGGAGCCGGGGAGGCCACAGGGGAGAAGTTAAGAGTTTGTCCGAAAACCCGTTCGTAGTGAGGCGCGAGACGGAGTGGAATGCCGTCTTAGTTCCCTGAACGCCACTTCCCTTCATGGCTGACGACAAGCCCCTTTGCCCTCTTGGCGACATTTTCAGACAACCTCTAACTTCGCCTCTCCCGCGCGAAGCGGACCAGCCCCATCGCCTCCGGAATCAGCGGCAACAGGTCTCCGGCGGCGACACCCGCCGGGCCCAGTCGCCGCCGGGCCAGTTCGCCCGCCAGACCGTGCACGTAGGCCCCAGCCGCCGCCGCCTCAAAGGGGCCCAGCCCCTGGGCCCGCAGCGCCACAACCACCCCCGCCAGAACGTCCCCCGTTCCCCCCGTTGCCAGCGCAGGATTGGCGAAGGGCTCCAGAACCGTTCGCCCATCCGGCCCGGTAACGACGGTAAATGCCCCTTTCAGGACCACCACATGTCCCCATTCCCGCGCCTTCTGCCGGGCTGCCTCTATCCGGTCCGCCTGCACCTCAGCCGTAGAACAGCCCATCAGCCGCGCCATCTCCCCCGGATGCGGTGTCAGAATACTGCCCGGGGGTAAGAGGGACGCCCATCCCTCCATCCGGGCCAGCAGGTTCAGCCCGTCCGCATCCACCACCAGCGGCGGGAGCGGAACGGGTTGGGGTGCGCTCTCCCCGGCGCGCAGAAACCCCACCGGGCGGCGCTCCCGTCCGCGCAGGAGCGCGGCCAGAAATTCCGCCGTCTCCTTTTCCTGACCCAGGCCCGGGCCCAGGAGCATAACGTCGTACCGCCCGGCCTGTTCGGCCAGGACCTCCACAGCGGGTTCTGCCAGGACGCCCAGTTCGTGGGGCAGGAGCAGATAAGTGGCCTCGGAGAGAGTGGCGGCGACGGCGCTGTGAATGGAGGCGGGGAGGGCCACCGTCACCAGGCCGGCCCCGGCGCGGACGGCGGCGACCCCGGCCAGACGGGCCGCACCGGTGTAGTTGGCCGACCCGGCGACGATCAGCGCCCGTCCGAAGGTCCCTTTGTGGGCATCCGGTGGGCGGGGCGGAAGCCAGCCACGCACCATCTCCGGCGTCACCACTTCCAGGTCCACGTCGGCAGCCAGCGCCGGATCGGTGCCGATGTCGGCAACGACCAGTTCGCCCAGCGCGGCCGCAGCGGGGAAGCGGAAGTGGCCCCGTTTCGGGTAAGCGAAGGTGACGGTCAGATCGGCAGGGAGAGCGGCCGGGTCCAGCGCGCCGGAGTCAAAATCCATGCCGCTGGGGCCGTCCACCGCCACGACCACAGGACGGGTTTCGGGGACGGGTTCAGGGAGGCCGCCGACCCGCACCCACTCCGGCGGTGGGGGAGCGGCTCGTCTGCGCAGGACTTCGCCGACGGCCTGCAGGACCTGCGCAATGGTTCCTTTCAGGGGCAGGGCGGCGCCGGTGCCCAGCAGGGCGTCTATGAGGACGTCCGCGCCGGCGGCCAGTTGCCGAAGCCGACGGAGGTCCGGATCGGCGTCGGTATCGGTGCAGAAGACCCCCGGTTCCTGCAGGCGGCGGAAATTCTCATCGGTCTGGGGGTCGCGTGGGCGGGTGAGGTAGCAGGCCACCTCCGCCCCGGCCTGGGCCAGGTAGCGCGCGGCGACCAGCCCATCCCCGCCGTTATTGCCCGGACCGACCAGAACCAGCACCCGTTTTTTCTTCACTTCCTGGCGGGCCATAAGTACCTGGGCGACAGCCCGACCGGCCCGTTCCATCATCGCCGCGTAGGTGTGGCCAGCGGCGTCGGAAGCGGCCTCAATGGCCCGCATCTGGGCAACGGTGACCACTTTCATCTTCCCTCTTGCGTCTTACTTTGTAACTGTTCAGCCCGATGGAGATTGCCCTCCTGGCGCCGATGGGAAATCGGCCTCCCCTGCCATAGACCACAGACGATGGTGGTCGGTGGTCCGTCGTCGGTGGTCTGTCGTCCGTCGTCTGTCGTCCATCCGGAACGGACGGCGGGGCCATCCAGAGGCCGCAGGCCCAGAGAGGCTGACTTTCCGTCAGCGCTGAATAGTTGCCTTTTTCAGGTAACTGCTCAGGATGCGCTTCAGGCCCACCCGTTCAAAGAGGACGGTGACCTCTGCCTCGTCGCCGTAGGGGCGGGTGGCGATGACGATGCCCGGACCGAAGGTCGGATGCTCCACCCCATCGCCGACGCTGTAGCGCGGGCTTTCGGTCTGCGCCCCGGTGCCCTCCGCCTGGACCGGTGGCTTCGGGCGGTTCCGGCCCGATGACTTCCGCCACAGATTGCCCTCCATCAGCGCCTCGGGGATATCCGCCAGGAAGCGACTGGGGACGTTCGGCTCGTAATCTCCCCAACGGGCCCGGCGGAAGGCGTGGGTGAGGAACAGCCGCTCCTTTGCCCGGGTCACGCCCACGTACATCAGCCGCCGCTCCTCCGCCAGCGCCTCCGGGTCGTCCAGCGAGCGGATGTGGGGGAGCAATCCCTCTTCCAGGCCGACGATGAAAACAACGGGAAACTCCAGCCCTTTGGCGCTGTGAAGAGTGAGCAGGGTGGGGGCGTTGACCTCATCGGTCAGATTGTCCACGTCAGAGACCAGCGCGACGTCGGCCAGGAAGTCGGTCAGGGTGGCGTCGGCGTACTGGGTGGCGACCCGGCGCAGTTCCTGGACGTTCTCCCAGCGGTCCTCCCCCTCTTCCGTCCCGTCCCGGATGTAGGCCTCGTAGCCGGTATCGGCGATGACCCGATCTATGAGGTCGGCGGGAGGCGCGTCGGCTATCTCCAACCAGCGACTCACCATGCGGTGGAAGGCGGCGACGCGCAGGCTGACAGTCTGCGCCACGCGGCCGGGGAGGAGAGGGGGATGATCCTGCGACTGGGCCACTTCCTCCACGATTTGCCAGACGGGAACCCCTCGGGCGCGCGCGGCGCCTTCCAGCATCTGGGCGGTCTGGGCGCCGATGCCGCGCGGGGGGACGTTCAGGATGCGCAGGAGGCTGGCGGAATCGGCGGGGTTGTGGACGACCCGCAGAAAGGCCAGCAGGTCTTTGATCTCCCGGCGGGCGTAGAAGCGGGTGGCGCCCACCAGCCGGTAGGGGAGGCCGGCCCGGATAAAGGCCTCTTCCAGCGCGCGGGATTGAGCGTTGGTCCGGTACATCACGGCGCAGTCGCCCGGCCGGGCCTCGCCTTTCAGCACCAGGCGCGCGATGGTGTCCACCACGTGCTGGGCCTCTTCTTCTGGGTCGTAGGCTTCGTGGATGACGACTTTGGGCCCGTGTCCCCGGTCGGTGAAAAGCCGCTTGGGGGTCCGGTTGGGGTTATGGCGAATGATAGATTGGGCGACGTCCAGAATCGTCTGGGTGGAGCGGTAATTCCGCTCCAGCAAGTAGGTCGCCAGATCGGGGTAATCTTCCCGCAGGCGGGAGATATTGCGGTAGTCGGCGCCGCGCCAGCGGTAGATGGACTGGTCCTCATCGGCGACGACGAAGAGGTTGCGGTGGCATGCCGCCAGTTGCCGGAGGAGGACATACTGGGTCATATTGGTGTCCTGGAACTCGTCCACCAGGATGTGGAGATACCGCTCCTGGTAGCGGGCCAGGACGTGGGGGGCTTCCCGGAAGAGGCGCACCGTCTCCATGAGCAGGTCGTCAAAATCCAGGCCGTTGTTGGCCCGCAACCGCTCCTGGTACTGTTCATACACCCGCCGGGCGACTTCTTCAAAGTACGAGGCGGGCTGGAACGAACCGGGGCCGATCAGTTCGTTTTTGGCCCGGGAGATGACAGCGTGGACGGCGGCCGGCGTGTAGCGCTTTTCGTCCAAATTCAGGTCTTTGAGGACCTGGCGGACCAGGGCGACCTGGTCGTCGGCGTCAAAGATGACGTAGTTGCGGGGGATGCCGATCGTTTCGCCATCGCGGCGGAGGATGCGGGCGCAGGTGGCGTGGAAGGTGCCCAGAGTCAGTTCGGCGGCGCGGGAGACGCCCAGTTGCCGCTCCAACCGCTCCCGCATCTCCCGAGCGGCCTTATTGGTGAAAGTGACGGCCATGATGCGCCAGGGAGGCACGTCCCGCTCCAGCACCAGCCAGGAGACGCGGTGGGTGAGGACGCGCGTTTTGCCGGAGCCGGGGCCGGCCAGGACCAGCACCGGCCCGTCCGACGCGGTGACGGCTTTCTGTTGTTGGGGGTTGAGGCTTTGCAGAATGTCGGTCATTATCTTCTCCACCGCAAAGAGCGCCAGGGGCGGGAAAGGGTAACGATTCCGCTGACGGAGAATCCGCCTCTCGGGGCCTGCGGCCTTCGGACGGCCTGCGCCTGCGACGCTGACTAAAAGTCAGCCTCCCTGGGCCTCTGGCCAATGGGCGGCCTGCGCCGTCCCTTTCCGGAGGCGTCAACGGAGGTTGACGCCCGGCGTGAAACGCCCAGGGAGGCCGATTTCCCAGCGGCGCTCGGCCAGAAGGCATCAACGCAGGTTGACGCCCGGCGCCAAGCGTCCCGCGCAGGGGCAGGGCTTGCCCCTGCCCCTCATCGGCGCCAAGGAGGGCGATCTCCATCGGGCTGAATCGTTCGGAATCAGCGCACCGGCAGGGACCGGTTTTCTGATTCCGGGGTTCATTATAACCGGGAGGGGGAGGGATGGCAAGTGGGCACCGCTCCGGTGATGGTCACCCTGAGGTGACCGTCCCCGTAACTCAGGGCACCGGGATGCGTGGCGGGCTAACGGTGAATGCGGGTACCCGGGGTCTCCGATGCGCTCAGGAGGGCAGATAAGAGCCGACCGGGGGTCTCCCCGGAGAAAATCTGTACGACCAGGTCGGGATACCGTTCCACCAGAGCACCCATTCGCTCCACCTTGTCGGCCATTCCGCCGGTCACATCGGCACCGCGCGCGCCCCCCAGGGACGGCCGCAGGGCCGGGAGGTCAGCCGGGGAGATGGCTGGAATCACCCGTCCCCCGGCATCCAGCACGCCCTCCACCCGGGTGGCCAGGAGAATCCGCCGGGGGGAGAGAAGGGGGGTCAGGTAGACGAAGAGGTCTTCCGTGGAGACGATGGTGCCTCCCCGCACCTCGTCCAGTGCCACGTCACCGTAGATGAGGGGCACCAGGCCCCGGGCCAGCGCGGCCAGGATCGGCGCCGTCTCCAGATGGATCAGTTCGCCGTCCCGGCAACGGGCTGAGGCCGAAGGCTGGAGGCTGAGCACAGGGACCCCGACCTCTAAGAAGATGTCGGTGACGAGGCGGTTGAGCCGGGCGGCCGCCGCCGCTACCTCCGCGTACCCCCGCCACTCCCGGGGCGTCTGGACCCCCTGCCGGGTGCCGTAGGGCGCGGCGGCCGTATGGCCGAATGAACCGGAGCCGTGGCCAATGACCAACTCCAGGTCTGGCCTGGCCTCTAATGCCTTCCGGATTTCCTCCGCCAGCCGCCGGATGACTTCCGGACGCGGCGTGTACGGGGAGGATTTATCGGTGATCAGCGACCCGCCCAGTTTCAGGAAAACCCGTTCCGCCATTTTCTACGTCTGTCCGCCAGAGGTGGACGGCGCCTGCCGCTCTCAGCGCTTCTTCCACCCCGTCGGCCGTGGCGTCCTCCACCAGCGCGACGATGTTGCCGCCCCGACCGGCGCCGGAGAGTTTGGCCCCCAGCGCGCCGGCCCGCCGGGCGGCCTCTACCAGTCGGTCCAGCGCGGGTGCCGAGACGCCGATCGCCCGCAGGAGTTCGTGGTTGGCATCCATTCGTCGCCCCAGCGCCTGCGTGTCCCCCTGGGTGATGGCCCTCCGGGCCGCCTCCACCTCTTCGGCGACCTGGTCAAAGAGCGCCTCGTAGCGGGCCGGCTCCGCTTCCCAGTGTTTCCGGACGTCTCCCACCACCTCGCGGGTCCGGCTGGGGATGCCGCTATCCGCCACCAGCAGGTGGAGCGGCGTCCCCACCGGCAGAGGCTCCGGCGGTTGCCCCCGAACAAAATAGATGGGCCGCTCGTGGGCGATGACAGTGTTATCTATCCCGCTGGGAGTGCCGTGGTAGATGCGCTCCACCTCATACACCAGTCCGGAGACGGTCAGGGGGTCCAGCGAAATGCCATACCAGGTGGCCAGCGCCCGGACAATGGCCGTGGAGACCGCCGCCCCCGATCCCAGCCCCGAGGCAACGGGGAGGGCGGATGTTATCTGCAGGAGGGCGTCCGGCAAGGGCCGACGGAGGTGTTCCGCCGTCAGATAGACGATGCGCGCCAGCGGGTGGTCGGGGGGGAGTTCGGAGAGGGGGGCGTCTATCCCCACCGCCGGGGCCTGGATATGAAGGGGGCCGGGGTGCGGAGTCAGGGTGGCCATCGCGCGCAGCCCGCTCAGGGGGACGGCGATGGCCGGCCGCCCGTATACCACCGCATGCTCCCCTAACAGGATCACCTTGCCCGACGCGGAGGCCCGGACAACTCTCCCCTCTACCCCAGATACATAATCAGAATGACGGCCAGTCCCCATAGCAATACCCCAACCTGCAACGGCCGGTCCCGCAGGACGATCTCCTCCGGTTCCCCGCCCAGTCCTTTAACGTAGACCAGATACAGGTATCGGAAGACGGCGTAGAGGACGAAGGGCACCGTCAGCATCATCATATGATTCGGTGGCAGGTTGGGCGCCGAGAAGGTGTAGAGGGTGTAGGCCACCAACGTCGCAGCGGTCACGATGAGAATAAGCTGGTCCAGGAGGGGGATGGTATATTCCCCCAAACTTTCCCGATGGTTATTGGCGTTCTCTCCCAGGAGCGTCAGTTCGTGGCGGCGTTTACTGAAACTGATGAAAAGAGCCAGCAGGCCCATACAGGTGTAAATCCAGGGTGAGAATCGCTCCGCCTCCACCAGCGGGATGCCGGCGGCGACCCGCAGGACGAATCCCGCCGCCACCGCCATAGCATCAATGATGACGAAGTTCTTGAGGGAGAAGGAATAGGCGATCTGGAGGATGAAATAGACGACCAGAATAGCGCCAAAAAGCGGGTTCAGCACCAGCCCGAGGGGGATGCCGAATAGCGGGATGAGGATGGCCGCCGTCAGCGCCAGGCGCGGGGAGAGTCGCCCGGATGCGATGGGGCGATTCCGTTTGCGGGGATGCTGACGGTCCTTCTCCACGTCCGCCAGGTCGTTGATCAGGTAGACGGCGCCCGAAATCAGGCACAGCAGGAGGAAACCGGCGATGGTCCGGGCGAGATAGACGGGATGGAACAGTTTCAGGTCAAAGACCAGTGGGGCAAAGACGAAGATGTTCTTCGCCCACTGTTTGGGACGCATAGCCTCCAACAATGCTTTTAGCGACATTCGCTGGCTCCTGGAAAGCCGGGCTCTGTATCGTGTTCCTTGTTATACCAGAAAGTCCCGGTTTGGCAAACGATGGCAGGAAACCGATGTGCCAGGCACTTTGGAAAGCGCCTGGCACGTACGACACCCTGCTTCATTCCATGCCTTGCTGCAAACGAACTCTCAGCGGCGCGGCGCTGATGGGGAGCGAAGAGGAACAGTGCGTTGCTTGCGCCGTGCAACGCCCGATTCCGAACATCGCTATGGTGCTACAGAACGTCTTCTATCCTGAGCCCACGCGCCTGGGCGCGCAACAGCATCCACTCCTGGATGTTGGCCGGGGGTAGGGGGACTTCCTCCGCCGGAAGGCGCTCCAGGCGGATCGCCCCCGCCGGGCACGCCAGGGTACAGACCCCGCATCCCAGGCATCGGGCGCTATCCACCACCGCTACATCCTCCGGCACCGAGAGGGCCCCGAAGGGACATCGGTCCACGCATGCCCCGCACCCCAGGCAGACCTCCGGGTCCACAGCGGAGCGGAAGCCGGAGCGGGCCACCGCTGTGGGGACGGCGAACTCCGTCAGCCCCCGCAGGACGGCGCAGCAGCACGGACAGCAGTTGCAGATATAGTAGTGCCGGTCGCGGAAGTTGCCCGTGGTATGGACCAGGCCCGCCTCCTCCGCCACCCGCAGGACCTGTAAGGCCTCCTCTTTGGTGATAGGGCGGGTCAACTCATCGCGGTCAAAGGCCCCCTCCACCGGCGCCAGGATCAGGCAGATCTCCAGGGGGGCGTCGCACCCCTTGCCGATCAGCCGCTGCTGGGTCCGACAGATGCAATCCCGGACGCCCCAGGATTTGGCGCTTTCCACGATGGCCGCCGCGCGCTCGTAGGGGAAGACCTCCAGGTCGGTCGGGATGGCCTCCTGGACAGGGATGACCCGATGGATAGGGGGTTGGGCATCCAGAATTGTCCGGCCGCCGATTTCCCGGAAGTACTGCTCCATCAGCGCGGCCAGTTCGGCGTCCATTCGGCGCAGTTGCTCCTCGTAGATGCCGACCACAAAGGGCAGCAGCGCGAAGACCAGTCCGCCCTCCCCCCGGCGGGCGCGGATCAGTCCTTTGCGCGCCATATCCTTCAGCGTCCGGTATGCCTCCTGGGGCTCCATTCCGGCGCGTGCCGCGATGGCCTCCGCCGGCTCATACAGTAGATGCATTCCGGCGGCCAGTGTGGCCTCTTGGGGGGTGAAGAGTTTGGCCAGGATCCGGAGTTCTACGCCGCTCTCCGTCGCCGGGAAGCCGTTGGGGATGGAGTCCAGACGGCGGGCTAATTGTCGGTAAACGTTTTCTATGGTGGCTTTAGTAGGAGACAGCGCGCTCCAGGCCCTTGGCCTGTTCTATCCAATCGGCGACCATATCCCGGGCAGGCAACCGGCGGACCAGGTGCTTCTCCGTGTTGATTTCCACCAGTTTCTGGTGGAGATTATCGGGGTTGCGCTGGGCCAGTTCCGGCACGGTGTCCACCCCTGCGGCTTCCAGGAGGTCGCTATACTGCTCACCGATGCCGGTAATGCGCATCAGGTCGGCGCGGTTGACCCATTTCAGAATGATCTCCACGCTCACGGCGATCTTCTCGGCCAGTTCCTGGCGCTCTTTGGGGGTCGCCCCGGCGCGCAGCAATGCTTCTGTGGTGGTGATGCCCAGCGCATGCAGCTTCTCGCCGTAGGCCGGGCCGATTCCGGAGATTTGTTCTATTCTCGCCATGGGACTCCTTTCCTTATGGATGGCTAGTGGGTTCGTTTTCCAGTGGCGGCAGGTCCTCCGGGCGCTGCAGGCCAAAGTGTTGCAGGAAGGCGAAAGTCGGAGCGTAGAGAATGGGGCGGCCCGGGGCCGGTGCCCGTCCCGCTTCTTCTATCAAGCCGGACGCCAGCAGGGTCCGCAGGACGCTATCGCAGTTCACTCCCCGGATGGCCTCAATCTCCGGGCGGGAGATGGGGCTCCGGTAGGCAATGATGGCCAGGGTCTCCAGGGCGGCCTGGGAAAGACGGCGCCGCTCCCCCAGGCCCAGGAATCGCTCTACATACGGGGCCGCTTCCGGTGCGCTCACCAACTGGAGCCGATCCCCCATTCGCTGCAGGCGCAGGCCGCGCTCCTGGAGTGCCGTCTCCAGTTCCCTTAACGCCTCTTCTATCTGCTCGGGGGAGGATTCCAGCACCCCGGCCAACTGTTCGACCGACACCGGTTCGGTGGCCACGAACAGGAGAGACTCCACCAGTACGGCCAGACGTTGTGTTGCGGTCATACTGAGAACGGATGACGGCTATCGGTTGGGAGCGGAGGGAGGGCCTTCCACCTGCCGCCGGACCACGGCCGGGGCGGGGGCGGCTTGCAGGCGGACCTGAGGGGGCTGGGCCAGCCGTACCCCCACTTTCTCCTCCACTGCGTGTCGGACAGCATCTACGATCTGGGATGCCTGAGCCGGTACGGCCATATCTCCGGCCACGTCCACCTCCACTTCCACGGCCACGGCGTTGCGCCGGGCGGAGGCCCGGGAACGGGCTCGCAGCACGCCGGGCAGTTGTTCCAGTTCGTAGGCGATATGGTCGGTGATGGTCTTCAGGTTGACCTCCACGACCCCACCGTCTACCCGTTCCACCCGAACCATGCGGTGCGGAGGGCGACGCAGTTCCAGGATCAGGAGCAGGAGGCAGATGACCATCCAGGCCAGGGCGAAGAGGATGCCCAGAGAAATTCGCGCCAGCGTGGGGGTGATATCCAGCCAGGAGATCAGACGTTCCACTCCCTCTCCCACTGCTCCCAGAATCGGCATCGGGGCGACGCACAGGGCGATGCCCAGAGGGAGCGCGATCAACAGCCAGAGGACGACCAGGATGCGGTTCAGTATGTTCATCAATCCCTCCTTCGCTTTGCCGGCTGACAGCCTGCGCTACAGTAGCGGTAACGCAGGCCGCCAGGCCTGCTTTTGCCGACTTTTCACGGAATGCGGTAATATTTCGCCAGCGCCCACTCAAAGAGGCGGCCGGGAAGGATGCCCTTGAGGGTGGCGGCCAGACGCTGAAAGGCCGGCCCCACCCGGTAGCGGGGGGCGGGATGAGGGGATCGGAGAATCCGTTCCAGCAGGACGGCCACCGTTTCCGGCGCGCCGCCGTGCCGTTCATCCGCCTCCACAATCCGGAGGACCTGCTCCGCAAACGGTGCGTAGGCCGACTCCGGCCCCCACGCCGCCACCCGCACCCGCTGATCGGTGAAGCCTGTACGCATATCTCCTGGCTCAATCATCGTCACGCGGATGCCGAATGGACGGACTTCCAGCCGCAGGGCCTCGGTCAGTCCCTCCACGGCAAACTTGGATGCGCTGTAGAGGGCCTGAAAGGGAAGCGCGATGATCCCGCCCAGAGAACTAATGTTGACGATCAACCCTTCCCCCTGAGCCCGCATCACCGGCAACGCGGCCCGACAGACGCGCAGGACGCCGAAGAAATTCGTCTCCAACTGAGATTTGGCTTCGTCAATGGAGGTATCTTCTACCGCGCCGGCGATGCCGAAGCCGGCGTTGTTGACGACCACATCCAGACAGCCGGTCTCCTGGAGGATGAAATCTATGGCTCTCTGGACGGATTCATCCTGGGTGACGTCCATTTGCAGCATAACGGGCTGGCCGGGGGCAGATGGGAAGGGGGGAAAGGGGGCGCGGCGGCTGGTCCCGAAAACCCGGTAGCCCCGTCGGGCCAAATGTTCCGCGCACGCTTTGCCGATACCTGAAGAGGCACCGGTAATCAGGACGACTCTCTCTTCTGGACGGCGATTCCTGGCCATGCGGGACTCCCTTTCAGAGGTGTTTGGATATTGCCATATTACCGCAATTCAGGAAAATGTCAAACGGTATAGAGGGTGTCCTGAAAAAGTGTTGGGGGTCTGAGAGTGGCCCCCGCCTCACCCTCATTCCCTTCGCCCCAGGGGTGATTGCTCAAAATTGCTACATGGCGAGAAGGTCTGATACCTCCCCAGGCCCATATTTTCCTTATCTGACCCTTCGGCCCAGCGCCACTGCCATCTCCTTGAATGCATCCGCATCCTCCGTCACCAGAATCTCCGCCCCTACTGCCTCCGCCACCGGTTGGAGCCACCCCTTTAATGCCTCCGCATCCTCCCCAGCCAACCCATCCACTGTGAGCACCAGGCCGCTCACTGCATCCACCGCCACCCCTTTCGGATACCATTTCCCTTTCACTTTTACTGTGGTGACATCACTCCCCAGTGCTGGTGTCCGAACCTCCTCAAAGACCTGCTGCCGTTTCATTCCGGGAACCCGCCGAGCGGCCTCCTGGACGGTCAGGTAGACCAGGGTCTTGCTCATAAACAGCCCCAGCGCTTCCAGCAGCAATGACACTGCCCCATAACTCAACCCCGAATTATGATGGCCGGTGAGATTATGAGCCGAATCGCCGAAATCCTCAAGCCCAAATTGGCCGAATCCCCGGAGGTCAGGCGGCTCGGGCGAGTCCTCATTGGCACTGTCCAGGGAGACATCCACGATATTGGCAAGAACATCGTGACCTTTATGCTGGGTGGATAGTCTCCCTTTGACCGCGCTGGATCCGATAGCGGGCCAGCAACTCCTCTTCCATCGCTTCGGCATGCTGAGCGGCGTCGCGCAACCAATCCAGAATGGTGTCTTCCTTGTGCCCTTTGACGCGGGCCAGATTGCCGATGCGATTCCCTTCCGCCCAAAGGGCGAGGGTCTCAATGATCTCATTCTCGGGCGTGCGACGACGGTAGAAGATCGTGCCTTTGGTTTCTGTGAACGTACGCCCACACGTGCGGCACAGGTGGCGTTGGCGACCCGCCTTGGTCTTGCCACATTTCCCGATGTTCTTCGGGTGCTCGCCTTGTGGCTTGCCGGAATCCATCCAGGCCTCAGGGGGACAGCAGGGACGTAGCGTCGCTACGCCCCTATACTGCGGCATCCTGATCTCCTGGCTTAAAGGATGCCCCCATAATACCTCATTATCTGTAAACACTCAAGAGGGAGACTGCCCACTTTTTAATCCAGCCTCAACAGTTTTTATCATTGGATGGTTCTGGTTTTTAAGAGGGGTTATTGAGGGCTTGACTAGAAAAATAGTAGAGTAGAGATTGCTATTTCGACAATAGATATTCTAAAATAGCTTTTGAGACACCGTACCATGCAGGTTTTTTTTGATAATTGTCGTCCCTTAATGTTGGGTCAGAATTCTTAGCATCAGGTCCCCCGATATTTGGATCTTCTAGCCATGAATGAGCATCAATGTCGCCGAAGAAATTAATTTGTACTCCTTCTTCTAAAGCAACTTTC